>NZ_JBBEWC010000005.1:0-522136 GCF_037860775.1 Emticicia soli | reverse complement strand
GGTAGTGAAGGTTTCGCCCAATGTCCACGATACCTGAACATTGCCAGTGGCTGTGTAACCTCCGGCAGAAGCTATTACCTGTGGGCTTACGCTTTGTGCCCACCCATTGCCAACAATTATAAATAAACCAATAATAAGATAAAAGCCTTTTTTCATAGTTTTTTAGTTTTAGTGGTTTCTTATTCCGTTTTTATAATAAAAGTATAAGCTATAATTGCCGCATCATTTGTCTGCCTGAACCTTACACTAATTTTATCAAGAGCTGATATACTCACACTACCCGTACTAGAGCAATTGTTAGCTGACCCTAAGGTATTGACAGAATTAGACAAATCACAGGTTAAAGCAGAAGCCGCCCCATTGACATATACAGTTATGGTTGAAACATTAGTACCTGATCCACCACCTGTAGTTACTATACTCGATACGTCTAAAGATTTTATTGTGCAAGAGTAAGGCATCACACTAAATGCCGCTGGCTTAGTTATATCTGTAATTGGATCTATAACCGCATTTATTGGTCTGGTATAATAATTTACACCAGTACCTAAAGGATTTACAAAGTTACCCAACATTGTTATTGACGTCGCAGAGCCTGATCCTGCTGCGCCAGTAGCACCAGTTGCACCCGTATTTCCTGTTGCGCCTGTAACACCTGTTGCTCCTGTATTTCCTGTTGCGCCCGTATCTCCAGTTGCACCTGTAACACCTGTCGGCCCTGTTGCTCCTGTATCTCCAGTTGCGCCTGTAACACCTGTCGGTCCTGTTGCGCCCGTATCTCCAGTTGCGCCTGTAACACCTGTCGGCCCTGTTGCGCCTGTATCTCCAGTTGCACCTGTAACACCTGTTGCGCCTGTAACACCTGTCGGTCCTGTTGCACCAGTATTTCCAGTTGCACCTGTCAGCCCTGTTGCGCCTGTAACACCTGTCGGCCCTGTTGCACCAGTATTTCCAGTTGCACCTGTTACACCTGTCGAACCAGTTGCGCCTTGAATACCCTGTGGCCCTGTTGCACCTGTCGAACCTTGAATACCTTGTATGCCTTGCGGCCCTGTTGCACCCGTATTTCCTGTTGCACCTTGAATACCTTGTGGCCCCGTTGCACCTGTCGAACCAGTTGCGCCTTGAATACCTTGTGCACCTGTTGCACCTGTCGAACCTTGAATACCTTGTATGCCTTGCGGCCCTGTTGCACCCGTATTTCCTGTTGCACCTTGAATACCTTGTGGCCCCGTTGCACCTGTCGAACCAGTTGCGCCTTGAATACCTTGTGCACCTGTTGCACCTGTCGAACCTTGAATACCTTGTATGCCTTGCGGCCCTGTTGCACCCGTATTTCCTGTTGAACCAGTTACACCAGTTGCACCTTGAATACCTTGTATACCTTGCGGTCCTGTTGCACCCGTATTTCCTGTTGCACCTGTCGAACCTGTTGCGCCTTGTATGCCTTGTGGCCCCATTGCACCCGTCGAACCAGTTGCGCCTTGAATACCTTGTGGCCCCGTTGCACCTGTCGAACCTGTTGCGCCTCTAGCACCGGTTGCGCCTTGAATACCTTGTATCCCTTGCGGCCCTGTTGCACCAGTTGCTCCTGTAGGCCCTGTTGCTCCGCCTGTACCGCTTGTTTCAGCGTATAAGGCATAAGGAACGCTCTGCATCTGGCTTGTGCCAAGGTTTACATAACTGCTTCCTCCGGCAGGGTCCATTTCAACCTGTAAAAATTTACTCCCAACAGCCCAATTGATACTTGCAAAAGTGTTGGTTAGCGGAGTACCTGCTCCTAAAGTAAGCGTAAATAAGCCTAGGGCATTGGTAGTGGTTGTATGCCGCTCTACATAAGCAATTGTGCCGCTAGAGCTACCTGTAAAAACGGTAAAACGCACGGCAATATTCTGATTTACTAATATATTTCCGCTGGCGTTGCGTGCAATGGCCTGATAAGGAATTCCTTGAGGAATTTGGGCATGAGACGCAGTTAAAAACGAGAAAAATACAAAAGTTAATAAATAGATGTGCTTCATAAGGTAAAGTTTTTAAATTATTTTAAATGGTTAAGTAATATGCTATAAGATAGTTGACAAAGTTAATAAAGAAGGTTTACGAACAAGTAAAAACTTTGAAAACTTATTAGGCGGCAACTTATTGTGAGATTGCGTGACAAATTAGCACACCTTACAAATAATGAGCAGGTGCTAATTCAATAGGAAATAATAAAAAGCAGTTTAACGAGTTTTCAGATATATTTTTAGCCTCACAACTCCTCCCTCGAACAAAATCCTTATACATCTGTAAACGTAATTTAACTATTATCTGAGCACCGCAAATAGCCCGTAAGTCATTTTTATTATTATAAGGTTTTTTTATTATTTTACGGTAAAGAAAAACGCCCTTGTCTCATTAAAGAGAAACTTATTTTTGATTAGATAAAATCAATTAAATAGCAATTTGGAGTTGAAAAATAAACTAAAACAGTATCAGTTAAAGGAGTAATCATCAAATTCAAAAATCGAAGTTCTGACAAGTTTCTGTAACCTTTCTGCACAAGCCAAGTTACCACGCAAAAATCACGTTTTAATTCATTTATGAAAAAGCTAACTATTGTATTAATGCTGCTTTGTCAGCTAGGATTTGCGCAATCAAAACAAAAACAGGTAGATGACTTTTTACTTCGGCAATTGCACGATTCGAAGATTCCGGGTATGCAGGTAGCCGTTGTGCAGAAGGGTAAAATTGTATTCAGCAAAGCCTATGGCATTGCCAACATTCAGGACAATGTACAAGTAGATAATAAAACTATTTTTGCCATTAACTCCTGCACCAAAGCTTTTACGGGTGTTGCCATAATGCAACTGGTTGAGGAGGGCAAGCTCGACCTCAACGCTCCTATTTCATCCTATATCGATAGCCTGCCTGCGCAATGGCAGCCTGTCAAAATTCAACAATTGCTTACGCATATATCAGGCTTGCCCGACATTCTGCGCATTCAAGAGCCTGCAGGTGCCAATAATGAAGCAAAAACATGGAAGAAAGTAACAGCTATGCCTATGGATTTCCCGACCGGAGAGCAGTTTAGCTACAACCAAACCAATTATGTATTGTTAGGCAAAGTGATTTCAAAACTCCGTGGAAAACCTTTCGCACAGGTATTTAAGGAGCAACAATTTGATGTGGTTGGTATGCCAAATACTGTCTTTGGCGATTCCCGTGATGTGATTCCACATTTTGCGCCAACTTATAGCTACAAAAAATATATGGATGGCTACCCACTTACCGAAGCCAAGCTCACTAATAATTATGCAGAGTTTGCACCGTCTCGTCGTACCGGCTCGGGTCTGAACAGCACCGCTGAAGAAATGGCTAAATGGATAATTGCCCTGCAAACAGGCAAATTGTTAAAAACCAAAGAAGCCCTGAAAACCATGTGGTTGCCGATAACCTTCAATAATGGCAAACCTACCAACTGGGCTTTGGGCTGGGGTGTAAATAAGTTTCGCCCCAAACACTGGGCCGTAGGCATGAGCGGCGGCGGTCGGTCGGCTTTTCTGGTGTACCCCGACGACGACCTGGCTGTAATTGCCCTAACCAATCTGGGTGGTTCAGCACCCGAAAACTGGTTGGAAGAACTGGCAGGCATCTACAATGCCGAGATTCCGGCCGCTGACCCTATCACTATGTTGAGAATTGAACTTAACAAACGTGGCTACGATAAAGCCCCTCAGATATTAGAAGAAATCAGAAAAAAAGACCCGACGCTTGTACCTGACGAAAACGAACTGAACGATTGGGCTTACAGAGTAATGGGAGATAGACCCAATGATGCCCTCGAACTTTTCAAAATAAATGTAGCATTATATCCCAACAGCTGGAACGTATATGACAGCTTAGGCGAAGCCTTGCTTAAAACGGGTAATAAAGCAGAAGCCATAAAAATGTATCAGAAATCGGTAGACCTCAACCCTAACAACAAGGGCGGTAAACAAATGTTGGAGCGGTTGAGTAAGTGATATTTATTTAGTAGCGAAATAGGAAAGCTCTATTTCGCTACTTTTTTAATTATAAGTGATAAAATGACTAACTCTACATTTACACAAATATGCTTCCTAACCTCAAAAGTCTACAAATCCCAAAAACCTCAAAAAAAATTACAACCAAACACCTGTTTTTTGAATCATAGTTATAAATAACCCAATTCAAGATTTCGTTCTTTAAATGCTTATATTTGTAATAGGTAGATGTAACGTATCGCTAAATAAAAACTATGAAAAACCTTGCCCTCATCCTCATACTTGCCTTTGCACTAGGGTGTAAAAAAGATGCCACTGACCCTACACCTATAGTTGGTAAAAGACTGTCAAGCGTAACAAGAGAAAATAGACCTTATATGACTTTCGAGTATCAGAAAGACGTACTGGTAAAAGAAAACTATTATATGATGTGTGAAACCAACCCGGCCGATGAGTTTGTATATGAGTATTCTGGCGGAACGCTAAGCAAGTTAAAAACAACTATGCGCAGTATTTACTCTAGTTTGGCAGCCTTGTGTGACCCTAAGGGGGGCATGAAACTAGAAGAGACTTTTACTTATAACAGTAAAGGGCAACTCACCAAAGTTATCAGAACTGATAACACTACTGAGTTTGTTTATAATGCAAAAGGATTGGTTGAAAAACAAATAATTGGCGGAGGAGAAACCCCCAGGGTAAGCACCTTCGAATATGATTCAAGAGGAAATCTTATTAAAGAAAATAACTTCTACGGCGGAACAACCCACTATACATACGACAACAAGATTAACCCTTATTATACCATCAACCAAAGGCCTCAATGGATTAGCCCTTTCAACAAAAGCCCTAACAATGTGCTAAAAGCAACAGGGAGCTATACATTTGAGCGCAGTTACAAATACGATGCCGACGGCTACCCAACCGAAGTACTAGAAGACAATAAATTTGTTTACAAATACAATTATTAAACCCCTACGGAAGGTGATTTAATAGTTATGCATAAATAGTGCAAAAAACTATTCATCTAAATGCATTTCTGCCATAGTAGCATGAGTCTTTTGTATTTTCACGATACGCTGTAATCCTAATTTAGCACTCATTTTGCATAATAGTTTTTCGATGCTTTAAGCCCCAATGCAGCATACTATCTATTACTGCCGATAAATCTTTGGCCGATTCAGTCATTTCATATTCTACCAGCACGGGAGTAGCATCGTACACTATCCGCTTTACCATGCCGTTGAGTTCAAGTTCTTTCAACTCTTTCGACAACATTCGTGGCGTTATCTTCGGAATATTGCGTTGTATCTCTGTAAAACGCTTAATTCCATAAGATAATGAAGCCAGAATCGGCAATTTCCACTTTCCGGTCAGTACATTCAGGGTATCGTTTATGGCCAATACAAATTGCTCGGGACAAGCCTTTGCTTCGGCAAAATCTACTATTCTTTTTGTTGCTGTCATAATTATTGAGATGCTTGCTATACAAAAGTATAGTGCTATACATTAGTATATTACTATATTTTATATAGCAAATATAAGTACTTTTGTGCCCATCAAAACAATTTATTTATAAAAACTTTCTGAACATGATTTTAGTAACAGGCGCAACAGGGCCTCTAGGCGCAACAACTATAGATTTTTTATTGAAAAAAGGTACTCCGGCCAATACCATTGCCGCATTGGTAAGAGACGAAGCCAAAGCAGGAGACCTAAAGGGCAAAGGTGTTACGATTCTGATAGGCGACTACGACAATTACGCTTCATTGGTAGCAGCTTTTAAAGGTATCGACAAGCTCTTTTTTGTCTCGGGTAGCGATGTAATGCAACGTGGACAACAACACGAAAATGTAGTGAAAGCGGCCAAAGAAGCAGGTGTAGGTCATGTGGTGTATACAAGCTTTATACGCAAAAACGAAACCGAAACATCGCCAATTTATATTGTAGCCAAAACTCACTTGGCAACTGAGGCAGCCCTTAAAGAAAGCGGGCTTACCTACACTATTTTACGCAATAATATCTATGCTGATTTATTACCTATGTTTATAGGACCAAATGTGCTTGAAACAGGTGTGTTCCTCCCAGCTGGCGATACTCCAGTAGCATTTACGCTACGTAGCGACATGGCAGAAGCAGCAGCCAATATCTTGAGCAGTACAGGCCACGAAAATAAAGACTATGCAATCTCGAATACCGAAGCAGTTACTTTTCACGACATCGCCAGAATCATCAGTGAAGCGTCGGGTAAAGCAGTAGGCTATGTAAGCCCTGAGCCTGCGGCATTTGTTGAAATATTGAAACAAGCAGGCGTTCCTGCTGAAATGCTGGGTGTAACTGCTGGCTTCGCAGAGGCTTTCAAACAAGGTGAGTTCTCATCAACCGAAACTGATTTAGAAACCTTATTAGGCCACAAACCAATCTCTGTAAAGGCTTTTTTAAGTGGGGTTTATGGGGGAAAGTGATTGCGTGAATAGATACCAATTATTTACTGTAATGCTACGTAGGGGTTCAAAATTTTGAACCCCTACGCATTGGGTTGCTCGTTCAATAAGTGTTAACCTATACAAAATCTTAGAAATAGTCGTTCAGAAACTTACAGGAACTATAACTTAACTCAGCCAAACGCTACTTCAATTTTTGTTTGTCAATAACTTCTTCTTTTATATAACTACGAACTACCTCATAGTTATCAATCGGTTCACCATCAAATATGTCGTCACTAAAGTCATGATGAACAGTTCTGTTAAAATATACCCTTGACTCTATCAATGGAAAATACTTTGGAGTCTCCGTAATCCAAAAATTGCCATAACCTCCCGAATATGCACCAACAGGTTTGAAATAAGCATTGAAAAGCCTTCCATCTACTGACTGATAATAAAAGGTGCGAAGTTTTGATATATCCCAGAAAAAGGTACTGACAAGGTTTAAACCTAATAGCCTCAATAAAGTTAACAGACAAAGAACATTCATTATTTTCAGTGATATTGTCAACCATAATTTATTTGTCCTTCTTTTAAATACAAATATCAACGTAATTATTGAAAGCACGATTGAAAATAGTATGCCAGTCCAAAAACCTACGAGCGAAATGTCAGTTAATAAAACTGTTGCAATATATACAGAAAAAAAAATGCTTAATACTATATGTTTCCACTGTTTCATGTATACATTGGTATTAAGTTTAACAACTCGCCTGTTTGAATGAATATGTATAAGTCACTACGTCAACCCTTCTCCGAACGACAGTCAATAAATATAACATCAATAAAATCCTGCCGGATTTTGACGATTTAGAAAATCGTCCCACATTTATTTATAATGAAACCCAGCAAAACGAATAAAATTGCCCCAGTCATAGGCGGTCATGTTATGAATGCCTTCTCTGTTATGGTAGCCTAGAATCGACTGTATGATAGGTGTATTAACTGCCGGAGGATTAGGACTTAATCCTGATTTTTTGCCGTATAATGAATAAACTTTCTGTGCCTCACTAATAGACATATAAGAGCCTACAGGGTCGGCCCATATATCTTCTGTGGCAGAGGTTGTGTAAACTGGTCGAGGGGCAATTAGTGAAATCAATAGATGTTGGTCTACGGGCAGGGCATCAGCATTATCGTTGAATCGCTTATAATTGTTATTGAACCAATGCGGAAAAGTAGTATTAATAGCCTTGATTGACTCGCCAACTTTCCTTCTAGCCAAAGCAGCACCCGTATTACCCGAGCAGCTAGCAAATATCATGGCAAAACGCTTATCTTGCGCTCCAGCCCATAAAGCAGCCTTCCCTCCTCTTGAATGCCCGACTAAACTGACTTTGTTAAAATCTATGTCTTTATTGGTTTTAAAATAATCCATAACCCTACTGGCAGCCCATGCCCAAGCACCAATGGCTTTCATGCCATTATCGGCATTTAGTTGCTCAGGGTACAACTGTAAAACACTATTCTGATAGGTGTCTTTGTTATCTGGGGCTGCATCGCTTATATGAAAAGCAGCAATAGCATAGCCACTGTCGATAGCCATTTCAGCAGGCCAAAACTCGCTCTTTACCTTGCGAGTTGGGTCGGTATTCTCTTTGCCCCTATTATTAATCAGCAAAAACACCGGTGAGTTTTTCGTAGCCTTAACAGGTATAAATAATATCAAATGAATCGTTACGGTTTTCTTGTCTTTTTCTACCTTAATATCTACTTCTTTTAAGTTTGCCTTGCCGTTCATAGCATTGGCTACTTCATTAGTGGTTTTATAGCTGATTTTATCGAATTTTTTAGGCATTTGCCCGTAGATATTGTCTTCAAATAAGGTCAATATTTCTGGTCGTCGCTTTTTCTCCCAGTCCGATACCTTGTCTATTGTTATTCCATCAATGGTTTTTAATGCATCAGGCAGTGGTGAAGTAGTTTCAATGGTTTGAGCATAGCTTTTTGTAATAACAAAAAGCAGAATCAAGCAAGATTTGAGTCGTTTTATCATAGGGTTGTTTATAAAAATGTGCGTTTACAAATCTATTCAAACTAGCGGCAAGAACAAAGGTAAAAGACGAGTAAATGTGAGCATAGCTTATTACCGTCAGCATAAAACAAAATAGGGATTCAAAATTTGAACCCCTATCCATTTACTACAAAAATCTATCTAACAAAAATCAAGGACAGTTCTCTATTTTGGCCATAAATATTTCGCTGCCTCCAGCCTGAAAACCGGGATTAAGTATAATGGCTTTAGCCGCATAATAATTTACCCCAGAGGCTACATTTGCCGTACTTGTAATAGTCTGCGAAGCTCTATAATTACCCGCTACCTGCGCACCAGTTACCACCAAATTCACATTGATTGTGGCTTGCACGGTTGTTCTGGCAGATGAACAAGCCCCAACCGTACAACTAACATAATAAGTAGTATTGGCCGATAAACTTGGTGTGGCATAAGTACCGCCGGTACCTACTGCAGTACCGCCAGTTGCTACTGTGTACCAGTTAATAGTACCACCTGCACAGCCCGTTGCTGCAAGCGTAACACTGCCAGCACCACAACGGCTTGCACCCGAAGCTGTTGGTACTGTTGCAATATTAACGGTTGCTACTGCTGCAACTCTGTTCGAAACACAAGCATTTAGCGTACAATTGGCATAGTAAGTTTTACTAGCCGAAAGGGCAGGAGTTGTAAAACTTGTTCCGGTAGCTAATGATGTGCCACCTGTTACACCATCATACCAGTTGATGTTACCACCAGCGCAGCCGGTTGCTGTAAGTGTTACTGTTCCGGCACCACAGCGGCTGGCTCCGGTTGTGGTTGGCAAGGTTACATTGGTTCGGGTAATAGTTGCTACTGACGAATTAGCTTGTGGGCAATCACCACTTTTTATCACTGCTCTATAATAAGTAGTTTGTGTTAAGTTCGAATAATTGAGGCTCGTTGTTGTATTAGAAATAGACACAACATTGCTCACAAAATTATCCGTCGACGACTCCCATCTGAGAATAGTACCTGTGTACCCACTTAAAGTAAGTGTACCCGAATTTGTATTTGAGCAAGCCGTTGTACTGCCCGCAATGCTTCCTCCAACGCTCGGGTTGTTAACAATAAATCGGGTCATAACACGGCAAGCCGATAAATTAGATGCATCGGCATAAAAATAGGTTGTGCCCGCAGTAGCAGTATTTGGCACCCCGGAGCCAGGCACACCAACAGGGTTGAACACGCTACCTTTTGCTAGAGCAGTGCCGCCAGTATTAGCAGTATACCACGTAACAATGTTACTAAAGATAGGCGCAGTAGCTCCTATCACAAAGCTACCTGTTGCATTCTGAGCGTAGGTAGTTACAACAACAATATAAGTGCTATCTTTAACCAAATTATAGGTAATTTTAGAAGCATAAAGCAATGCGCCACTATCATCATCACCAATCAGGAAATTATTCGCAGGCGCAGTACTGTTAAAAGAACTTTTGTACAACGAAAGATAAGTGTCGTATCTATCGGTGTTAATGGTTCCGTTAATCGTTTCGATAGATACAGAACCTGTAACCGGAGAGATAAAACTATAGGTATAATAACGATAATTTGTGCCACTTGCTCCATTATATGTAGTTACATTATCGCCTAATGGTCTTCTATATACAGGCGATAAACCTGTAAGTGTACCTGAAAAACTGCTGGAAACCGGATTTACGATTGCCAACCCTTCTCCAGCCGGTACAGTACCATTTTTACACACATTATAGGTATCAAGCGCAGGCACAGGCTCAGGATTCACTACTACTCTCACAGTTTGCAAAGCATTACAAGTACCAGGGCCAAGACTAAAATAATATAGCACTATTATTGGTTTATTGGTTGTATTAATCAATGATTCATTGATATTTGCCGAGCTTCCGCTCCCTGCTGCATTACTGATACCTGGTACAGCCGGGCGTGTCCAACTAAAGGTGGTACCTGCTACGTTGGTAGTAGCTGTATAAACAAATGGTGTGCGCGAACAAACGCTTAAAACTTTATCCGAGCTTAATGGTCTTTCTGTATATGGTGTAAAATCTTCTGTTACGATGCGGTCGTTGGTCGAAACTCCTGTTGATGCATTTATCCCCAAACCACGGCGGGCAAAAGCCTCCCATATTACACAACTGTAACGAGCATTAAATAACAGCGTATCAGCTTTCAGAATTGCGTTTCGGGCCTGAATCATACTTGGGCTACAAGGTTGCAAGGCAAGCCCCTGATTTACGAGTTTAAGTGCTGCTACATTGCCTAAAAGGCTATCGGTTTTGTTGATATTGCTTACAATTTTGTTATCAAACATAATTATTTTCCAGGTCATATCCCATAAGATAGTTGCCCATATAGACCCTATTCCATGCGGATTCGAAAATGAAATATTTCCTACCTGCCCGTAAGTTACATGAGCATTGTAAGTACCCATATCATGAGAGTATTTAAAACCTCTGATACCCACATCGGTGGTTTGCTGCCCTAGTACGTAAGTTCCGATGCTTACAGGTCTATTGGCAGAAACTGTATTAGGCTGAAGCGCCGCCCAGTTGGTTGTGAGCATCAGGCCCAGATAATCACTCCAGCCTTCACCGCCTTGCTCAACGTTTTGCAAGCATGATGAATTGGCAGGCCCACCTGTCAGACGTGTCGACCAGCCATGCCCGTATTCGTGTGCAATTACGCCGTTGTCAAAATCAGAGTCAGGCTGATAAGCCGGAGAACCACCCTGATTCCATAAAAACATCTGCATACGGCCGTTGATACCATCAATAGGCGGATAAAAATTTGCATTGTTCGTACCAGAGCCATCTTGTGCATCAGCATAAACAAAATCATTACCTAGCCCACCTCTGCTCATATTATCTTTCTGGAAATTCCCCGCCGTTTCGTTAAACCCGTATTTATACAATACATCATGAATCAGGTTATTCCAATAAAACAGATTAGTGATTGCGGCATTAAGGTTTGCATTAGCCGACCCTGTGGCATGTGTATAGGAATAATCAAACTCTAAAGTTGCCGACGAAGGGCTAAGACCAATGGTTAATTCATTATCATTTGCCCGATCTTCTTTGGCATATACGTTATTACCTCTGGTATTAGTATAATCGGTTGTGCCATCATTGTGCCAACCATTGGTGCTTCCGGGACCAGTGCCAGCAGGGGCAAATTTGGTATATGGGTTAGTTACCACTGTTTGGCTTCCATGAATCGGGCTCTCTACCGGATAATCGAACACCCGATAACTATTAGCTGCCACAGGTTGAAGAAAATTGATATTTTCTCTGGCTATGGCTGTTAAAGCACTTGCACCTTCGCAGGCATGCGGCGCTTGCTGATGCTCAGGCGTACCAAAATTACAGTGTATCACCATATCTTTTACTTGTACAACTTCGCCCGACTGCGCATTTACATGTACACTCCATACATTCTGGTGGTCTTTCGTCTGAATCTGAACCTGCCATACTAAGTCTATCTTAGAAATCCTTTGTCGGTTAATAAGAGTATCATAAGGAAACCAATAGAGTTTTACATTGATTTCGTCGTTCGACAATGCTGTGTTTCTATAAACAGCCTTGTCAATTTGTCCATTAGGCAATTTATTGGCACTCACTTCCTGAGTACTTACCGTACCTTTTGCTAGTTTAAGGTACGCAGCAGCTTTATCAATTGCCTCTGCCGGACTTAAGCCCAGGGTATTGGTAATAGCCGGAACCTTCGAGTTTATATTTGGCACAAAGGTATTACCAACGTTCACCACCTTGTCGTTTGAGAGAGTAACATTCAGAATGCCATTAAATACCTCGATTGCCTGGTATTTTTGTGCAAAATAAATGTGGTACAAGCTTGTTCCGGTTGATGGGTAAGCACTCGAAACCCCCATTTCTTCAATATCGGTTTTAGAAAGCTGAAACTGAGCTGCATTGGCTTGCAGATATGCTTTTGCATTTTCTACCTCTTTTTGGGCAAAAACTTGAGTAGAAAAAGTAATAGTAAGCATAAAAAGAAGAATTTTATTCAACTTTGGCATGTCAGAAAATAGTTGTTTTATCATATTAGCAAATTTATTTAACCACAAATATTTATTTAATTAAGTATAAAAACATTGATAACCAGATTTCTTAGCCAGCAAAAGAATTCTAAAGGAATTGGAAAGCAGAAAATAAGCGAAAAAAAACTTTATATGATACAGTATTGGTTCAGGGTAATTTTAGAACAAAAGCATTTAATAACAAGGCAGCATATCTGGTTTAGTTTAGTTTAAATGGCGTATATAGAGATGCGTAAAATTTTCCGACTATTTTACGGAGAAAAGCAAAAAAATCCTATAAAAATTTACTAAGCGGTTTTTTAAAACAAAAATTTTAATGTTGGGGTAAAATTGGCCGTGATTTATGATATATTCAGAAGTATTGTAATCGGTGTCAGCCTGCACCCAATTCAACTGCTTTTTCAATCAGTCGGTGTGTCAGTTTTTCTCTAAACAGCATTTTGAAACACACAAACGCTTAATAACTCACATAAAATTATGCCGGATTTTGACTATTAAAAAAAACACCCCACATCTCTTTTGCTTGCTTTCTTCTATTTCTAACGCCCCCTACTTCTAACTTTAACAACATTTTAATACAATCACACGACAAGCATCACAATAAAACACAAATCACTAAAAATCAACCAATTAACACATTAAAATATTTTAATTTCTGCTATCTCCTATCCTATTTTATCTTTTCAAAAAAACACCTAATCTTGGTATAATTACATTTTTAGCATTACTCGTTTGAACATTATTTGTTTAAACAAATATCACTATTACATTTGTGCATCTTTTCAAGACAGATATGGGTAAACAATATAAAAATCAATATCACGAACTAATAGCTAACCTGCATATTACAGATGGCTACATATTTAATTACTTCGACCAAAAGCTGGCTCCTTTCAAATTATCGGTACAACAATACGTAGTGTTGCGCCAATTACAAGAAGTTTATCCCGAAAGCCTGAATGCCGGAGAGCTAAAAAACAAAATGCACGAAATTAATTCGGACATGACCCGACTGACCGACCGCCTGATAAGCAAAAACCTTATTGTAAGAGAAACCGACCCACTTAACCGCCGACGGGTGAAACTACGCCTCACGGAAGAATCGAACGAGTTTGTGAAAAGGGTAGCTATAGAGTTTCAGAATTTTGAATCGATTGTCAGTCATCTCACCGACGACGAAGTAAAAACGTTAAACACACTTTTGACCAAAATCAGAACCAAATAAAATGAGAAAGTACATCACCGCCATTGGATTAAGCTGTCTGAGCATCGCAAGTGCTTTTGCACAGTCTGCCCCAATGCCTCTGAGCAAGGCTATTGAATTGGCCCTCCAGAATAACAAGGGACTCAAAGCCGCCGACTTACGCATACAAGGGGCCGAAGCCCGTGCGCAAGAAGTAAAAGACCGTAACTTACCACAAGCTAGCGCCTCGATTAGCTACTCTCGCTTTAGCCTTATCACACCCTTTGCTTTTGGTGAGGGTGAAGACAGCAAACCCTTGTTTGGTTTACCGAAAGGTGGTTTCAGCGCTACTATGGGAGGCTTGAGCATCAAGAAAGAATTGTTTGGTGGCTTTGCCGAAAAAGCAGCCCAACAATCGGCCGATTTATTGGCTAAAGCCAGCCGCTTAGATGCCCAACGCAACCGCCAAGAGCTGGTTTACACTGTTAGCGAGGCCTATTACAATATCGTGAAGTTGATACGCTCAACCGAGATTATTAATCAGAATATCAAACAGTTTGATGAGCGTGAGAAAGACGCTAAAAACCTAGAGAAAGAGGGGGTGATTTTGCCAAACGAGATTTTGAAACTGCAATTGCAGAAGCATAATCTGGAATTGAGCCGCTTGCAGGTAGATAAAGCCCGCCAGACAGCCCTGTTCAATTTCGGTTTATTGATTGGTGTTGACGATGCCTCAACTATCGCCATTGATACTACCTTAAATAATACTCCTGTAGCAATAGAATCGCTTAATAACTTTCTGAATCAGGCTGTTCAGTTGCGCCCTGAGTTACAGGCAAATGTTTTGCGTCAGCAATCAGCCGATGCACAACTGCGCCTTATTAAGAGTAATAAGTATCCACACGTGGGTTTATCAGCAGGGTATAATTATATAAACCCAAATGCCGCCCTTATTCCCGAAGCAAATACATTCATCAACGCATGGAATATCGGTTTGGGTGTTTCGTACAACATCGGTTCGCTTTATAACCTTAAAGGACGCATCAACAGCGCCAAAACAGCTATCAACGAGAGCATTTTGCATGGTCAACAACAAACCGACCAGATTCGCACTGAGGTAGTAGCGGCGTATCATAATTACGAACTGGCCATTGAGCAACAAAAAGTAATTCTGACGGCCCTTGAACAAGCACAGGAAAACTACCGACTAACAGACTCACGTTTCCGCAACGGCTTGGTAGGCTCAACCGAATTGCTTGATGCAAATAGTTTTTTGCTACAAGCCCAACTAAACCTGATTAACTCTAAAGTAGATGGCCAATTGGCGTATCAGAAGCTTATGAAGGCTACTGGAGGAAGATAAAAACAACCCCATCCCCGACCCTTCCCCAACAATGGGGAAGGGAGTTGAATTCAAGTTCCCTCTCCACTGTTGGGGGTGGGGTTAATAAAACATTTAAAAAACACATTATTTCATACTAAAAATCATGAATACCAAGATAATTATCAGAGTAGTAGGTGCTATCGGGCTCGTTATTGCACTTATTTATGGATACAAAGAAATCCAATACTTACAACGCTACGAAACTACCGACGATGCACAAATTGATGGCGACGTAAACGCCGTTACGCCTAAAATCGGAGGATACATTAAAGCCATTCGTTTCAAAGATAACCAGTTTGTAAACGCTGGCGATACGCTTTTTGTAATTGACGACGCCGACTATAAAATCAAGGTAGCACAGGCAGAAGCAGCCTTGCAAACGGCCATAGCAAGCGGAGGCGTAAGCCAGTTTAATATCGGGGTTGCATCGGCCACTATCCAGACTTCACAAGCCAATGCACAAACAGCTCGTAATCAGGTAACAACAGCACAGGCCAATGTTGCTGCGGCACAAATACGTCTTCAAAAAGCTTCCCGTGATTTTGACCGTTATAGTCGTTTATTGGCTGAGAAAACCATTCCGCAACAACAGTTTGATAACGTGCAGGCGGAACGTGATGCTGCACAGGCAGCTTTACAAGCGGCACAATCTCAATTAGAAACAGCACAATTGCAGGTAAATGCCGCTAATACACAAACGGGTGTTACAAGCTCTCAGCGCAAAGCTGTTGAAAGCCAGATTAATGTGGCACAAGCTACGGCCAAACAACGCCAGGCAGAGCTTGATTTAGCTAACTTGCAATTATCATATACCGTTGTTGTAGCTCCGACATCGGGTGTGGTTTCTCGTCGCTCAGTACAGGTCGGGCAATTAATTCAGCCGGGTCAGGCACTTTGCTCAGTTGTAGGCACAAATGGCTTGTGGGTAACGGCCAACTTTAAAGAAACGCAGTTAACCGAAATGCAGATTGGCCAGACTGTAGATATTGATGTAGATGCTTACAGCAAAGAGAAACTAACGGGTAAAGTAGAATCATTTGCCGGAGCAACAGGTGCTAAATTCTCATTAATACCACCAGATAACGCTACCGGAAACTATGTGAAAGTAGTACAACGTGTACCCGTACGAATAGAATTAGACAAAACTAGTCCGGCATTTGCCAAATTACGCCCTGGTTTGAGCGTATCAGTAGCCGTTGACACACAAAAGAAATAAAACCATGAATATAGGATTTGATAAGTGGATAATTGTGATAACTGTTACCACGGCAGCCCTATTACAAACCATCGATTCGTCGATTGTGAACGTTACCCTCAATCAGATGATGGGGAATCTGGGTGCATCGTTGGGCGATATTAGCTGGGTTGTAACGGGTTATGCTGCTGCCAGTGCCATCATGATTACTATGTCGGGCTGGTTGAGCGCTAAACTTGGCCGCCGGAATTACTTTGCCGCTTCTATCATTTTGTTTACAATCGCCTCTGTTTTTTGTGGGCTTTCAACCAACGTGTGGGAGCTAGTTTTCTTCCGTGTGGTACAAGGCATAGGTGGTGGCGGATTATTAACAACAGCACAAGCGATTCTGATTCAGACTTTCCCGAAAGAAGACCTCGGCCTTGCCAATGCTATCTTTGGTATGGGGGTTATCATCGGGCCATCAATCGGGCCAACTTTGGGCGGTTACATCACCGACCATCTTTCGTGGAGTTGGGTATTTTACATCAATATTCCTTTTGGTATACTGGCTACGTTTCTGGCATTTAGCTATATAAAAGAGCCTGCCGAGCCTATACCTGCGGGTAAGATGGATTGGTTTGCCCTAATATTATTGGTCATGGGTGTAGGGGGCTTACAAATTATTCTGGAAAAAGGCCACGAAAAAGACTGGTTCGATTCTAGTTTTATTGTGATGATGTCGGTTATTGCAGTAGTTGGGCTAATAGGCTTTATCTGGCGACAACTCAATGTAAAAATACCAATGCTCGACCTCAAACTTTTGGCAAACCGACAGTTTGCCGTAGCCAACCTCTTTAACTTTATTTTGGGTTTTGGTTTGTTTGCTTCTGTATTTATCATTCCGGTATTTTGTCAAACAATCCTTGGTTTTACAGCTAGCCAGACGGGGCTATTGATGATGCCCGGCTCTATTTTAACAGGTTTTATGATGCTAATTGTGGGGGTTGTAATGCGTAAAAACTTTATGTCACCCATCTGGTATGCGGCCATTGGTTTTGCCATGTTTGTGGCCTTCTGTTTCGATCTATCGGGTTTAAGCCTTTCGACAGGTCCTGATGATTTCTTCTGGCCATTGATGATTCGTGGGATTGGCATGGGCTTGATTTTCATTCCGCTTATGACTATTACAGTAGCCGACCTCGAACCCGCCAAGATGGCGCAAGGCTCTGCGCTATCGAGCATGGTACGTCAATTAGGTGGTACATTTGGCACGGCCATCATGACAACGTATATCTCTACACGTACGGTTTTTCATACCAATCGTTTAGGTGATAACCTTTCGATATACAACCCGATTTCGACAGAGAGACTGAAACAATACACAGCCCTGTTTATGTCGAAAGGAGATGCGCTGGTAACAGCCACCGAAAAAGCATACAAGATGCTTTACGGCACAGTAGTACGCCAGGCAATGGTACTTACCTACGCCGACACATTTCTAGTGATAGGCGCATTTTTTCTGGTATGCCTTCCGCTACTATTACTCTTCTCAGGCAAGAAAATAGAAGCCGGCGAACACACAGAAATGGTAATGGAATAGTTTTAAATGTTAGATAGATTAGAAAAGGCACAGCGATGATTGTGTCTTTTTTTTGTGGTATTATCTTAAAATTTGAGACCCTATAAATTCTTAAATTAAAATTATTGAGAATAGAGCCGTTAAATAAAAATATCAGATTAAAGCATTTAGTATTTTTACTATTGCAACATCAATAATTTTGATTTAAAACATCACCACTAATAGGTCATTTCATCGTAAAGAAGTAACCATAGAAGTCTTACTCATCAACCGCTTAGTAAATAATTAGCTTAAAATACAAAGCTTTTATTTAATGATTGGTTTTCAGAAATTAAATTTGACAAACTAAAATCAATTAAAAAGTCATGAAAAAACTTCTACTCGTAGGTGTATCTCTGATAACCCTATCTCAAATCTCTTATGCCCAGTCGGTAACAATTTTGCCTGAATCTTCAATTTTTAATAAAAACATCGGCGATTACTCCAACAATAGTACTGAAAGCAGTGCATATAGTTTACGGGCAATCATGACCAATACTGCTCCGGGTGGCTTTTCGTCGGCGCTAAGAGGTATAAATAATGGTACCGGGGGACTAGGCATTGGCGTATGGGGGAGCCAAGCCGGAAGTGGCTGGGGGATATATGGCGTTACACCAGATGGTTTAGGAGTGTATGGAAATTCTTCTGCATCAGGGACTGGATTATATGGAAACTCAAATACTGGGTCAGGTATTATAGGTACATCAAGCAATGGTGTTGCTGCCAAATTTGAAATTTATAATAATACAAATGCTAATACTGCCCTTATGGTTTCAACTGTTGGAGATGGAGTAGCTGCGCAGGTTACTAAATCAGGTACTTCTGGGAATGGCTCGGGCCTTATTGTGCAGAAATCCTCGCCGTATGGAGGAGCATATTCAAGTACTGCCCATGTAGATTTAGAAGTTAGACACCCTATTTTGAGTACAGACGGGATGACTGGTTTGCGAATCCTGAATACTGGCCCAAATTCCAATAGCTGGACATTGTACACCAATAACTCTGGGGGGGCATTATACTTGTTTTTTAATGGTGTTTTAAAAGGTGAATTTGCTTCTGGAAACGGAGCATATACCAACTTTTCGGATGCAAGGTATAAAAATAATATTCAGCCTTATGCATCGACACTTGATAACCTGATGAAAGTAGGTGTAAAATCATACAAACTTGTTAATTCAGATAAAACCGACGTAGGCTTACTGGCACAAGAAGTATTACAGTATTTTCCTGAAATAGTTTACAGCAATACCAACGATAAAGGTGAGCAGTTTTATACGATGGACTACTCTCGCATTGGTGTTTTGGCTGTTAAAGCTATCCAGGAACAACAAAAGGAAATTGATGAGCTCCGAAAAGAAATAGAAGAATTGAAAGCTCTGATTAAGAAGTAACTCGATTAATTAAACTTTGATTCATCTACCAGTAGATGAATCAAAGTTTAATTAAAAAACATCAGCTTGTTTATTTTGTATATACAACTTTCAAGTTTGTAAGGTTGTTTCGCTGTTTTATCCAGTCCGAAAACCTTGACAACTCCCTATTGCTCAAAGGTCTGTTTGCTTGATATATTATTAAAGGCATTAACGTAGTGGTATCTGTTTGCCCATAAAAGCGTTGTGTTGTAAATACCAATGACCTAATAGCAGGAAACAAAGCATTTGCTTCATTGTATATCCCTTTACTGTCTAAATTCTTGGTTTTCAGTTCGCTCTCAAGTTTACTTATCCTATCTTGCTTGGCTATCAGAAGCGTTTGGTTTTTCGAAATCTCATTATTAATATCCGATTTGAGATTCTTTAAACTTGTATTTTGCTTAATAACCAGCCTTGTATTATGGAGTCTGTATTGAGCAAGCTGCCGATTCATCTTACGGATATCCTTCTCGCTAAAATTATCAATTAGAAAAGCTAACTCTAATAGCCTCGGGCTCTCTCCATAATCACTTTTCTTATAAATTACGGTGTGTCCCTTACGAGTAAATTCGTTTTCAATAAAACTATCAATTCGCTGGTCGAATTGCTGTTTATCAAATAATCTATAAGCAAAATACATACTTGGCAATAGCATTACTACTATTATAAAAGAGATTCCATATTTTACCTGTTGCTGGTGTTTTACGTCTATATCTTTCTTTATAGGATACTTCAAATACTTTACTATTAATAAGGTAGCAATACATATAAAAACACAGTTAATAAAATACAAATACATTGCCCCCAGAAAATAGTTCCAGTTTGCGGTAGCAATCCCAAAACCTGCTGTACACAAGGGGGGCATAAGTGCCGTAGCAATAGAACCCCCCGGAATTGGATTCCCTTTTTCTACCCTCGTAATAGCTACAACACCAACCAAACCACCAAAAAAAGCAATCAATACATCATAAATATTAGGAGAAGTACGAGCCAATAACTCAGACTGAGCTTCTTTGAACGGGCTAATAAAAAAATAAACAGAAGATGCTACTAAACTCACAATGGTAGCAATCAGAAGGTTTTTGAGTGAGCGTTTTAATAAACCAAAGTCAAATATGGCCAGGGCAAAGCCGGTACCAATTATTGGGCCCATTAATGGCGAAATAAGCATTGCTCCAATAATAACAGCAGTAGAGTTGGTATTTAAGCCAACCGAAGCGATAATAATTGCACCCACTAATGCCCAGAGGTTTGTTCCTCTAAAAGAAATATTCTTTTTAACTTCTTCAAGTGTCTTACTTTTTTCCTGTTCCCCCTTATGAAGATTCATTAATTCTGCCAGATATGCTTTCATTTATTTTGGGTATGGTTTTGTTATAACAAAAGAAATATAGGCAGACTTATTAAAATTCACAAAAGAAAAACACCTTATACTTAATTCAAATAATTGAGTTAATAAGTATTAAAGTACAAAACCCCGAAAATCTCAGGGTTTTGTACTTTAACCTACATGAATTTTCATTTTTTTTCTTGCAAATAACCCAAAAAACTTTTAAAATTTGCAGTCAAATTCCATGGTTACATGGATTGATTTATTTATTGTAATACTATGCAAAAAATCGTGCGATACTATTGTACGATTTTTTTTTAGAATTTACGTTAAATAAGACTATATGGTTTGATTTCGAAAATTTTTGGTTTATTTATCCACCCTGAATGCCTCAAACTGTTTAAGCAGAGGCACAAGCTGTTGACCTTTTTCTGAAAGGCTGTATTCAATATGTAGGGGCTTAAGCTGAACAGTAGTTTTTATTAAATATCCCTCATCTACAAGGTCACGTAAGGCGACCGACAAAGTTTGTTTGTTTGCTCCACGTATTTTTCGTAAAAACTCGCTGAAACGGACGTTTGCATCTACTGCCACTCTGAACAAAATATGGAGTGTAAATTTGCTCGACAATAATCGCATTACATCTTCTGTCGGGCATTCTTGTGGCTGTTCAATCTGGTGTGTAGTAGTCATGTTTTTCTGACTTATTGACTTAGAAATATGTTCGTTGCAACTTTGCAACATAATTTTTAAATGAATAGGTTCATGACAAAAACAATTAATTTATTTACGCCTTATGCGGGAAAAATAAGTATTCAGAATAAAATAGTGATGGCTCCAATGACACGCAGCAGAGCCATTGGCAATATACCCAATCAACTAATGGCGCAATATTATGCGCAAAGAGCTTCGGCTGGGCTCATAATTACTGAAGGCACCGCTCCTAGCCCTAACGGCTTAGGATATGCCCGTATACCGGGTATTTTCAGCCAGGAACAAATAGCAGGTTGGAAACTTACCACCCAAGCTGTCCATGCGCAGGGTAGCAAAATTTTTGTACAATTAATGCATACAGGGCGCATTGGTCACTCGGCAAACTTGCCAGTTGGTGCACACTTGCTTGCGCCATCAGCCATATCGGCCAATGAAGCAATGTGGACAGATACACAAGGCATGCAGACAACCGATACACCCAAAGCAATGAGCATTGAAGAGGTAGAAGCCTGCATTGAAGAATTTGCACAGGCCGCTGCCAATGCCATTGAAGCAGGTTTTGATGGCGTAGAATTGCATGGTGCCAATGGCTATTTACTAGAGCAATTCCTTAATCCGGGCGTAAACCAGCGTACTGATGATTTTGGCGGCAACATCGAAAACCGAATCAGGTTTGTTGTAGAGGCAACTAAAGCAGTAGTTGAGCGCATTGGAGCCGATAAGGTTGGCGTTCGTATTTCGCCATACAATACATTTAATGCCATGCCTGCTTTTAATGAAACAGTAGAAACTTATAAGCGTTTGGTAGAATCATTAAACTCCTTAGATATTGCCTATCTGCACGTAGTAGATTATGCGGCTCGTGCCACAGAAGAGGGGCAGGCATTACTAAAAACTATCAGAGGTAGTTTCAGCAATACCCTCATCTTCAATGCCGGCTATACTAAAGAAAGAGCCATAAAAGCAATTGAAAACCAAGAGGCCGATTTAATTTCGTTTGGCTCATCGTTTATCGCAAATCCTGATTTGCCTTACCGATTCGCCAATGATATTCCTCTTTCAACACCAAATCCTGAAACTTTTTATACCCCCGGCGAGGCTGGATTTATAGATTATCCGAACGCAGAATAATTGAGTGATTTTTTGTCTGAACTCTGATTTAACTGATTGACCTGATTATAATGACATCTTTATGAAATTTACAGCCGATTTCAAATATTAAATCAGATAAATCATACAAATCAGCTAAATCAGAGTTCAGACAATCCATTCGCAATTCACAATTAAACAAACGAAACATGCAAGAAACAAACCCTTTACTGTGCGATATTGAGACAGGTATGTGCATTACCGACGCACCAGAAGGCAGCACAACTGTAGTTGAAACCGAAATTAAGGAAAAACCGATAAGAATAGTTTATTACACCGATCCCATCTGTTCTACATGTTGGGGAATTGAGCCGCAATTACGCAAACTCAAACTCGAATACGGCCAGTATATTGCTGTTGAATACCACATGGGTGGCTTACTAAAAGACTGGAGCTATAATAGTGGCGGTATAAGCAAACCCAGCGATGTAGCACACCATTGGGACGAAGTGAGTCAACACTACCAAATGCCTATTGATGGCGATGTGTGGCTTGAAGACCCACTCGATTCGTCGTATCCACCATCGGTTGCTTTTATGGCTGCACAATTGCAAGACCCTGCGAAAGCGTTGTTGTTTTTGCGTAGAATCAGAGAAATGGTTTTTCTGGAAAAGAAAAACATTACTCGCTGGGAGCACCTATCAAAGGCCGCTGCTGAAGTAGGCTTAGATGTAAATCAGCTTAAAGTTGATTATGAAGGACGTGGAGCAGAGGCTTTTAAAGAAGATTTGGCACTCGGAAAAATGATGGGTGTACGAGGTTTCCCGACCTTGTTTTTCTATGACCGAAACCACAATCAACAATATTTGTATGGCTTGAAACCTTATGCCGAGTTTGAGAGTAAAATTCTTGCTTTAATACCTGGCGCACAAAAACAAAGCTATAGCACAGATTGGGAATATCTGTTCTCACATTTTGCTACACTTTGTACCAAAGAATATGCAGTATTAAGCAATAAATCGATGCAGGAAGCTGAAGCTGAACTAGAAGGCTTGTATCAGCAAAACGTTATACAGAAAAGCACTTCGAAAAACGGAAATATCTGGAAGAAGAAGAATTGATGTTTTTTGCCTTGAACTTTGATTTAACTGATTTTTGTAATTTACCTGATTTAGTAGTCGACATTTCATGTTAAAATTTGATTATTTAATAAAACAATCATGAGTTAAAATCAATAAAACAATCATGAGTTAAAATCAATGCAATCAGATTAATCAGTTAAATCAAAGTTCAAGACTCAATTTTCAAGAAATCCTCTCTGCAAATCTGATATAAAAGCCATTGGGGTCTTTAAGCACAATCTCTTTTGTGCGATAACCCTGAATCTGGTTTAATTCCACTACTTCGGTTTTCATTTCAAACGGCTTTATTAATTCATCAATCGATTCAACCTCAATATAAAGCCCTGCATCTTTTAGTGCGTAACTTTCGCCGCTCCCTAGCGGATATAACATAAACTGTGCGCCATCCCAGTCAAGTAACGCCCAATCAATTAGACATCCAGGCTCTGAATGTGTACCCAGGCACTTAAACCCTATATCAAGATACCATTCGAGTGTTTTTTCTACATCTGGTACTCTTAAAAAAGCAATACATTTAGCCATAAAGTTCAGCATTTAAACGTGAAAAATAATTGATTTATGAAGATGGCTTTTAGCTACGTATGGTATATAGGTAGCTGAAAGCCTATTAGTAAATGAAGCCTCTTGCAGAGGAGGCTCAAGATAAAGCATTATTGTATTATTCTCCGGCCGGATCGCCTACCGGATTCGGCGTTATTGGTGAGCCCGAAACCGGAAAAGCTACTGTACATGAGCGTCCACCGAAAGTAATTACAAAAGAAGCTACACCACTTGTAGCAGGTGTTCCGGTTACGCCATAGGTAATTAAGCCAGAACCTAAAGCCAATGTACCTGGCACTAAAATAGCCTGCATGCCCATTACCCCTGTTGAAGAAACACCGTTATCTGAAGTGTAAGTGCTACCATCGCCACCTGTATAAGGCACTGTAAAAACGCCATTATAAGTTACGCCCGCCGTGGCTACACCCGAAAACACAGCTCCCGGACAGGTAAGGTCTGAAATGGTAACAGGCTCAACCGATACATCTTTTTCTTTTTGCTCACAAGCCTGAAATGTCAGCAATGCAAATAATCCCAAGCAGAATAGTTTTATAGTTTTCATGATAGTAAATTTTTTGTTGTGTGAATATCTAAACAACAAAAAATTCTATGCCATAGGAAATATAAGGGCGAGTATTCCCCAGTTTTGTGTTTATATCTACTTCCTCACCATCAACTCCGTATTATTCACACTCATCACAAAGTATGGATTTGTTTTATCGACCCGCTTCAAAACAATGAGAAATGGCTTATTGTAAATCATTTTTTTTGGATGTGGCAACTCTGCTCCTAGCGAGTCTACCGATGTATAATCTTCTGATTCAAGTACAGCACCATTCTGATCTAATACAAAGCCTGTTCTCTGGTATGCCTCATGAACTATATGTGGTCTACCATCTTTGGTAAAAAACTGCTGCCCTTCAAGTGTTTTATACTTTGTATCGATATGAAACTTTACTATTGGTATCGCAAATCTATCTTCTTCATTAAGCGCATATTTCCATGCTTGCTTAGGTTCTGTTTTTTCTTTTTTTCCCTTTTCAATGTTCTCATTCAACAAACCTAAGGCATCTTTTAGACTTTTAAATTTATCAAGACCCAGCGCCAGAATAATTTCATGTTGTTTGTCTTTTGGCAAAAGTTTTAGCACTAAATGAGCATCGTCTTTATAATACAAAATCTGAGTAGCTTCAATTACATCAAAATCTTGCCAGTCTAAGCCAAAAGCAGATACCTTAGTTTTACCAAAAACAATAGGCTCTTGCAATGCATGAAATTCTATTTTGAATGGTAAGGATTTATGAAAAAAGGCTCTGGCAACAATAGCGTCTACCTTTGTATCTACCTCTATCTTATATTCATCTGGGTTTAACGATTGCTCATGCGATTTTGATTGGGTAATTAGCTGCAAATCTTGTGAGTTAGACTCACTAAGTACAATCTCGCTCTTCAGTAATTCTTCAATTTTATTCCAGGCAAAAAGCAATGTAGGTGCATAGATAGCGTTCTTTTCCTCGTCAACTAGACTCTCCAACGTTGGAGTAAACATGGTTTTCTTTAGGCTTTTCAGACTAACCACTTCGGGCAAAGCCGTCTCCTTTATTTTTGATAACTTACGAACTTCTGCTTGTAAAACTGCATTTTCGTCGGTTTTTGTAGTATTTTGGCATGCAGCCATAGATAGCCACAGTATAGCAATAGTCAACAGCTTGTATAAGCGTAACATAAAAGGATTATTTATTTTACAGGTATCTTAAAGTACAGCAATTAATTGCGGAAATACAACTATCTACCTAAACCCCTTCACATATTTTTCCATTAGATAATTAATGTTTGTAGAAAAAATAAAATTTCGGGGATTTTGTGATGCATAGGCTTTCCTGATGGCCTGAATATCCTCGTCGGTGAGCCAGCCTGCTTTTTTCAAGGCTTCAATATAGCCTTCGTTTATTTCGCTTAGCCCGAACTGGATAATGCTCATTATTTCTCCTCTTTCATTAAAAATCGGAGAACCACTAAAACCCGGTTTCGATGGGCCAAACATCACCAATTGATAGGTATCTTGTACTTTGTCCTGAAACTGTAAAAACAGATGGATAAGCGTATCGTTTCTCAATACTCCCTGCGAATTATCAAAAGCCAATATTGGCATATTGCTATATTTGGGTGGGCTTGTTTTGGCACTTAACGGCAAGAGTTTTACCGGAATCACTTTTTTCAGTTTTAATACAATAAAATCTGTCTCAAGTTTATCTGCCTGATATACGTGTTTCGAAAAATCATACTGCTTACCTATATATTTGTATAGTAAATCAATATCAACCGAGTCGTTTTTCAGATTTTGTTTATCATCTACCCTGTAATTATAATAAACAACCATCCGTTTAGGTTTCTTGGTGAATCCTGTCGGTTTAAAAAGGCTATAAGTAGTTGCCAGATATTTACCATCTACAATAAATCCACCGCCATAAATGGTATATTCTTTCCCTTTGTCGTCTACAAGCATCGCCTTCACCCTTATCAGATTTTTGAGCATATATGCACTCACCTCTTGCGCCGACACAGTTAGCGACAGTAAAGAAAAACCAAGTAATAAACAGATAATTCGCTTCATAAAAGTATAGGTAAAAGCCTTTGTGGATTTTGTTTTATGTTAACCACCATCAAAATTAATTGTTCGGGCTAAGACTATAAAAGTTTTTGGAGTTTATTTTATTGATGGTGAGTTTAAAATCTCTTAAGTCCATTAGGGAACTTGGATGATGATAAAATAAACCTCATACAACATTCTCCATCATTTTTTCCTCTCCCCATTTATCCATTAATTGTAGAATCTCGCTTAAAGACCGACCTAATTCGGTTAATTCATATTCTACTTTTGGTGGTACCTGCGGGTGCACAATTCTGTTGATAAGCCCATCACTTTCGAGTTCTTTTAGTTTGGCACTTAGCATACGCTCCGAAACACCTTTCAGTCGGGTTTTCAGCTCGCTATAACGCAATTTCTGATTGTATAACAGGTAACTCAGGATATTTATTTTCCATCTTCCGCCAATAGCAGATAGTGTGTAGGTAATGCCGCAATGCTCATTCAGATAGTTCTCATTAATAGCATTTGTAGAGTTTTCTTTTCTCATGCTTACTTTTTTGTTAGTACCCAACAATTTTGTACGTTCTGTCTTTTATGCAAGTTAGTAAAGATATTTGCAGAAAAAATAACTAATAATGGAAACACTCAAAACAATTATTCACTGGGCAAGCTACCTTTACTATCTGTATGTTTTTGGCTATGCTTCGCTCTTCAAAGTATTTCAAAAAACCTCTATGATGGAAAGTATGCAATCGTTGGGATTTAATAAAAGCTGGACAATTGCCATAGGCATTGCTGAACTCACAGGTGTGATACTCATTGTAGTTGGTTTATTTAAGCCAAGTTTAAAAACTGCTGGTATTTTATTCCTCTTTCCGTTTGCAGTCGGCGCTTTTACGGCACACATGGCACATCTTGAGTACCAGCACTATTATAATTCTTTGGCTATGTGTATTCTGACAGTATTATTGCTGTGGACCGACAAAAACTTTAGTATTAGTTTTTAACTATAAGCTCTGCGAGCTTCATGTATTTTCCTGCATTTATATTAGTCATCGTGCTTTTTGCAGGAAAATACATGGCTACTCTTAAATTCAGCCTCTACCCTTTCCACTAAAAAACAAGCCCAATGCCAAAACACCACCCACGCAATAAGCAACAGTAAGCGGCACAACCGAATTCACTAATAAGCCATCAATCACTGAGCCGCCGAAGGCACCCACAACCAGATACGCCGTGCCATAGATAGATGCTGCCATGCCTGCCTTGTTGCCCATAGGTTCGAGCGCCAGCGAACTACTATTGGGCTCAATAGCAATATTGACACTTTGCAACAAACCAATAATAGTAAATAATACAAAGAGATTGATTGGCTCGGTGGAGTTGAGTGTAAGAGAAATTAACAAGACTGCAAGTAAAACGTATATACATAATAGTAGGCGGAGTGTTCGATATGCGCCAAGCCACTGTACCAAACGAGAGTTGATAAACGTAAAGATGCTCATACAAAACCCGATTGTGCCAAAAATATAGATAAAGAGGTGTGGCCGATGATAAAGTGTACCAACAATGCGCTCTGAACTACCTACATAAGAAATGAAAGCAGCAAACAAAATAGTGGTAATAGCCACATAGCGTACAAAAGTTCTGTTACTAAATACTTCCCTGAATGATTGAAATACGGCTAGCAAACTTGCTTTTTTACGTCCATCCGCAGGCACAGATTCAGGCAAACGCAACGACCATATTGCAAATACGATGGCAAAAACTGCTGGTGTAATAAACACCACTTTCCAGTTACTGACCGATAAAATGGCTGCACCTAATAATGGAGCCAGCACCGGAACAATCAGAAAAATTGTCATAATCAGTGACATCGTGCGAGCCATTTCGTCACCTACAAACCTATCTCTCACACAGGCCAGCACGCACACAAACATAGCAGCTGAACCTATGCCCATAAAAAAACGGGCTATTAGTAACCAAAACATACTCGGCACAAGAACAGTAGCAATACACCCGCTAATAAAAAACATAAACCCAATTCTTAAAATAGGTATACGCCCGTATCTGTCGGCCATTGGGCCAAATATTAACTGACTGAACTGCCCCATAAAAAAGAAAGTAACGAGTCTTGAAGTAGCTGTAGATTCTGCCCCAAGGTTGAATTCCTGCCGAACAGCATCGAAGGTAGGCAACATAATATCTATTGATAATGCCGTAAGCAACTCGATACAAGCCATCATGGCTATGAATTCGGCACGACTAATATTTTTGATGTGAGATTTAGGCTGACTTACTCCTACTGGTTGCATGTATGTGAACGCTATTTTTTAATAATACAAAGCTACAATAAGTTTATGTGATAAGAGAGGTACAAAAACGCCAAATTGAGGGGTAAACAAGACAAGAAAATGTCGAATGTCGATTGCAAAAGGTCGAATTAGCTGCATTTATTCGACATTCTGCAATCGACACTCGGCATTCCTATCATCTTTTATTAAAATAATAATAAATACTTTCGCCACCTTTAAGCATACCCCATTCTTCGGTCAGGTAGTCAAATTTCAGTATTGAGCCGTTGGTTTTGTCGAAAACTGCTTCCATTGCATCGCTTTTCTTGGGCTGAAATACCTCCAGTTGTTCTTCTAAGCCTTTGCGAATTCCATCGCCTTTTTCCAGGCCGAGTTTATCCCACGAGGCCCTTGTGCTTTCGTCGAAATACTTTTTATATTCGGGTTCTGAAATCTGAGACAGAAAACTTACTTCAAGCGAATTTCCAAAGGTATTGCGTGCCGTTTGGCTGATAGCTTTAGGTAAACGAATAGTCTTTTTGAAATCGAAAATATAATCCGTAAACACTTCAACAGTATCTTTCTTATAATTGGTTTCGGAAGGCAGCAACGAGAAGCCTAAAAAGAAATGCTTGATTTCGGGTACTAGTACCTCAATCACATCTTCAAAATTATCGGCTAAACTGAAAAAACTCTTCAAGTTGTCAATACAATGCGTACTTCTGCTTTTCGAACTTTGGCTGATATAAAAGGCTAGCATTTGCTTCTTTAAGGCATCGCCGCCAATTAAGTTGGCAAATTCGCCCTTTTCGTTAAGTTTCAGTTTAAGCGGGATATGTAATAAAAATTGTTTGAGCATCATGGCACATTCATCTTCCAGCGTATCCGACTCAAAAGTACTATACGATAGATATTTCCACTCTACCTCATAGCCAGGCTTGGCTTCTAAAACTTTTATTTGAAAACTCTTTCTTTTCCATTTGTCTCCACCTGTAAACCCTCCCAGATTCCGTTGTTTCAAATCATAAGTCCAGACATCCCCCACTTTCCATTGAATAGGTAGTTCAATTTTTTGAGCATAGCCTATGGCAGAAATGAGTAAAAAAGCGCAGAAAACAGTAAATCGGGCTATAATTTTCATTGATAAGTAGTTTCAATTAGTCACAATTATAATACTTACGTACAATAATATAAAAAAGTATGTAGCCTATTTAGTTATTAAGCATCTTATCTATAAATATTGATTGCTACTATGTGCATGAGAACACCTATTTCATCAATTTTAAGCATGACACGCTCTTTTTCTTGCGAGTATAGGCGTGCCATACTGTATATTGTTTCACTATCCCTTAGGGGTTGGGGGTTGCTGGGGGCGCATATTTCACAATATCAATTCCGATACCGTTGGGGTCTTCAATGGCAAAGTGTCTATCGCCCCAGGGTTCATTACGAAGCTCAATTTTAATAATTACACCTTTCTTTTTCAGTTCCTGATAAAGCGCATCTAGGTCGTTGACCTCAATTGTGAGGTAGATCCCTTGTCCCTGAAAAGGTTTGTGGAAAAGTGGCTGCTGGCTTGGATGATTAGGTAATAAAAAACTGATTTCGGCTTCATGGTTTGGTGTATGCATGAGCAGATAAAATTCGTTTTCGAATATTATACCGAAACCTAAATTTTTTATATAAAAAGCCTTTGTTTCGGCTAGTTTTTTTGTAATAATACCTGCATTAAGTTTCATGTTCTGCTGATTTTTGTGTGTAGTTTTTTGTGAATAACCCTGGCTTGAAAAGCTCAGTAAAAGCAAGACTATGAGTATTTTTTTCATTATTGTGCTGATTGACTAACAACACAAAGGTCGAGCAATCAGGATGGTAAACCTTGTAAAAATCGGACATAATCAACGGCCAAAAGCCTTGCTTGGCGATACCCCGTAGAAATTCTTGAACTCTTTAATAAAATGCGCCTGGTCGTAGTAACCTGCATCAAAAAACAACTTGTTTTGCCGCAAACTCTGCGACGAAGGCTTTGCTCGCAGAATATTCTGAAAGCGAACCACCTTGGCAAATGTCTTGGCGGTATCGCCTATATAGTACTCAAAAAGCCGCCTCAATTGCCTTGGGCTGATACCTGTATCTAAATCGGTTTCGATGTTGAGAACGCCAAAATTCTGTAAGATAATACCAATAGCTCCATAAAGCCGCTTATCATCATCGAATGACTTTCTACCTAGCAGGTTAATAAAATAAGCATCAAACAATGCCTTGATTTGTGCAGATGAAGGCAAGCCGTTCAAATACACAGCCAGAAAATCAGCTACCTGTGGCACAACATCGGCCAGATGCTGAAATCTATTGCTTAGTGTGGCTGCATCAACCCCAAATAACTGCGGAAACATAGTTGGCAAAAACCTGATACCTATATAATGAAAACTATCACCCAGCGGAAACTCGGTGTATTGTTTGCAAAAGCCCATTACGTACGCATCAGTGGGGTCAGTAAGCTCAAAATAGATATCAATGCAGCCATCAGCCACTACCCTATACAAAAACTCTTCTTGCAAGGGCTGGGCAGTCTTCAGTTCCCAATAGCAATAGATGTACGGCAAAAGCTGCTCATCAGGCAGAAGCTCTGTATAACTTACATTGTCGGCTGCCTGCCGCACCGTAGGCTGTATGGGCATATATAGCTGACGTATGTTTGGCGGTGTGGGCATTTGGGCGTGTGCTTATTGCGGCTTATATTTTGCTTTCACGTATTTGAGATATTGGCGGATATTATTCTCTAATTCTGTCGGATAATTATAACTCAATTGCTTTGCCAGCGACTGTCCCAGTTCATGGCATAAATCAGCATAAGAAAATAACAAATATAGAAAATTGCTCTGTTTAAAGAGAATTTCAATTAACCCCCAAATACAAAAAATCCCCTAAATGAAGGGGGTTTTTGCTTTAATTACAATTTATTTTACTTTTTAACTAAAAGCATCGCTAATTTACTGATATAAAAACGAACAAAAATTAATTAATTATAAAATATACTTATAATTATTAAAAAAATTTAAAAAATACAATATTATATAAGAAATACAAAAAAACCGCTTGCTCAAGCGGTTTAGTCGACAGGTAATTATTTAGTAATTTTTGTCTGAACTGTGATTTAACTGATTGAATTGATTTACCTGATTTATAGGAATATCCTGATTTTTTTCTGATTTAAGTTAAATAGATATTAAATCATAAAATCAGGTAAATCAAAGTTCAAGATACAACACCCCTACTCACTCTTCAAACTTTTCACGGGATTCATAAGTGCGGCTTTTATGCCTTGGAAACTTACTGTTAACAAGGCAATGACAATAGCTAACAAACCTGCCAATGCGAACATCCACCATTGTAGATCAATTTTATAGGCAAAATCCTGTAACCAGTGGTTCATGCCATACCACGCCAGCGGCGAGGCAATAAGAATGGCTATTAACACCAATACCACAAAATCTTTGACCAACAATTGCACAATGCCACCAATAGAAGCACCCAAAACCTTGCGGATGCCTACTTCTTTTTTGCGTTGTTCAATAATAAAGGTTGATAGCGCAAAGAGCCCCAAACTGGCAATGATAATAGCCAGCACAGCAAAGGCCGAGAATATCTGCTGTGTGCGGTGCTCGTTATCATAAAGCGCAGCAAACTTTTCGTCAAGGAAATAATATTCTATCGGACCAGCCGGGTTAAAACTATCCCATTTTGCTTTGAGGTCGGTCAAGAAACCGCCTACATCACTTGTATTGATTTTTATTACCAGCCCGCCATCATTACGGCCAAGCATCATCATGGCAGGGGCTACTTTTTGTTTTACTGATGCATAGTTGAAGTCCTCCATTACGCCTAGCACTTTAAACTCTTTTTGTCCTGAGCGCACAATGGTGCGTCCGATAGGGTTTTGTCCTTTCCAGCCCAGTTCTCGCACTGCCGCTTCGTTGATAAGCACGCCTGCCGAATCGGTAGAAAATTCTTTCGAGAATGCTCTTCCCTCTTTAATCTTTATGCCCAAAGTATTAATGTAGTCGTAGTCAATATTAAAAATATCGATATGAATTTCTGCACCATTCCCTTTTTCGTTTTTCGGATAGACCTGTGTACCGTTTAGGTATTTACTCCCCGGCACCATACGTGAAATACTCGCCGAAACCACTCGATTATCCTGTTTGAGTTGTTGCTGAAAAGCCAATTGGTTCTGATTAAGTACACGGGTATCAGGCATTACCAACACCTGGTCTTTGTCATAACCCAGTTTTTTGTTTTGCATGTGGTGCAATTGCTGATACACAACAATGGTAGCAATTATGAGCAAGGTAGAAACCGAAAACTGAAATACTATCAGGCTATTTTGCAGAGGTTTACGCTGCTTGCTTCCATTGAACAATACGCCTTTCAGGGTTTTGATAATATTGAACGATGATAGGAAGAAGGCAGGATAAATACCTGCAATAATGCCCGATAAAAGGCTTACAAGCATCAGTGCAACAATTACTTTATAGTTGAAAAAGAACAGAAAACTAACGTTTTTGTTCGCCAGTTGATTGAAGTATGGCAAAAACAGGAATATAAAAAGGTAGGCAAAAAAAATGGCAAAAAAGGTCAACAAAATAGATTCCGCCAGAAACTGAAACACCAATTGTTTTTTGACAGACCCTAATACTTTGCGAATACCCACCTCTTTAGAGCGTTTGGCCGATTGCGCTGTTGACAGATTTGTAAAGTTTACACAGGCAAGCAAGAGAATAAACACTGCCAAAGCAGAGAAAATATAAATATATTGAATATCTCCACCCGGTTCGATTTCATACTTTGTATTGCCGTAAAGATGTAAGTCAGTAAGCGGCTGTAACAAAAAGCGGAAAGTATCAACAGATTTCTGGGCTTCGGCAAGGCTCACGCCCATGTCTCGTTGAATTTCGGGCACTACATATTTCATTACCAATTGCGGGAATTTGGCCTCCAGTTTTTTGGCGTCAGCGTTTTTGTGCAATTCTATGTATGTATTCGGCCCCAGATTACTCCACGTAGGGTTGGTAACATGCCACGATGCCAAGCTGATAAAGGCATCAAAATGGAAATGGGTATTGTCTGGAATTTTATCGTACAAACCCGTCACCTTATACGGATTTTGTTGCGCACCTATTAACAATGACTTGCCGACAGGGTCTTGATCGCCAAAGTATTTGGTAGCCAATGCCTTCGAAATCACCATTGTATTGGGTTCTACCAAAGCCTTATCAACATTGCCTTCTAATAGAGGTACAGAAAACATTCTCAAGAAATTAGCATCGGCATAGGCTAGTTTCTGCTCTTTAAAATGTTTTTCATCATACTTTACAAAATCTATGGCTTGCGACACCATCGAGAAAGCTTTTACTTCAGGAAATGCATTTTTTATGCCTTCACCTACTGCATGATCGGCATTCGGATAAAGATCAGTATTACCATTGCTCGTAACTGCCAGATTCACACGGTATATCTGCTCTGCATTGGCAATGTGTCGGTCATAGCTCAGTTCGTTGTACACAAATACGGCAATGAGGATAAAACAGCTAATGCCGATGGCTAGTCCGAAAATATTAATGGCTGAAAAAGCTTTGTTCCGAAGCAGATTCCGCCAGGCGATGGTAAAGTAATTGCGAATCATAATTTTTGAGAGTGGTGAAACAGAATATGTATTGTTGGTAAAAGTTGACTGAGTCATTAAACGCCGTTTCAGAAAATACGGTCGGCAAAACCGTAGCACCTCCCATATATACAGCCATCGGGCTTTCAAGAGGCCAAATTCCTGTACCTGTATATCAAACTGCTCATGCATATCGCCTTGCAGTTCTTCCAGCAAATCATCAGGCAGAAAAGCCCTTAGTAGCTTATCGGTCCATTTTGGTGGCACATTGGAATGGTTTTGCATTGTCTTGAACTGTGATTAACCTGATTGAAATGATTTTTATGATTTTAGCATTGAATATGATTTATGATATAGAGTATGTTTAAAAATTATGATTCGACCTGCGAAGTAATCTTTTTTAGCTATACTTCGTTGCATTTTTTCGATGTAGCTGCTGGCTACATCTGCAAAATGGCGCCTTGTCTAGCCAAAAAATCTTTACTTCTCGGTCAGAATAACAAAATTTAAACATACTCTAAAACCAACTTACAATCATAGAAATGTTACAATTATTATGAGTGTATTATCAGTCAAATCTGTTTAATCAGCTAAAGCAGTACGCCGCCCCGCCAAAGTTCAAAACTAAATTCCCCTACTCGCTCTTCAAGCTTTTCACAGGGTTTACAAGAGCAGCTTTAATGGCTTGAAAACTTACTGAAACGAAAACAATAGAGATTGATGATAGCAGCGTAACAATAAATACGCCTGCGCCTATCACAATGCGGTAGTTGTAATCTTGTAGCCACTGTTCCATTACATACCAACCAATAGGTGCCCCTATCAGAAAAGCCACGAGCAATAGCCGTATGAAATCTTTGGTTAATAACTGCACTACACTTATTACAGGTGCGCCTAAAACCTTACGAATTCCAATCTCTTTGGTTCGTTGTTGAGCTGTGTAAGCAGCCAAGCCAAATAAACCCAAACAAGCGATGAAAATAGTTAGTCCGGTAAAAAGACCCGTTAATGTACCTGTGCGTTGCTCGTTTACGAATTTTAATTTATAAGACTCATCAGCAAAAGTGTATTCAAACGGATAACCAGGATTATACTTGGCAAATATCTTTTCTAATATTGCCAGATGCTCGCTCACAGGCACATTTTTGCTCAACCGAATACTTAACCAACCTAAAGAATTGGGTTCTTTCGGGCCTTCTACTATTACAGGCTTAATGGCTTCATAAGGCGAAGCAAAAATGAAATCTTTCACAACACCAACCACGTGCCAGTTGGTTTTACCAAAACTCACAACCGTGCCAACAGGGTTTTGCAGACGCATGGTTTTCACAGCTGTTTCGTTGAGCAAGATGGCAGTAGAGTCGGTAGGATATTTCCTTACATCAATCTCTCGGCCTGCTATCAGGCTCGTACCTGTAGTTTTCAGAAAATCGGTATCTGTACCAAATTTATCAAACTCAATATCTTTATCGGCGGTAGTGCTACCTGGCCATGCCACGCCCCATTGGCGGGTGTTGATGTAGGTAAGTGGGCCCAATGATTTACTCATTGATACCGCCACGCCACGCTGCATTAATTCTTGCTGAATAGCTGGGTAATGATTAATTAAATCACCTGACAGATAAGTAAATAGCAGGTTATTCTGGTCATAACCTTTGTCACGACTTTGTGCGTGGTCTATTTGTCGGTTTATAATCAGGGTAGCAATAATCAGCACAATGGCGAAAGTAAACTGAACCACCACCAGCACTTTTCGGGGTGTAAATGCAGCTCTTTGTGAACGCAAAGCGCCTTTTAATACTTTTGATGGCTGAAAATTGGCCAAGAAGAATGCAGGATAAGCACCTGCTAATATACCTGTGAATAACAAAACGCTAATAGCCACCAGCCAGAAATAGGCGGAAGTGAAATCTAAGGCGAGCATTTTGCCAGTAAGCTGATTGAAGAAAGGCAGGCTCAATAAAACAAGCAGCAAAGCCACAATGCCAGCCATAAAAGTGAGCAATACCGACTCGCCAATAAACTGTAATATCAATGATATTTTTTGTGCGCCCGATACTTTTCTTACGCCTACTTCTTTGGCTCTTTTTTCGCTACGGGCAGTGCTCAGATTAATAAAATTTACTGAGGCAATAAGCAATATAAAGAAGGCAATAAGCCCAAACAAGCGCACGGTTACAATATTACCATCAACCAGTTGTCCATTTTCTTGTTTCGAGTATAGATACCATCTATCGGCTGGGTGCAGAAAAATCTGGCGGTTACTTACATTATCAAGAATACCTTTCAGGTGTTCGGCCGTTACTTGTTTAATCTTGGCGTTTACGGCATCAGCATTGGCCGATTCTTTCAGTAATACATAGCTATAATCGTTGTTCGATTCCCAAGCTTCAGAGCCCCAACCTAGATTTACAAAATAATTGTAAGGCAGCAAATAAGATAAATTACTGAACTTGCTGTTGTTTGGTAGGTTTTCTAATATACCTGTTACCGAAAAAGCATCTTTATTTTCAATCTGAATCACTTTGCCTATGGCGTGGGTTGTACCAAACAATTTTTCGGCTAGTGCCTCGGTTATCACAATGCCGTTATTACCTACAAGTACACTTTGGGCATTGCCTGACAAAAGCGGAAAATCAAATAGAGTCAGGAATGATGGGTCGACAAAACCTCCTTCAACATTCATTTTAATATTATTGGTACTTAGTAATAAGTTTGTCGGTCGTATCCTTGCTACCTCTTCAACTTCGGGGTAATTTTGTTTCAGCGTAGGCGCCAGTAAGCGTGGGGCAGCATCCCATACCTGTGGTGTGCCGCTGAAAATATCTTTATTATAAACCTCATACAGGCGATTGGTCTTACTATAAAATCGGTCATACCCTAGCTCGCTCTGAATCCAGAGTATAATAAGCGTACAAGCAGCTATACCTACCGCTAAACCTATGATATTAATAGCCATGTAGCTTTTGGCACGCATTAAGTTGCGAAAAGCTATTTTCAGATAATTTTGTAACATAACAGGGTTTATTAAAAAGTAATAGTCATTCATAATATCAGCCTTGGCCATTAGCCTACGCTTCAAAAAATACGGTCGGCAAAACCTTAATACCTCCCAAATATATAGCCATCTGGCCTTGGTAAGCCCAAACTCCTCGACCTGCATTTCAAACTGTTCATGTATATCGCCTCGCAATTCTTCGGCCAGGTCATCAGGTAGAAAAACCTCCAGCAGCCTATCTGCCCAGCGTGGTGGTATGTTGTTTTTCATAATTTATTCAGTGATTTAGTAAATGAGTGATTTAGCGACTATTTTTTGTCTGAACTATGCTTGAGCCATTCAATCACACAATGGCTCATTCACTAAATCACTAAATTTCCCTACTCACTCTTCAAACTCTTCACTGGGTTCATTAATGCAGCTTTAATGGCTTGGTAGCTGACAGTAAGTAAGGCTACTGCAATTGTAAATGTCCCTGCTACTGCAAATACCCACCATTCGATATTGATGCGATAGACAAAATCCTGTAACCAACGTTGCATCAGATAATAAGCTATCGGAAATGCCAGAACCATAGCAACAAGTACCAATACAATAAATTCTCTTGTAAGCAAGGCATACACACTACTGATACTTGCACCAAGTACTTTGCGGATACCGATCTCTTTGGTGCGAAGCTCAACTGCGTACAATACCAGACCCAATAAGCCTAAAGAGGCTATTAGAATAGCCAGAACGGCAAAACTTGTGGCTATTTTGCCTGTTTTCTGGTCAGCCTCATACTGACGATTAAAATCTTCGTCCATAAAACTATAGTTTAGTGCCTGACCAGGTACACGAGCCTTCCACTTCGCTTCTATCTGGCTTATTAAGCCTGGCAGGTTTTGTGAAGAAACTTTAATGGAAATACTTCCCAGATTTTCACCCAAAAACAGCCCAAGTGGCGTAACCTCATGCCGCAGATTACTGAAATTAAAGTCTTTAATTATACCTACTACTGTGTAGGCAATCATTACTTTGGTATTTATATCTTGCAGTGTGTAAATCTTTTTGCCAAGTATATCATTCCCACCAAATTTTTTGGCAGCTACTTCGTTCAAAATAACCATTGAACTATCGGTGCTAAATTCTTTAGAGAAGTTTCGGCCTTTTAATAGTTCAATCCCTAACGTAGGTATATAGGCGTCATCAACTGTCCAGCTTTGCATAGATACCGAACCATCAGCAGCGGGATTTATGAAAAAAGTATTGCTGTTTCTATAATAATTTGACGGCAAATAACCGCTCTTAGAAACCGACTCAACACCCGAAATGTTGCTTAATTCTTTTTTGAAACTTTCAGCTTGTTTATTCAACACCTCCATGTTTTGTAAAACCAAAACCTGGTCACGCTTATAGCCTATATCTTTACTCTTAATAAAGTTGAGTTGGCGGTAAATAACAATTGTACCTATGAGCAAAATAATTGTAATGCTAAACTGAAATACAACGAGCGAATTACGGAACCAGCCCGACTTAAAGCCTTTGGTAATCTTGCCTTTTAATACCTGACTAGGCACAAATGAAGAGATAAAAAACGCAGGATAAGCACCCGAAAACAAGGATAAAACGAGCATCAACACCAAAGAAGACACAATGAGTTGTGGCTGCAGAATATCCTGAAATACTAGAGATTTGTTTGCCAGATGATTGAACGTCGGTAACAATAAGGCTAACAAGAGATAAGAAATAAATAAAGCTACAAACGATAGAACCAGCGATTCAGATAAAAACTGGACAATGATGCTCAGTTTGCTACTACCCATTACTTTGCGCATACCTACCTCTTTAGCCCGATTGGTGGCCACAGCAGTAGAAAGATTTGTGTAGTTGAAACTTGCCAGCAACAATATCAAAAACCCGATTACTGAGAAAATATACACATTGTCAGGATTGCCGTTGCCTTCTAGTTCTCCTATTTTATGAGATTTTAAATGGATATCTAACATAGGCGTCAGGCTGATATTAGCCAGACCTCCAGACTGTAAGAATTCATCAAGCGATTTGTTAATGACTGATTTTAGCTCTAAGCTGAGTTTTTCGTGGTTTATCTTGGCCATTTTAGCTTGTAGCGTTGCCAGATTAGCATCTTTACGCAGCAATAAATAAGTATTATAATTTGCGCTGAGCCAAGTAGTTGCTTTGCTGTCGGGGTCGTCGGACATGGGTACAAAAACATCAAAATTAAAATGCGATTGCTTAGATATGTTTTCAATCACAGCCGTGATTTTATATGTTTTATGGTCGGTCACAAAACTCTGGCCTGCTATATTGGTATTATTAAAAAACTGCAAGGCTATTTTTTCTGTGAGTACAATGCCGTTAGGTTCGTTGAGGGCAGTAGCCAGATTACCCGACAAAGCCTTAAAACTGAACACATTAAAAAGCGTAGAATCGGCAAAAGCTACCCTTTGTATCAATTCAGTTTGTCCGTCTTTTTTTAACAAAAGATTCCCTCTCCACCGTAAACGCACATAGTTTTCTATTTCAGGAAAAGAGGCTTTAAACACTACCCCGACTTGCGGCGAACACACAGCCATATCATTGTAGTTGTCGTTAAATTTTATTTCGTTATCAATCCGGTAGATTTGACTGGCATTTTTGTGATAGCGGTCGAAACTCAGCTCGTCGCTCACATATAAAAAAATGAGTAAACAGGTAGTAAGCCCCGTAACCAAACCAAATAGGTTGATAGATCCGAAGGTTTTGTTTTTAAGAAGATTTCTCCAGGCGATTTTTAAGTAATTGCGTATCATATAAGGGTTTATTAAAAAGTAATAGTCATTCATAGAATCGGCTTGCGCTGATAAGCGACGCTTCAAATAATAAGGTCGGCAAAAACGCAGCACTTCCCACACATACAGCCATCGGGCTTTGGTCAGCCCCATTTCCTCCACCTGCATTTCAAACTGCTCGTGCATATCACCTTGCAGTTCTTCGGCCAAATCCTCAGGCAAAAAAGCCATCAGCAGCTTATCTGCCCAGCGTGGAGGAGAGGGTATGTTGGGGTGGTTTTTCATAATTTTATATTTTTATCTTGAACTCTGATTTACCTGATTGATTTGATTACACTGATTCTTTGACATCTTGATTTTATCATTCTCCAAGTTGATAATAGCCCCTATAACATTAATCATAATTCTATAGTAAAATCATAAAATCAGCCAAATCAGGTAAATCAAAGTTCAAGACATTCTTTAATTGAACGAAAGTTTAGGAATTGCGCTCCATAACTCGTTGCGTACTTGGCGCATTTCATCTAGTGTGCGTTTGCCTAAGGCTGTTATACGGAAAAATCTTTTTCGTCGGCCGCCACGCTCGTTAGTAGCTCCACCTAATTCCGACTTCAAGAAGCCTTTTTCTTCTAGTCGGTACAAAGCAATGTGTACACCGCTGAGTGTAATTACGCGGTCGGTACGCTTTTTGAGTTCGGCTGCTATTGTAACTCCATAAGCCTCACCCTCCAGCATGGCTACGGTGAGCAAAACCAGTTCCTCAAATTCGCCTAAATAGGGTCGTCCCATAATACCTATTGTTTAATCGGGTTATTTCATTATTATTTGCTAAACAAATCGGGCTGCGCTTTCAAATTAAGCTAATAAACAAGGCCGAGATGTATTTCATTTATATTTGTTAAACAAATGGAGTGCCAAGCGAGAAAATGGACATTCGGGCTTAGGCGTTTTGCAGAATATTATTTGGCACACTTTCCAACTCTATCCTCCTAAACTATGAAAACAGTGCTTAAAAGTCCCTCTTCTTACTTTTTCGGCGATAAACTAATACGTAAGGACTTAGCGATTCCAAATAATATTTTACAACCATAACTTCAATGCCAGAATACCATTAGACCAAGAACGTCCGTTTTCGGACACTTACTTGTCCACTTTTGGGCAAAAGACAAACACGGCACTCCAAACAAAACGACCCTCTAGGGTGTTTATATGAAATTCGTTTATTGACTATATCTACACAACAATGAGCAGAACAGTAGCACAGAAAATGGGTATTAAGCCAAACAGCAAAGCCTTATTTGTTAATGCTCCGGCCGATGCCATAGAAGCTATAAATCTGCCCGAAATTGAAAGCACCGAAAATGCCACAGGAGAATTCGAGTATATTCATCTATTCGTAAAAACAGAGGTAGAACTTCGTGAACAATTTCCTAAACTGAAACCTCATCTAAAACTTACGGGTATGCTGTGGGTATCATGGCCTAAAAACAAGCAATTAGGGACTGATTTATCCTTGCCAAAGGTGATTAAGATTGGTTATCAATCAGGCTTGGTTGAAAGTACTGCCTTGAGTGTAAACGCCGTGTGGTCGGCTATTAAATTTACACACCCTAAAAAAGACAAAGAATACAACAACAGTTATGGCGATTTGAAAGCGCGGACTACTGGGCGGTGAGTTTATTTTCAAATCTTCCTTTAGACCATTTTATATATTTTTACACACCAAACCTTACACAAATATCTCAGACGAGCGTTCCTGAACAAAGAAAACATGGATTTGGCGTTCAGAGTCATGCAAAGAAGTTAGCACATTTTTATTCTGCTGTCGGGATTAGTTTTATCTGGCATTGGTATCTATTCCAATCGGCACGGCTGGCATTTTCCCATATCATTCAATACCTTGCCTTTGTTGTCGCCAATTTTTTGTTTCTCTATGCTTTTTGTTATGAGGTAGAAACTAATTTTATACCGCATCTAAAAGCTTTCTGATTTAAAAAGATTGAGTAATTTAGTGTAAAAATTCTCATAACATGACTATTGAGCAGATATTTGCACAACTTGAGTCTCTCTCAAACGAAGGAGTACTTAAACACAACAAAAAAACGGGTGCGCACGACAATATGTTTGGCGTAAAAATGGGCGACCTCAGAACCATGGCCAAGAAAATAAAGACTAATCATGTATTAGGATTGGAGCTTTGGGCAACCGGCAATATCGATGCTCAACTACTGGCTACTTTAATAATGGTTCCCAAGACACTATCTACGCAAGAGCTTGACAGTATGGTGCGCTCTGTTAAGTTCGACCAACTAGCCGATTGGCTTTATTCTTATGTCATAAAACTACACCCTGATAAAGAAGAACTTCGCCAAAAATGGATGCAGTCGACAGACCCAATGGCGGCACGAGCAGGTTGGAGTCTCACCAGTGGCCGAATAGCCCGAGAACCTGAAGGAATAGATATTAAAGCCCTACTCGACAGGCTAGAAACCGAAATGCCAACAGCCGCCCCCGAAACTCAATGGACAATGAATTCAGCATTGGCGCAAATTGGCATTAATCATCCCACCTACCGTGAACGAGCCTTAGCAATAGGCGAAAAACTAGGCATCTACCGTGATTACCCCGTTTCCAAAGGCTGTACCTCCCCCTTCGCCCCTATCTGGATAAATGAGATGCTGAAACGGAAGGGGTGAGTGAATTTAATAGATTTTGCCATGAATATAATAGCAACTGATACTGATGTAATTGAAATACTGTCAAACAATGAGAGCTTAATTAGTGGTAAATTAGTGGGTATCTCTATCTATACCAAAGAGCATAGACTTCAAATTGATTTGAATATAGAATTGATGTATTCTAAAAAGATGAAAAATATTAAGCTTCAATTCATCGGGGTTTCAGAATACTCTTTTTCCTACAGTTCTGACAACTATTTCTACAATATCGAAACCTATAAATTCTTTAAAGAAGAGAATATATTTTACATTTCTTTAGACCCGTCGCATACTCATAATGATGAAAGTAATATAGCGGACAATGATTACATTAAGGCTGAAAATATAATTCTTTTAGGGTAAAAAATAACTCTTGCTAAGTTATTCTATCTTGGCAAAATCTTCTATATAGCTAAGCCTAGCGGGAAATATTGTCGCTTTTCACTCACAGTGGTTAAATCTTGCTTCTTATGTTTAGCATTAGATTAGGTGCACGACAGACCGACTTGATTAAGACATAAATCAATCAATAAGTCCCTCCCCCATCCTTCTTCCCCTCCAACTGCTTTTGCAAGCTTGTAGATAGATTTGAAAAAAAATCATAACCTGTTAAGTCTTCTAATTCGTCAACACTTACTCTATATTTCCCCCAGTCGTTTTCTATTGATTGACGGTTAGGTATTTTTATGGCAATTACTCTTGTGTTGCTATTGATTCTGTTCTGGTCGTCGTCGCCAACAGGTAGTATCAGAATCACTTTCCACAAAAACTCGGGTACTGTTATACGGCCATCGGCTAATGTTTTGGTAGTGCCTCCGTTGCTGCCGCTTCCTCCCTGCCCCCATACGCCAGCCACAATATACATTTCGTTTCCAGTGGTAACCAGTTTGCGGCAATACGTCTCCAGATTCGCCCAAGGTTCACGGTTACTGTTGGGCGACTGCGGGATAATGTTTGTCATCAAGAAGGTAGCATCATTGTCGGCAACAGAACCATCTCTATCGTCTGACGGACACAGGTGTCCCCTATCAAAGCCCGAATTCACATAGTCAGCTGATTTTGTTTTATACCAGCCTGCGGGCAGGGCATCGTCTTGTCTGAAATTATCGGCCCTTGTTACATCGCCAAACCATGCCGTTGACAAATGCCATGAAACCCAATTAGCTGTACCCTTCGAGCGATTATAAGAAACTGTATATTGAGGTTTTTCAAGCAGATAATTGTTTTCGGCAGTTCCGGCCTTAGACGGATTCCCCAATGCCAGGTTATTATCCCTACCCTTAATTATGTCCGGGTCTTCACATGATACAATAAAAATGCCTATTACTATACCTAAAAGATACTTTTTCACCATTTGAATTTCTATTCTCATTACTCTCATCATTGCTACTACCTACTGTTTATATTATGCACGTCAACAAATACTAAACACTATTGCGTTAGAAAAATTGCTACGAGTAAAACAAAAATCCTGTGCCAGTGCCTAACAATTCGCCAGCTTTTCTGTCAGATTAAAAAAATTGCCGTATATTCAAATTTTAATTTAGTTTGTGCCATGATTATTGTGATACATGCACGCCCATGTAATCACAAATAAAACTTGCCGCCCGATTCTTTATGAAGTATTCCAACCTTTTTGTACTCGTTTTTTTTCTTCTTCTTGGTGAGCCGCTGATAGCGCAAAACAAAGCAAAAGTTGCCGCTATTGATAGCCTGCTTAAGCAGTTAAATCAGCGGACTCTGTTTAATGGGGCAATAGTGGTGGGTGAGCGAGATAGCATTTTATTGAGCAAAGGCTATGGATTTACTGACGGCTCTGCTCTCTTTAATGCCGATATTCCAACCGATGGCGGAGCTATTGCGGAAACCTTTACGGCAGCTTCTATTTTGCTATTGGCCGAGCAGCAAAAACTTAATCTGCTCGATTCGGTGCAAAAATACATTCCTGAATACCCCTATGCTCATACGCAAATCTGGAATCTGCTTACACACAGTACCGGTGGGCTGCCCGATTATGACTACTATTTTGGCAAAATTCCTGTTACCGAGGCACTTAGCACACAAGCTATGATTAAGGTCTTAAATCAGGAAAAACCTGCTTTACTATACCCTCCATACAGCAATTTTAGCCATGATAGCAGAGGTTTTGATATTGCGGCTGCTATTGTAGAACGTGTAAGCGGAGAATCTTATCAGCGCTTTTTGAGCAGATTTTTTTTTGAACCACTCAAAATGTATCAGAGTTACGTACGTCCGCCGATGCTCAATCAATGGCCGGGCGAAAGAGTGAAAGCATATACCTTTGTAGATGATACCTTTAAGCTTAACGACATCGGCGACCGAGAGGGGTTTTACGGTGGTGGTAACATCTGGTTTTCGGCCAAAGACTTGTATCTATGGGGCGAGTCTTTTTATAATAAACCTATTCTCAGCGAGTCCCTTTTGTCAATCATCAATTCGTGGGTGAGTATTCAGGGCAAACTTTCTATGTTGCGTCTCGGTGGCTGGTATCAGGGCCGTAACCAAAATGCCTATTACTACTGGGGAAGTGTGGCAGGTTTTTATAGCTTCGTCTATTACGATACCAAGCAACAGTTTACCGTTTCGTTTGTGAGCAATACCAATATGCCACAATGGGCACGTCCACAACTAACAGCAGCTCTGCTCGACATCATGGAGGGTCGCAAAACACAAGCCATTGCAGAGCCACAAGCCGACAAGATAGGCGAACAACAAATGCAAGGTATGGTTGGTAAATATAAGATTGATAAACTTGGCACAGTAGAGATATATCTGAAAGACAAAACGCCTTACATAAAGCTACCAAGCTATATGGAGTACCGAATCATACAGACTGACGCCAAAACTTTTTATATACCCGGCATCGACATTTGGGCATCATTTCAGAAGAGATTCAATAGCGTCTATGAAAATATATTGTGGTGTAACAGCTACTCGCTAGTTGTTGGCGAAAGAATTATGGATTGATTTAGGAAAAGTATATCTCATCTATGCTTTTTTCATTGAGAGTTCTTTAAAAAACTTTTTAAATTATTTATAGAATATAAACTAACCTAGTTCAAAAAAAATTGTACAATTCCTATATTTCCAAAAAGGATTGAAAGAATCTTCTCTGCCCATTTACAAAGAGTATTATCTTTCTTTGTATAGTTCAGGTAAGATTGAAAAAAACGGCTCATAAAAACTGAAGAAAAAAATAAAAAACAGCGAAAAGCACAAAACCAATATAAGGAATTACTACTTAAGGCAGAGCCTATATTTGATTTTAATAGATATCGTAAGGGCTTTATAAGTGAGGTCCCTAATGCAAAAATGTCACGGGGAGACCATCATATTTTGTAGTAAAAGGCATAGATGGGAAAAAATACGGTGAATATTATTTGTCGTCAGTAACTCTACCAGTACCGATTAATGAAAATCTTTGGGTCTACATAGTTAAGAGATTATCAAATGAAATTGTAAGTATTGACAATAACATCAAATGATAGGAAATATGGGGAGATTCCAATAAGTTTTTATACAGGGACACCTATAATTCGTACAGGCTCATACTAATTCAAACAAAATTTGTACGTACGAACGAGTTATATAACTAGATAGAAATCTATACCCGAAAACTATATCTAAATGCAAATCGTACACTCGTACGAATTCGTACATAATTTGTACGTACGAACGAATTATATAACTAGATAGCAATCTACACCCGAAAATTGTCTCTAAATGTAAATCGTACATTCGTACGAATTCGAACAAAAAGTGTTCGTACGAACGAGTGGTTGTTTAGTGTATTATTCTATCTTATATTTATATATATATTAATATAATAATATATTGATAATGAGTATTTTATTAAAATAAATATGCTTACTAAAGTCGTTCGTACGAACACTTTTTGTTCGAATTCGTACGAGTATACGAGTAGTGAAAATACCATTACTCGTTCGTACGTACCAAATTATGTACGAATTCGTACGAATGTACGACTAGCCAAAAAACTACTTTCTCTTCATTATCTGCTTCACAATTTTCTCAGAAGTGAAGTTAATATCTCTCAGTATTCCGGTTAGGGGCAGGTTAAAGCCTACAAAATATAAGCCTTTGTAGGGTTCTTCGTCAAACCACATGGCTTTTGGGTATGCTCTTTCGTTGAGTAGAGGGGCTATATTTTCAATTATTTCGTCGAGCCTTGCGTAGTAGCCTGTGGCCATCAGTATAACATCAATCTTTAGTTGCTGCCCATCTTTAAATAGTACTTCGTGCTCGCTCAATGACTCAATATCAGGCATTACTTTTATATTTCCGGCTTTTATCTGTGCCAATGTGCCCACATCAATTACAGATACTTTACCCTGTGTACGCAATTGCTCCGACGGTGCTAAGGGCGAAATCGGAATATTCGTTCCTTCCACAGTTTTCAGCAACATTTTCTTGAATTGTCTGGCTATAAAATCATAAAAAGTATTGCCAAAACGGATAAAGAAAATAGCCATGCTCTGCGTAGAACGCCCCATAAACTCTCGCTTAACGATATTAACAGGGTTTCGGATTGACACAAAAGTCTTTGCTCCGCTTTCATATAAATCAAGCGCTATTTCGGCACCTGAGTTGCCGTAGCCTACTACCAATACGTTTTTGCCTTTGTAGGGATTGCCGTTCTTATATTTTTCTGAATGCAGTATTTCGCCTTTAAATTGTGCTTGTCCTTTCAAAGTTGGGGCTTTAGGCACTCGGTTGTAGCCCGTAGCTACCAATACGTTTTTTGCTTCGTAGGTTTTGTTTTGGGTTGTTACAAGCCAATGCTTGCCGTTTTTCTTGACAGAAATTACCTCTTGTCCAAAAATCGGTTTTATGGCAAAATGCGCACAGTAGGAATCAATGTAGGCTATGTATTGATTTTTAGAAACGAAAGTCGGGTAATCGGCAGGGAATGGTAAATGTGGCAGCGCTGAATACTTCTTATCGGTGTGCAGATGCAGGCGGTCGTAGTGGTTTCGCCAGGCAATGCCCACGGTATCGGATTTCTCTAATATCTCGAAAGGTATCCCCAGTTTTCGTAACCTTCCGGCTACCGACAAGCCCGAAGGGCCTGCACCGATAATAAGGTTTTCAATGATTGCCATCAATTATAAGGTGGTTTTGGTGAAAACTGTAATCGTAAACAATGTTTAAATCTCGCATGGCATTTATCAAGGCTAGCTGCTTAAAATGCGCTAAATCAGCGGTCTTGATGGGCGCTTCTATTAATAAACGCTTATCTAATAAAGCCTGTCTTTTAGTACCATTCAGCAAGGGAGTATCGGGCGTAAGCCAGTTTTTCCCATCAAAAAAGGCAATGTTTGCAAAAGTGGCATCGGTTAGCTGATTATTATGTGTAATCAAGGCATCATCAGCATTGGGGTTTTGCGCCAGCACTTCCTGAAATCGGCTTCGGTCTTCAAACTTATAAGGATACACAAGGCTTGTATCTTCTACCAACTGAATCAACTTTGGATGTTTGTAGTGATACGCAAAGAACTCAATCTTCTCAATCTCTTGCTTATAGCTTACCCTGCACCTATACAGCCCCTCGCCTACCCAGTCAGGAATCTGAATCTGTGCTGCTAAGTCTATCTTTTCATCAATGCCCAACAATGCCTTTTTGCTTTGCACTACCCTACGATTATGATAAGCAAGATTGTGCAACTGACGGTTTTGTAACTGTATGGTCTCGAACAATAGGGACATATATTTTCTGAATCATTTCTTCGTATTCCTTTTCGGCTATGCTGTTGGCCGTAATACCGCCACCGCTTTTAAAGCTGAGGCTACCATCTGGTTTTTGCTCAATAAACCGAATCATCACACCAGAATCAAGGCATTTACCATCAAAAACACCAAAAATACCTGTGTAAAAATCTCGTTTATTGATTTTGGTTTCTGAACTCACGTAGGTTTCTTGCTCTGCTGTCTGAATGATTTCAACGGTTTTAGCCTTTGGTGCACCCGATATTGAGCCAGCCGGAAGCATTCTAAACATAATTTCACCCAGATTCTCCTGCCAATCGGCGGGTAGCAAGGCACTTACCTGCGAACTCACCTGTAATAATCGGCTTTGGTCTTGGGTCTCTATAGTATCAATGTATCTGAATTTCTCGACCCATACTTTTTCGGCAACGCTGCTCAGGTCGTTTCGAATCAGGTCTACAATGGTAGTGTGTTCGTAATATTCCTTTTGGTCGTTTAGCAAAATAGCTTCTGCATTGGGTATCGATGCATCGATAGTACCCTTCATCGGAAACGACGACATTTTGCCGTTTTCATCAATCTGCACAAATATTTCGGGCGAAAAACACACAAATTGGTCTTTCCACCAGAGTTTATATTTTGCCTGGCTTCTTTTAAAAACATCGAGCAGACTAATATTTAAACTGATGGGCGTTTCGCAGGTTAAATTAGTTAAAAAACTATTCCCCTTAAAAATATTCTGCTGCACATGGTCAAAGCCTTTTTTATACTGCGCAAAATCAATCGGAAACTTCTTTAATAGTACTTCTTTGCTTTGTGGCCTGGTCTTATCGGCCTCGGCTTTTACATTCGTTTTTCCATTCACCCAAAACTTAAGTTCTTTACTATTAATCCTGTCAAGCGGCTCTACCACACATTCATCTCCCTCAAAGTCAATAATGAACAAAAAAGGGATTCTTTCAGCCGAAAAAAAACTAAATTTCGAGATTGCACTCTGTCTATTAATTTTCACTTTTAAAAGCGTTTTTTTTGCATTTAGACGATAATCAGTACAAAAGTATTAATAGTTTTGTTTATTAAGGCAAAATTATCAATTTCGCAAAATCATTAACCAAACATCACAAACCTCTCCATGAAAAAAATTCTTCTCAGTTTTTTCATTTTATTCATCAGCATACAAGCATTTTCACAGGTTACTTTCCCTCGAAATGGTTCGTACGATGAGCGTCCGGCTCAATATGCGTTCAAGAATGCAACTATCGTAGTTGATGCCCAGACGGTGCTTGATAACGCCATGATTTACATTAAAAATGGCATTATTGAATCGGTTGGCAAAGATTTAAAAATTCCGGCCGGAACAGTAACTTATGACCTTAAAGGTAAAAGAATCTACCCGGGCCTTATCGACATTTATTCAGACTATGGCATGCCAGAAATCGTTCGTCCACAAGGTGGCCGTGGTTTCGGTGGCCCTGCGCAGTTTGAAAGCAACAAAAAAGGTGCTTACGACTGGAACCAAGCAGTAAAACCAGAAATAGCAGCAGGAAAAGAGTTTAAAGCAAATGCACAGAAAGCAGCCGAACTACGAAAAATCGGTTTCAGTGCAGCTTCGGTTCATATTGCTGATGGTATCGTGAGAGGTTCTGGAGCATTGGTTACACTAGGCGAAGGCAAAGAGCATGAGCTTTTGTTGAAAGAAAAAGCATCGGCGCATTATTCATTAAACAAAGGTACTTCTACGCAATCGTATCCGGTTTCAATGATGGGTTCGGTGGCATTGCTTCGCCAGACTTATTATGATGCAGAGTGGTACAAAAAAGGTGGTAACAAAGAAGAAAGAAACCTTTCGTTAGAAGCGTTTAACGAGATTCAGGATTTACCGCAAATCTACGATGCGAACGATAAATTGGGTATTTTAAGAGGTGATAAAATTGGTAAAGAATTTAAAGTTCAGTACATCTTTAAAGGCATTGGCGACGAATACCAACGTATCGACGAAATAAAGGCTACTGGTAGCTCTTTGATTTTACCTTTAAATTTCCCGACTGCCTATGATGTTGAAGACCCATTTGATGCAGCACAGGTTTCGTTAACAGAAATGAAACACTGGGAAATGGCTCCATTCAACGCTAGCTACGTAGCAAAAGCAGGTATCAACTTTGCTTTAACTACTAACTCACTAAGAAACAAAGCTGATTTCTGGACAAACCTTAGAAAAGCGATTGAAAGCGGTTTATCTGAAAGCAAAGCACTTGAAGCCTTAACTTCTACGCCTGCCAAATTATTGAAAGTCGATAATATGCTAGGAAGCCTTAAAAAAGGCATGATTGCCAACTTCATTATCACTTCTGATAACCTTTTCAGCAAAGACAACGTAATTTACGAAAACTGGATTCAAGGTAAGAGATACATCATCAGCGACATGAACGTAACTGATATAAGAGGTGTATATGATTTATCAGTTGGCAACAAAACAGGCTTAAAACTGAATATTTCTGGCAAAGTAGACAAACCAGAATACCAGATAATTGCAAACGATACTATTAAAACAACACCTAAAGTTACTCGTCTGTCAGACCTTTTCACTATCAGCACCAAATTAGATAGAAAAGATGCCGGCGATACTCGTTTGAGCGGTTATTATGATGGCAAAAACATAAAAGGTGATGGTGTGTTGCCAGATGGCAAACAAGTAAAATGGTCGGCTATTTATAAAGAAGCGGCTAAAGATGTAGCCAAAAAAGATACAGCAAAAGCTAAAACTCCGGTAGCGGGTACTATTTTGTTTCCGTTTACGGCTTATGGTAGCGAAACAAAACCTCAACAAGAAACAATGTTGATTAAAAACGCTACTGTTTGGACCAACGAAAGCGAAGGTATTGTTCAAAATACCGACGTATTGTTACAAAATGGTAAAATTGCAAAAGTAGGCAAAAACCTTTCAGCTCCGGCAGGTGCTAAAACTATCGACGGAACGGGCAAACACCTTACAAACGGTATTTTTGATGAGCACTCGCACATTGCCTTGTTCTCAATCAACGAAATCCAAAGTGTATCGGCAGAAGTTCGTCAGGAAGACGTAGTAAACTCAGAAGACATCAATATTTACCGTCAGTTGGCAGGTGGTGTTACTTCATCGCAACTATTACACGGTTCGGCTGACTGTATCGGTGGACAATCGGCATTGATTAAATTAAAATGGGGTGAGAATCCGAACAATTTATTGATTAAAGGTGCTGATGGTTTCATTAAATTTGCCCTTGGCGAAAACGTAAAACAAGGTAACAGCTCATCGGCTACAAGTCGTTTCCCTGCTACTCGTATGGGTGTTGAGCAAATCTACATGGATGCGTTCCAGAGAGCAACAGAATACGAAAAAGCATGGAAAGCATACAATGCATTAGGAAACAAAAACGGTGTAACGCCTCCTAAAAAAGACCTTGAACTTGATGCATTGGTTGAAATCATCAACAAAAAACGTTTCATCACTTGTCACTCTTACGTACAGTCTGAAATCAACATGATGATGAAAGTTGCTGAAACTTTCAACTTCAACATCAATACTTTCACGCATATATTGGAAGGTTACAAACTAGCCGACAAAATGAAAAACCACGGTGTAGCTGCTTCTACTTTTGCTGACTGGTGGGCATACAAAATGGAGGTTAAAGAGGCGATTCCTTACAACGCTGCTATCTTAACCAAAATGGGTGTAAATACAGCCATCAACTCTGATGATGCTGAAATGGCTCGTCGTTTGAATCAGGAAGCTGCTAAAACTGTATTATACGGTGGTGTGTCGGAAGAAGATGCATGGAAAATGGTAACCCTTAACCCAGCCAAAATGCTTCACCTTGACAACCGTTTAGGAAGTATCAAAGCAGGTAAAGATGCCGACGTAGTACTTTGGAACAACAACCCACTTTCAATTTATGCTCGCCCTGAAAAAACTATTATTGACGGAACAGTTTATTTTGATGTTGAGAAAGACGACCAGATGCGTCAACAAGTAGCCAAAGAACGTAATAGATTAATGTTAAAAATGTTGGCTGAAAAATCAGGTGGCGCACCAACGCAAAGACCTGCACCACGCCGTAACCTACAAATTCACTGCGATACTATCATGGAAATGGGTGTAACAGAGAACCGTGGCGAGTCAAGTGAAGAAATGACAGAATTTAACCATTCTCACGAAAAACACTAAGCATTAATCACAAGCAATTAATTCAAAATAAAGATTTCAGATGAAAAAATATATAACAGTTCTTGGTTTAGCACTACTAACTTTGGGTTTAAAGGCTCAGAATCAGGCGCCTGCACAACCACAAACTAAACCAATTGCACTAGTGGGAGGCACTATTCACGTAGGCGATGGCAAGATTATTCAGAATGGCACAGTAGTATTCGACAAAGGCCTTATTACCGCCATTGGCGATGCTTCGGTTAATTTTGATAAAGGTGCAACAGAGGTTATCAATGTAGCAGGCAAATCGGTGTATCCGAGTATCATTGCGCCGTCTGCATTGGCAGGGCTTGTTGAGATTGCTTCTGTAAGAGCAACTTTAGATAACCGGGAAACAGGTGAGTTCAACCCGCACGTAAGAGCACTTATTGCGCACAATACTGACTCAGAGGTAATTCCGACGATTAGAGGAAATGGTATCTTAATAGGCCAAAGCACACCTGAAGGTGGTATTATTTCGGGTACTTCAGCTATTATGGAGTATGATGGTTGGAACTGGGAAGATGCCGCTTTGAAAAAAGATGATGGTATCTGGTTGAACTACCCGGCATTGGTAAGCCGTCAGTTCAGCTTTGAAGAAATGAAGTTTGCTATCAAGAAAAACGAAAAATACGTTGAGCAAAAAAATGAGTTGGAGCAAATTTTCTCTGAAGCCCTGGCTTATTCAGAAATCAGCAATCCAAATCCTAAAAATGCTCGTCTTGATGCATTGAAAGGCTTATATGATGGCTCAAAACAATTGTTTATTCGTGTAAATTACGGTAAAGAAATTGTTGAAGCTGTGAAACTTGCACAGAAATACAAAATCCAGAAAATAGTAGTTGTAGGTGGTGAAGAAGCAGAATTAGCTATCGATTTCTTGAAAGAAAACAATATTCCGGTAATTGTAAATGGTACGCACCGCCTACCAAACACTGCCGACGAAGATGTTTGGAACCCTTACAAATTGCCTGGTATACTGAGCAAAGCAGGTTTAACGGTAGGTATGTATTATACCGAAGAATTCTGGCGTACTCGTAACCTACCATTCGTAGCCGGAACAGCCGCTGCCTTTGGTATGGCACAAGAAGATGCCTTGAAAATGATTACGCTAAACAATGCCAAAATCTTGGGTATCGACAAACAAGTAGGTTCACTAGAAGTTGGTAAACACGCTACTATTGTGGTATCAGCAGGTGATATTTTGGATATGCGTACAAGCAAAGTTGAGCAGGCGTTTATCAGAGGTAAGAAAATCAACCTTGATGATAAACAAAAAAGACTTTACAACAAATATGTTGGTAAATATGGCTTAACTGAGAAGTAAGTCTTGGAAATATTCATTGAAAAAGGATTGCAGAGAAATTTGCAATCCTTTTTCGTTTTTAAGCCATAGATAACTCAGAAAATAGTAATTTTGGTAAATCACAACATTTAACAAAATGAACACGATAACACCTGTTTTCCGAATTTTTGATATTGACAAAGCAAAAGAATTTTACATCGACTGGCTTGGTTTTAAGGTCGATTGGGAGCATCGTTTCGGCGACAACTTCCCACTTTATATGTCAATCTCAAAAGGCGACATTGTGATGCACCTTTCAGAACACTATGGCGATGCCACACCCGGTTCTAAAATCATGATTAACTACACAGGGCTGAAAGAATACTGTGCAAGCCTGCAAGCTAAAGATTACCGTTATTTCAAACCCGGAGTAAAAGATTCACATTGGGATTCTTACATCATGGAATTAACCGACCCGTTTGGTAATCGTTTGATGTTTAATGAACCAAAGACAAATTAGTTTTGCCTTTGCAGCCTATTATTAAAAAGATAAACTACTACCTATTTAACCTATGAAAAAACAAGTTTTAACAGCCACAATTATTATTGCAACACTTGCATTTTTGCTGAATGCCTGCTCTAATAGAAACAATGAAGAAACCTTCAGCCCGAAATTCAAACTGATTCCTTCCGAAAAAATTACTTTCAACTCCTTTGTTGATTGCAATATGGCTGAGGTTTGGGTGGGTGATACTTTCAGAATTTTTCCGGGCAAATATGGAGAAGACCCACTTTGGGGATATGCCAGAGACCTGAAATATGCCGATGGCAAAAATGCCGAAGAAGTATTTAAGAGCCCTAAAGAAAATTTCCATTCGCCAAATATGCCTGCTAATGCACCGGTTGGCCAAGCGGGTTTGCACGGGGCAGTTTGGTTCGAAACCGTTTATCAGTCGTCTAAAGATGCCACCGGTAAAACTTTGTATGCTGTGTATCATAATGAGAATTATCCTCAGACTTTACCCTTCGATGCAAAGACTGGCGAAGGTTATAAAAACGAAAAGTGGCCTCAAGGTTTAACAGGAGAAACCAGCCCTGCGGCAGTTTGCAGAATCGGCATCATGAAGTCGGTTGACGGTGGTAAAAGCTGGGAAAATAAAGGAATATTTATTGAAGATTTGAATGCACGCATGATTTTAAAACCACATAATACCTCCAACACTTTTGCAGGCGGTGTAGGCGACCCTTCGGCCGTAGTAAGCGGGAACTACCTATATTTGTTCTATGGCGAATATGGTTATCCGGGTGAGTATAAAGCAAACACCTACAATCCAAAAACAGAATGGGCAGGCCAATGCATAAGTATAGCTCGTATTGCGCTGTCAGATTTAGACAATCCGGTCGGAAAAGCCAGAAGATGGGACGGCAAAGGATTTAATGCCACACATAATGGCATTGGCACGCCTGTTAGGTCGTTACAGATACCTATGGAGCAAGGTGGCGGCCCTGCTTCAGCACCAACTAATGGGTTTCATTGGGGGCCTTCGGTTAGCTGGAATACTTATCTTAATTGCTGGGTAATGATGATGGCAAAATCAGAAGGAAAATCATGGAAAGGCGATAAAGTTTACATTTCGTTCAACAAAAATGCTGACCTTACCGAGGGCAATAACTCACAGGATTGGACAAGCCCTCAACTCGTATTCGAAAAACCAGGGTATATTCTATGGTATCCGTCATTACAACCACTCAACACGCAAGAAGATATTGAGGCCAAAAATACTTGCCTGAAATTAGGTAAAAAAGCAAGATTTTTCGTGAAGCGTATCAAACCTGGTGATGATTCATACGCTTCCGAACATATCATTGAATTTGATAAATAACAGTTTTTTTCTGTTGAGCTAAACTATGTATAAGTCCCAGGTTTTTACATTAACCAACCGCAAAACTTAGTAAGCAACACGGGTCAACTCTTTAGTTAAAACCTTATTTTATTTTTTGAAAACCACCCAAACTGCCAGAAATATCAGCCCAAAACCTACAAGATAATTCCACTTTAAAGGCTCTTTTAAGTACAGTACGGCAAAAATCACAAAGACAACAAGCGTGATAGCCTCCTGAATAGTTTTGAGCTGAAAAGCATTAAATTGTCCATAACCGATACGATTGGCCGGAACCATAAAAACGTATTCAAAGAAGGCAATTCCCCAGCTGATTAACACAGCCTTCCAAATAGGCAGGTCTGGTCTTTTTAAGTGCCCATACCAGGCGAAGGTCATAAAGGTATTAGAAACGATAAGTAATAGGATTGTACGCATTTCGAAAATTTAGTTCGTATTGATTTATATTTATTGTTAATTTGTAGTTTGATTTATGCATCACCGAAAGCGCTGCAGATTAAAATAAAATCGCGCAAAATTATAGCATATTTCTAAATCGCCTAATTAAAATAGATAAAATGAAGATAGGGATTATTGGATTGGGAGACATGGGTAAGATGTTTGCCCGGATATGGGCAAAATCAGGGTTTGAAGTGTACGGTTGTGACCTCCCAAAGAATTTTGACAGTTTACAGGAAGAACTTGGAGCCTTTGGCGTACAAATCTTAAAAGATGGTGTTGCAGTTTCAAGATTATGTGATTTTATACTGTACTCGGTAGAAGCCGAAAATATTGATAAAGTAGTGGCCCAATGTGGCGGCGCAACAAAATATGGTGCTATTGTAGCCGGGCAAACCTCTGTAAAAGCACCGGAAATAGCTGCATTTGAAGAGCATTTACCCAAAGATGCGCAGATTGTTACCTGCCATGCCTTGTATGGCCCAAGCGTTAACCCTGAAAACCAGACATTGGTTGTTATTAATCATAGAGCGAGTAACTCGGCATTTAATGAGGCGCTTGATATTTTCAGTAGAATAGGCTCAATTATACATGAGTTGGGCGATTACCACGAGCATGATAAAATGATGGCCGACATACAAGCCATTACACACGTGGGTTTTGAGAGTATCGGTACGGCCTGTATGCACCGCAAAGTGTATCCGTGGGAGAATCCGCTACACCCCAATGGGCTCGATAATGTAAAGTTTCTGATGACCTTGCGTATCTATAGTTACAAGTTTCACGTTTATTCGGGATTGGCTTTATTGAACCCTTATGCCAAGAAAGATGTAAGAAAATATGCCAATTGCGAAATGGAATTGTTTGAAATGATGATAGAAGAAGACGAAAAGAAATTCCGTAAGCGCATTTATGCTGCACGAGACCACGTTTTTAAGGATAAAGATGATACGCTGATGCTCGATGATAAAATCATGAGTGAGTTCAGCCTTAGTCAGGATAAAGGTCATAAGCCTAACTCACACCTGAGTTTACTGGCAATGGTAGATACCTGGCATAAGTTAGGCACAAACCCATACCGTAATCTTGTGTGCCAAACGCCACCATTCAAGCTCAGAGTGGGTATGGCAGAGTATCTTTTTATGAATGAAGACTTACTGGAAGAATCTATTCAGTCGGCCTTGTTTGATAAAAGTATCAGAGGAGAAGACCTTGCTTTTCATACCGCTGTGCACGAGTGGGCCAACATTGTAGAAATGGGCGATAAAGAGAGTTACAAAAAGCACTTTGAAGCAACAAAAACATACCTTTCCGACCGTCTGGATGAAGGTCGACACAAAAGCGGCTTGTTGATTAATAAATTACGTAGTATCTAAAATTCAACCCGTTGGTGAAATACGTTTAATATATCATAATTTCACCCAACGAATCTATCAATCTATTATTTATTGAGTTTAAGTTACTTTTTCATCAAAAACACTTCTAAATGAATAAAACAGACTTATCAAAATTCAATAACGACTGGTATAAAGAATCAACGCTCACACGAGGTTTTTTGATAACATTTATATGGTTTATTACCAACCATATATTTATAAATTCGTATTTGCCAATACCAGGGCCAATAAAAAAAGCTATTTTAAAAGCCTTTGGGGCTAAAATTGGCAAGGGTCTTACTTTAAAACCAAAGGTAAACATAAAAGCACCCTGGAACTTAGTAGTAGGTAATAACGTTTGGATTGGTGAATGCGTTTGGATAGATAACATTGGTAAAGTCAGTATCGGCAATAACGTTTGCGTTTCGCAAGGGGCTTTGCTTTTATCAGGCAACCATGATTATAAAAAAGAAGCGTTTGACCTCATTATTAAAGACATAGTACTTGAAGATGGGGTGTGGGTAGGTGCTAAATCTATTATTTGTACAGGGGTTACCTGTTTTTCTCATGCGGTTCTGTCCGTTAATTCTGTTGCCACACACAATCTTGATGCTTATCAGATCTACCAAGGAAATCCTGCCAAAGCCGTACGTGAGAGGATTATCGCCATTTGATAAAAAAAATAGCAAAAAGAAGTTCACTTTTTTCTTTTAAGAAAAAAAAAAGTGTTTATTTTGTAAAATTAGATACCCCAAAAGTATTATCTAAAATCAAAATCTAATGTTTCCCACATTTGAATCACTAATACCAGATAAAAACATCCAGATCCTTATTTCAGCTATTATCGCATTATTTATAAGTCTGCGGTCAATACCTGTTATCATCAATATAAGTGGACTTCGTGGTTTAATGGATAACCCTGTTAAAAGAAGTTCGCACAGCACTCCTACTCCTACTTTTGGCGGAGTTGCCATTTTTGCTGGTATATTGATTGGCTACATGATATGGAATTTTGGTGATGAAGGTATTTTATTACATAAAGTTTTTGCCGGAATGACAATTTTGTTCTTTCTAGGAATCAAAGACGACTTATATGCGCTGTCTCCGACTAAAAAAATAGGTATTCAGGTTATAGCCTCGGCCATTGTTGTGGTTGGTTGTGACTTACGTATTTCTGACCTTTTTGGCATATTTGGTATAGGCGAAATTCCTTATTTACTTAGTATTGGGCTTACAATTTTTATATTTGTAGCCATGATTAACGCTTTTAATCTTATCGATGGTATCGATGGCCTTGCAGGTGGTATAGGCATGATTGCCAGCGGTGGTTTTGGTCTTTGGTTTTTGGTTAATCACCATTATTCGCTAGCTTGTCTTGCACTTTGTTTATCAGGTGCTTTGTTAGGCTTTTTAAGATTCAATTTCTCGCAGAATAATAAGATATTCATGGGTGATACAGGCTCGTTGATTATCGGCTATATTATTACAGTATTGGCTGTAAAGTTCATCCATTTTAATGTATTACACGCTTGGGATCCAAGCAGTTCGTTTGTGAGTGCGCCAATCATTGCCATTGTTATATTGGTTGTGCCAATTTTCGATACTATCCGTGTATTTTCGGTACGTATTTTAAGAGGCAAGTCGCCATTCAAGGCAGACCGCATGCACATGCATCATTTGCTGATAGATAATAAACTATCTCATATGCAGGCGTCATTTACACTCTATGCTGTTACAATTTTGCTGACAGTTATGACTTATTCAGCCAGGTTATATTTCAGCAATACAGAGCTTTGTTTCTTTATACTTTTCCTCTTGGTGTGTTATTTCCTAGTAGCAAACTGGCTGGAAGTGAGACGATTTCAGGCTAGAAAAGCCAAAGAAGAATTAGTTGCAGTTGCAAGCACTGAAGCTACAGCAACCAAAGCCGTAGACAACAAAACAAGCGATAAATTAGCAAATGCTGATAAACTTCAATTAAGAGAAATCAGTGCCAATTAATAGAGATATTCTTTGAATGTTATATACTAAAAAAGCTCTTTCGGTTGAAAGAGCTTTTTTATTTATGCTTGATTTGAGAATTATTCCCATTCGATAGTTGCAGGTGGTTTTGAGCTAATATCGTATACCACTCTGTTTACACCTTTCACTCTGTTTATGATTTCGTTCGACACATCGGCAAGGAACTCATAAGGCAAGTGCGCCCAGTCGGCTGTCATACCATCTACACTTGTTACGGCACGTAGCGCAACTACTTTTTCGTAAGTACGCTCATCGCCCATTACACCTACACTTTGTACCGGTAACAACATAGCTCCTGCTTGCCACACTTTATCGTAAAGACCACTGTCTTTTAGTGCATTGATAAAAATAGCATCAACCTCTTGTAAAATCTTTACTTTATCAACTGTAATATCGCCAAGAATACGGATTGCCAAACCAGGTCCGGGGAATGGGTGACGACCAAGGATATTATCAGGGATATTTAATGATTTACCTACTTCACGCACGCCATCTTTAAATAACAATCTTAGCGGCTCAACCACTTTCAGCTTCATGAAGTCAGGCAAGCCACCTACATTGTGGTGAGACTTGATTGTAACCGAAGGCCCTTTTACAGATACCGACTCAATTACATCGGGGTAAATAGTGCCTTGCCCCAACCATGCTGCACCCTCTACTTTGTGAGACTCGGCATCAAAAACATCAATGAATGTTTTGCCGATAGCCTTACGTTTAGCTTCAGGGTCAGTTAAGCCTTCAAGTGCAGTATAGAATTGTTCTCTGGCATCAACACCGATTACGTTCAGTCCTAAGCCTTTGTATGATTCAAGTACTTCTTCAAATTCATTTTTACGCAAAAGACCATTATCTACAAATATGCAATAAAGGTTTTTGCCTATGGCGTGGTGTATTAAAGTAGCAGCTACCGATGAATCAACGCCACCCGATAAGCCCATGATGACTTTATCATCGCCTAGTTTTTCTTTCAACTCTTTGATTGACTCTTCTGCAAACGAGGTCGGTGTCCAACTCTGAGAACATTCGCAAATATCAACAACAAAGTTTTTGATGATTGTTTTACCTTGTAGTGTATGTGTAACCTCTGGGTGGAACTGGATACCATAGCGAGGTTGGTCATGCAATTTAAAAGCAGCTACTTTTACGGTTTCAGTAGAAGCAATAATATCGGCACCGGTTGGCGGGCTGGCTATGGTATCACTGTGCGACATCCAAACCTGCGTATTATCGGCAACATCTTTGAATAAAGCATAGCGGTTATCTATCTTGTTCAAGATTGTACGGCCATATTCTCTGATAGACGAAGGCAACACTTCTCCGCCACCTGTCTGGGCCATCATCTGTGCACCGTAGCAAATACCAAGAACCGGGATTTCAGCCGGAAACGCTTGCCAATCAACGAATGGCGCATCTTCTTCACGTACTGAGCACGGGCTACCCGAAAGGATAATACCTTTTATTTCAGAAGTGATGGCTGGGACTTTATTGAAAGGGTGTATTTCGCAATACACGTTAAGTTCTCTAACTCTTCGGGCAATCAATTGTGTAAATTGTGAGCCGAAATCAAGAATAAGAATTTGTTCTGTCATGATAGGTTTCTAAAATGCAAAATTAGTAGATTTACATACGTCCTGCAACAAGAGTAGGTCTAAATATTATTATTTGACCTCCTAAAGTACCTTTTCGGTCAGAAAAACAATATTAAACCTACTCTAAGTGCAAAACTATTACTCATAAATCACTTTTTTGAGATAATATACTTTCGGATCGACCACCGGAGCCATTTTACTCTTCACTTTAATAGGTTGTGTACCAATTATTTTGCGTTCTATTTTGCCATCAAGCTCAATATCGATCGGTAAAGGCTCCGTATAATTGAGCGCAGCAATCTGGTATTCTTCGTCGCCAGTTTGCTTTACATCTACCTCCAGCTTCTGGGTTGAGCGCAAATAAAAATCAAATAAGGGTTTTAGATTCTGCTTTGATTCACGGCTGAAAAAAGCCTCTACATTTTTGGTATTAACCAAGTTATCATAAGTGTATTCAGGGCTGGTAGCGAATTTCTTCAATGCCGGAAAGAAAATATCATCGCCAATAATATAGCGCATCGTGTGCATAAAAAATGCACCTTTACCATAAATATCGGCATGATACACTGTATCAGCATCCATGTGTTCGCCTAAAACTACGGGTAATTTATTTTGAGTAGCACGGGCTGTGCGTGCCATTCTTTTCAGGTACGCCTCTTCGCCTTCATGTTCACGGGTATATAGCGCATCGCCAAAAGAACATATTCCTTCCTGAATCCACATATCGGCCCAATCAATGCCTGTTACCTTGTTACCCCACCATTCATGCCCAAATTCGTGGTGCATCAACCAATCGAAATCCTGCCCTCCTACTAGTGCGTACCTAAACTTATTACCATAGGCATTCATAGTCTGGTGCTCCATGCCAAGATGTGGCGTTTCACAAATAGCTATTTTTTCTTTTACCCACGGATACTCGCCAAAATATTTTTCTTGTGTTTTAATAATCCTTTCAAATATATCCAGATGTTTCTCAGCTAGGTTTGCATGTTCTTCCAACACATAAAATTGTATCGGCACAGTATTACCGTTGACAGTTGTATAATTTCTGGAAACCACTTTAAACTTACCTACATTGAAAAGGATGCTGTAATTATTGATAGTATAATTGGTTTTCCAATGAAAAGTGCTTTTGTCTTTTTTGGTTGTCTGGCTTTGTAATAAACCCGGCCCTGCTACCACTAATCCTTTCGGTACAGTTATAATCAAATCGGCACCTTCGTTTGGCTCATCGCTTGGATGGTCTTTACACGGAAAATACATTTTTGCGCCCTGACTCTGACAAGTAATAGCAATCCAAGGTGTACCTATTGTATCGGCCGCCCAAGTGAAACCACCTTTCCATGGCGGACGAGGGGCAATAATAGGCTTGCCACCATATTGAATTTTCACCTTTGCCTTTCCTGGTGCTAAAGGCGATGCTAGTGTAATACGGATTAACTCATTATCGAACTTAAACTTTTCTTCTTTGCCATTTACCCATACTTTATCAATCGTAAAAGTTTCTACCAGGTCAAAAAGCAACACATCGGTAGTTTTATCGGTTATCAGGTCTATTTCGGTATAACCGCTGATGCTCTGTGTGCTTGGTTTTACTTCTAATGCTACGGTATAATGGCGAATATCCATTAGTGCCTGCTCAGGCTTAAGTAAGCCTCCTGATTTGTTTTTTTGTGCATGAATTGCGAAACTTAGGAATAGGCAGCAGAGAATGAAAAGATGTTTCATGTTGAGCTTTTAATTGAAGTGCTTGAATACGTTTTGAACAAAGATAAAGAATATAAACAGAAAATCCATTACCCGACAAGAGCCGAATAATGGATTTGCAGATGTATTTTAATTAGCTTTTAGTGCTGGTTTATTCGTGCGAAATATCGGTGTTTTTTGGTCCACACACCACATTATAAATCTCGTACCAATCCTGATTGCTTAGTTTTACGCCTGTTGCACTAGCGGCATTTCGGATACGGCTCTCAGAGATTGAACCAATGATAGGTAAAGTACCTAATTTCATCAACCAGGCTACTGCTGTTTGTTCAATATTAGCATCGTATTTACTACCGATTTTCTCTAGTTTAGCTCTTAGGTTAACTGCTTTTATGTCTTCACCATTTAATATTCTACCACCTGCCAATGGTGCCCATGCTAACGGCTTACTGAAACTTTGCTTGATGAAATCAATGCGACCGTCTTCAATAGCACTTGTATTCATGAGGTTTAACTCAATATGGTTGGTTACAATCGGGATTGTAAGGTATGAAGCCAGCAATTGGTGCTGAAACACCGTAAAATTGGCTACCCCTATATGATTAACTTTACCTGAATTAACCACCTGTGCTAAAGCACTGGCTGTTTGCTCAGGGTCGGCTAGAAAATCGCTTTGATGCAACAAGAAAATATCAAGATAATCTGTTTTGAGTCTTTTCAGCGAGTTATCAACGCTTTTCAGAATGTGGTCTCTTGAAGTATCATAATATTCAAAAGTGCCATCGTCAGAATGTCTGATTCCGCATTTGCTGAATAACACTATATCTTCACGCTTGAAGGATTTGTTCTTGATAATTTTACCAAAATGCTCTTCAATCGTATTGTTGCCATATACATCGGCGTGGTCGAAGGTATTGATGCCTAATTCTAAGCAAAGATTGATTATCTTTTCAATTTGTGAAGTTGTGCTTTGCCCTTCATCATTCCATCTCCAGAAACCATAAATTGCTTCTGATACTTTCGGGCCCGAATCACTTAGGTAAACTCTTTTCATTAGGTTAGATTATTGTATCAGTCACAAAAATAGTCAAATTTTACAAAATTCCTCAAAATGTAAAAAATTGTGACAAAGCGATACCTTCTCCCTGCCATAAGCAAAGGAGCAATATTGTTTAGGTTAATTAATTTTCATGATAAAATCCCGACGAATCACCTTTTTAAGCGCATTGAAGCTGAAAGGGGTCGGTTAAAACATTAACAAACTGGTTCAGAATAATTTTTCCTTCTTTCCACTCGCCAAATCCTGAACTGGCATTGATATGCCCTTTTTCTCCAATATTTAAAAATGTACTGCCCCAACTATCAGCAAAGTATTCAGAGCGTTCAATAGAGGCATAAATATCGTTGGTGCTAGCCACTACCACAGTTTCAAACGGAAGCGGCGTATTAGGTATAGGGTTAAAACCCTCAACAAAATTCAATCTCTCCGAATATTCAGCATCGGCCGGAGCCACCAACAAAGCACCTTTCACCAATGGCGAAAAGTATTTTTGTGCCCAATGCGCCACAGTTAAGCAGCCAAGGCTATGCGCTACCAAAACAGTTGGTTGGTTTAGCTGTGCTACATATTCCTGCAATTTTTCAACCCAGGCAGCACATGCGGGCAAATCCCAGTTATCTTGTTCAACTCGGGTAAACAAATACGGGTGCTGTTTTTCCCAGATTGTCTGCCAGTGTCTTGGGCCAGAACTAGCCAAGCCCGGAATAGTAAGGAAATTGATGTTTGATGCGATTTTCATGAGCGTATAATTTCTTAAGCTGCGTAATTATAGTCTGAAATAAAGGGCACTCTATTAACAGCGGCAAACACCGCCCCTAATACTTTTGTGGCCGAAAATGTATGTAAGAAGTCCTCGTCGATGGTATGATATATTACATTACCATACTGATTGAGTACATAAGTAGCCGGAATCGGCACTTCTTCTGAAATCCCCGATACTTTATCCCACACGGGTACATCTTTTGAAAACAAACCAAATCGTTCTGAAATTTCATTCGTAGGGTCTGCTATCACATTGAACGGAATCTCAAAGTATTGCACCATTTCTCTTACATCGGCATAAGAAGCGTGTACAATTACTAACAGATTACCACCAAGCGCCGCAATCTCAGCATACGCCTGATTTAATAGTTTCAGATGTTTTAAACCATAATTATTCCAACCGCCCGATAAAAAGCTAATCACCAATGGTCTATTATCAATGATAGATTTTATAGTGGCCGGAGTATAATTGAATCGATACGAAACATTTTGCCAGATACCCATATCTTTTTTGAAAGTAATATCGGGTACTTTTGAGCCAGTTGCTAATGGTAACAACTTAGCATTATTCTTTTTTACCGCAATCTCAGTATCCCACAGAGCCGGGTCATATTTTTGGCTATAGTTACTCATATCTATAAAATTATTATGGTTTTTATTGTTGTGAATTAGTTTGATGATGCAAATATAAACAAATAATCTATATAGTCTATTACTTTAGTAGATTAATTTCAAAAATAATTTCTTACAAAAAAAAGGTTAAAATTTAGATGATTTACTTATTAAAATGCAGGAAATGAGCAGGTGCCGTAAAAACACCTGCCCAATAATATATTATCTATCAGCTTGCTTAGGCTTAGCAACTGTGTACTCTGCGCCTAATACTTCGTCAATATCTTTGTTGAATTCTTTTACAAACTCTTCGTAGTATTTACCTGTAGCCGGGCCTGTATAGCCAGTATGAATTTTACTCACTTTTCCGTCTTTATCAACCAATATAGTGGTTGGGAACGATAATACTGCGCTTAGGGCAGGTAATGCTTTTGAGGCAACATCTTTATCGGCTATACCTGCAAAAAGTAAATCATATTCAATACCAAAGCGTTTTTTAAGTACTTCTAATCGTTCTTTGGCATATTTAGGGTCATCTTTACGTTCGAATGACAAGCCTATTATTTCAACGCCTCTTTTGCGATTGGCTTTGTACCAAGGCGCCAGAAAAGCCGCTTCATCAAGACAGTTGGGGCACCAGCTACCAAGAATTGTCACTAACACCGCTTTACCTTTGTACTTAGGGTCTTTTAAAGAAACAGGTTTTCCGGTAAAGGCATCAGGGAAGGTAAAATCAAAATCGGTTCCTTCTTTAATAGTGGTTAAAGTGTAGGCATCTGGCAGCTCGGCTTTATCGTTACGCACGCCTTTTATTGGCTGAGAGCCTCTGATATTAATTATTTCGGCGCTTAAATCGTCGCCTGTCACTTTGCCTTTAATCAACGATACACCTGAGCCACTAAAAGCTGACAAGTAAAAATTATTGCCTTGCACTGAGCCTTCATAATAGCGGTAGTCGCCTGTGGTGGTCAGGAATGTTCCAGTCAGTTTACTGCCGAATTGCTCAAATACCCCTACAATTTTATTTGTGCTCTCTCCTATCACAACATCCCAATTACCTTGAAGGCTGACACTTGCTGCGCCGGGGTTCTCAAAGAAACGATACTTTTTACCGTATTCTGCTGTAAATTCAATTCCCTTATCTGGTTTGGCCGTATTGAATTTCTTAAATACACCCGAAAGCGTATTTGGGTTAATAATTTTTGCTGCAATAACCGCATCATAAATATCAACGGGAATAAACAAGGAATCTTTGGTTTGAGTAATGCCTTTTAGCTCAAATCGCTCTGCGCCATTGAGTAAATAGGCTGTTTTACCTTGCAGTTCAAAATTGAAGGGAGCTTCTTGCTCATTGGCTAGTTTAAAAGTACCGCGCCAATTACCGTTTTTCGGGCTTTTTTGTGCTTGCGCTGTGAAAGTGGCTACCGATAAGCCTAATGCTACAAATGTGGTAAATAATCTCATAATTTTCCTTGGTTTTAGATGAAGCAAATATAAAAATATTTAATCTATAAGTTTAATAGATTTAGTATTTTATTGCATAACATTCTAAACAAAGAATTGAGTTCATTTTTAGGAATAAAAAAGCGACATGCTGAAAAACCTCTTTATAACACTTGTGAGGCCGTCTCAAAAGTTTTCTATACCAAATAATATTTGGGAAAGACCCCACCCTACGCGGGTCGCCCTAACCCTCCCCAACTGTGGGGAGGGGACAAAAAAGCCCCTCTCCCCATAGTTGGGGAGAGGGACGGTCGGCCGCTGCCGTTGGGGTGTGGGGTTGAAGCCTTTCCAAATAATATTTTGTATAGCTTTCTTTTGAGACGGCCACACACATATTTGAATTCAGTAAGCTACTTATCTAAACAAAAAATAAGCAACAAGCAATGTTACAAGTATATTGAAGCCCTGTGCAATAAGAAAGGCATACAAAGGCTTTTTGCTGTCTTTATTGAATATGTCAGCGAAATTTGTTTCTAAACCAATGCTTGTGAAAGCTAAAGCAAACCATAAACCCTGAAAATTTTTAAGACTTCCTTTTACCGAGCTTACTGTTTCAGGCGATAAAGCAAATGAGAACAATAATGAAGCTGCCACAAAACCCAAAACGAACTTAGGGAAACGCTCCCAGATTACGCCTAATGATGGCTTAGTATCTTTATCTTTTGCCAATGGGTTGTTGGTAACTGTCCAGTAGATAGAAATAGCAAAGGCAGCTACACCCAACAACAAGTTTTGTGAAAACTTAACGATTGTACTTACTTTAAGAGCTTCTTCGCCCACCAATGTTCCGGCAGCGGCTACGGCACCTGTAGTATCGATAGTTCCGCCAAGCCATGCTCCTGTTACCGCTTCTGAAAGCCCCATTGCTTTAGCGGCATAAGGCATAAATATCATCATCGGTATAGCCGTAATCAATACCAGCGATATTACATAAGATAATTTCTTAGAATCGCCTTTAATAGCGCCAGAGGTAGCAATAGCAGCCGAAACTCCACAAATAGAAACAGCACTCGAAAGCATAATTCCCATTTCTTCGTCGATACCCATTTTCTTAGAAAGCCAGAATGCGAAATACCAAACTGATACTACAACTACAAGCGCCTGAATGATACCCAAAGAACCAGATTTAAGAATATCAGAAAAAATAACGCTTGTGCCTAAGAGCACTAAACCTACTTTCACAAATAATTCGGTCGATAAGGCGGCTTTGAGCCATTCAGGTAATTTAACTGTATTGCCAATCACTAAACCAATAATAAGGCTAAAGATTACGGCTTCCAGATTCAAGTCTTTTGCAGCACTATTCCCAGTAATGATTAAAGCCAGAATAGTTAAAAAGTAGACTACTGGTAAACCCGTAAAAAAAGGTTTGACAGACTTACCCAATAAAAGTGCCCCAGCTACCGCCACAATAACCACAGCCACTAGTTGAATAAGAATTTTCTGTATGTTGGCACCTGAGAGTACTTTATCGAGCAACTCGCTGGTATTGTTCCAGCCAAAAGAAGGAACAGGTAATAAAACGCCTAAAACGGCTAGTAAAATGATGGAGAATCCTAAGACGACGACTGTCCAGTCTTCAGTTAATACAATTCTTTTCGTAGGGTTTGACATGTTTAGAGTGATATAGTGGTTTTGGCGCTCAATATAAATAAAATATTTTTTACGATTGTATTAAAATAAATCCTTTAAGGCCCGTTGTGCTGCATGATAACCCGCCATGCCATGCACACCTCCACCCGGTGGTGTAGACGACGAACAAATATACAAACCTTTGGTAGACGTTCGGTAAGGCGACCAGCGAAGAGCCGGGCGAGTAAACAGTTGTGTGATGTCTAAAGCGCCACCGTTTATATCTCCGCCAACATAATTTGGGTTATGTTCTTCCATCTGAGCTGTGTTCATTACGTGTCGGGCAAGTATGCGTTCTCTGAAACCGGGAGCAAATCGCTCAACCTGTTTTTCGATGGCTTCTGTCATATCTTTAGTTGAATGTGCCGGAACATGGCAATAGCCCCAGAGTGTTTGCTTTCCTTGCGGTGCACGGGTAGGGTCAAAAATACTTTGCTGTGCCAACAGAACCAAAGGTTTTTCAGCATGTTTGCCCTGCCATGTTTCCTTTTCGCCCAATGCTATTTCTTTATAAGAACCACCTGCATGAATAGTTCCGGCCTTGCGGCAGTCTTCAGCCGTAAAAGGAACAGGCTCAGCAAGTGCCCAGTCAACTTTAAAAACCCCCATGCCATACTTAAATCTTTCTAATTGCGATCGGTAAATAGAAGAAAAAGTATGGCCGGCTATTTGTAATAGCTGTCGGGGAGTTACATCAAATAATACAGCTGTTGATGAAGGTAATTGCTGTAATGATTTTACATAAAAATTGGTTTCAATTTTTCCGCCTAATGATTGAAAATAAGAAGCCAATGCATTGGCAATACTCTGTGAGCCACCTTTGGGTATAGGCCAGTTGTACGCGTGCCCTGCTGCCATTAATACCAAGCCAATAGCTGAGGTGGTAAGCCTACTGAGAGGCAAAATAGAGTGCCCTGTCATACCTGCCCAAAGTCCTTTGGCTGTTTCGGTAGAAAAAAGTTTGGCTAACAAAGTAGCCGGTAAAATTGCTTTAAGCCCAAAACCTGTATAAGCCAATAAATTTTCAGGAATACGCAAAGGAGCTAATATATCGTTGGTTAGTGCCGGAAATTTCTCTGTTAAAGATGTTATCAGGTTCAGATACATTTTTTTATCTTCACCAAATCGCTCGGCGGTTTCTTCCAGTGACCGTAGCAATACAGCCGCAGTTCCATCGTCGAACGGATGAGCGGCTGCTATGGGTGGCTCTATAAATTCAAGTCCGTGCTTGTTTAAGGGCAAAGTTCTGAAAAACGGAGAAGCTACTGCCAGAGGATGAATGGCTGAACAAATGTCATGTATAAAACCAGGCAGTGTCAATTCTGCCGAACGCAAGCCCCCACCTACTGTGCTTTTTGCTTCAACTACTAAAACAGATAAACCTGCTTGCTGTAAAACTATTGCCGCAGCTAAACCATTTGGGCCTGAGCCCACAATTATTGCATCAAAATCTTTTTTCGCCATTCGTATATGCTTTGCCAGGTCATTTGTGCTTTAATCCTATTTATGTGAAAAGTGATGAAAGCTTATTCAGAGGTGCCTGTGAGTCTTGATCTTTACCTGATGAACCACTTGCTAAAAATGTAATACAAGTATCCGTTAAAAGTAACTTATGGTTGTGAAACTATAAATCAGGCTTTTCTAAAAAACTACAAAATCGTAGTTTATGTTTGGTAAAAATCAAAACAACTGTTTGAAAAATGCCCTGATTGCACTATTGAAATATGATACCCTAAGCATAGCAAACTCTTCTGAGAAAACAATTGGCTAAGCAAAACAATGAATTAGACCAGCTCTAATTCTTTTTTATTCACAAAATCGAGCAGGGTGGTATTTTCATATACTTTCAGATTTGCATCACGTACTTTCAGCATAATCGGGCGTATCGGGCAGGTTTCTTCGTCGCCACAATCATCACATTTATCATAATAATAAATAGATACGCACAGGGTTGGTGCAATAGGGCCATCAGTAATACGTAAGATACGGGCAAGCGTAATTTTATGAGGTTCTAGACTTAAAGAATACCCTCCGTTTTTGCCTTTATGGCTGCTTAGAAGACCGTTATTACGCAGCTCAAGCAGAATAGTTTCCAGAAACTTTCTGGGTATATTCTCTTCGCTTGCAATATCGGTTACGGTCAGTGAATCTTTTTCACCATACTTTTCAGCCAAAACCTTTAAGGCTTTCAATGCATATTTAGCTTTTTTAGAAATCATGGTGTGTACTTTTGTGTGTAATTGTTGAAAAAGTTTTTAGTTTAGTTTATTGAAGGTAATGCAAATATAAAAATTAAATCTATAAAATCTATCAATTTACTAGATTAATTAATAAAATTTTAAAATCTGTTTTAATTGTTTACTTTCTGTAGTATCTATTAACCTGTTTATTAGGATTCAAGAAATAAGCGTTCTGTAATTCTTTACAAGATAATTTCTCAGGGTGCGCAAAGTAGAGACAGGGCAATGCGGGGACGCCTAGTCCCTGTCTCTACAAAACGAGGCATTCCAAAGAACGTTTATATTGTGAATCCCAATAAACAGGTTCAAAAAAAAATCTGACTTGGCTAATGATAAGCCAAGCCAGATTGCCTCATTAGTTTATTAAAACAACGAAGCTATCAGAGTACAAAAAACCACGTTGTGCACTTTACAAACTTGTAGAAGTTTAGGGTCCTCAACGCATATCTTTAATGATGCCCATAGTTCGTTTCACCTGCGGTGATTGCTACTAGCAACTTATTTTGCTTTATAGAGATAAGTTTTAAAATTCAACTCGCAGCTAAACATAGCTACGAGTTAAATCCTTTAGTTACTTACAAACCAGCCAAAGCTTGTTCAATATCAGCCTTGATGTCGTCGATATGCTCAATACCTACCGAAAGACGTAACTGCGTTGGTTCAACGCCTGCAGTTGCTTGCTCAGCATCTGACAACTGAGAGTGCGTAGTTGAAGCCGGGTGGATAATCAAAGTTTTTGAATCACCCACGTTGGCCAAATGGCTTATCAGTTTCAGGCTATCAACAAATTTAGATGCCTTTGCTTTATCACCTTTTAGTTTAAAAGACAACACACCACCAAACCCACGATTAAGGTATTTTTTCGCTAATGCGTGGTATTGGTTTTCTGGTAAACCAAGATAGTTAACACTTTCAACTTGCTCGTGCGCTTGTAACCATTGTGCTAGTTTCAAGGCATTCTCGTTTATTCTTTCAACTCTTAAGCTAAGGGTTTCTAAACCTTGTAATAATAAGAATGAGTTGAATGGACTTTGTGCCGGGCCCCAGTCTCTCAAACCTTCAACTCTGGCTCTGATAATAAACTGGATGTTGCCGAATGGGCCACCAATACCAAAAACATCGTTCAACACTAAGCCATGATAGCTCGGCGAAGGCTCTGTAAACTGAGGGAATTTACCATTGCCCCAATTGAAATTTCCTGCATCTACAATTACACCTCCCATAGTAGTACCGTGCCCACCAATCCATTTTGTAGCCGATTCTACCACAATGTTTGCACCGTGTTTGATTGGCTGAGCAATAGCTCCACCGGCACCAAAGGTGTTGTCAACCACTAATGGAATATCATATTTTTGAGCTAATTTGGCAAAAGCCTCAAAATCTGGCACACTAAAGCCCGGGTTACCGATAGTTTCAAGATAGATAAGCTTAGTTTTTTCATCTATCAGTTTTTCGAAGCTCGACACATCGTCTCCATTAGCAAAGCGTGCTTCAACACCAATATTTTTAAAAGAGTTTTTAAACTGATTGTACGTACCACCATATAAAAATGAAGAGGTAATGAAGTTATCGCCAACGGTTGTGATATTATTGATAGCAATAAATTGTGCTGCATGGCCTGACCCCACAGCTAATGCGGCTACCCCACCCTCTAGCGCAGCAATGCGTTTCTCAAAAACATCACTCGTTGGGTTCATGATACGAGTATATATATTGCCAAACTCTTTTAAGGCAAACAGGTTGGCTCCGTGCTCTGCATTATTAAATGTATAAGAAGTTGTTTGATAAATAGGTACTGCTCTGGAATTGGTAACTGGGTCTACTACCTGGCCTGCATGTAATTGAAGGGTTTCGAATTGCATAATTTTAAAATGGTTTTGTGAATATTTAATTGAAAACCTAAATTTAAGTATAAATCAATCGTTTAACGAGAAACGTTAGTTTTTAGTTGGAAAATTGTGCTTGGCTAGAAACTAACCAAGCTAATTTGACAACCATAACCTATTACGATGAATAAAAAATTACAATCTATTTAAACACTTTTCAGTATCTTTCTTTTGCCATAAATGAGCCTTAAATATAGCTTTTGCAAGTTGGAAAAATAAGCCAGACTCACTATAAGTAATACTATTGACATACCAATAAGCGTGGGATTGGGGAAATAATAAAATGTGGTAATTGTTATAAGGCTTGCTCGTATAAACTCAAGATAAAAAACCCATCGCCTTTGCTCTAAAATAGCCCCACAGTTTATAAGTGTTACAAGTATAAAGAGAGCTATCATGGTTTGTAAGAAAAACGCTATGTAATGCTCAAAAAATAATAACAAGAATAAAGCGGTGACAGTAAAGGCTATCTGGACAATTACATACTTGCGGAACTTGGTGGTATGTGCTTTTACTTTTCTGACCGATAAGAATCTTTTTTCGGCCTTTGCACGCATTTCGGGGTCAAACTCAGAGGGTTTTCCGAATATTACTTTTAGTTTGTTCCAGAATCCTTTTTGTTCTTTAGCAGCATAGGCAATCTCAACCAGAAAATGGAAATGCTGCCATAAAAAACTATAACTACCCAGTTGTTTGGTAAGGCCAAAAGTGGGTTCTTCTTTTTCTTCGGCAAAAGTTCCGAAAAGTTTATCCCAGATAATGAACATATCGCCATAGTTTTTATCCAGATATTGCTCATTGCTTGCATGGTGCACCCTATGGTGTGACGGCGTTACGATAATGTATTCTAGTATTCCTAATTTACCTATCAAACGAGTATGTGTAAAAAATGGATACAGACCATGCACAAGTAAAATAGTGGTTATCATTTCTGCCGGAAATCCAATAACAGGTAATACCGACCAGAAAGATGTACGAACAAGGGCCTGAAAAATAGTAATACGGGTAGCGGCTGTATAATTAAACTCTTCGCTCGTGTGATGCACCACATGAAACCCCCAGAAGAGATTGATTTCGTGCCCAAATCTGTGGTACCAATACCAAAGAAAATCGGTGGCAAGTAATAGCGCAATCCACAATAAAATACTTGGTTGAATATCAAAAATAGCAAAATGCGTGTGCAGGTAATCATAAAAAAAATAAAACCCACCTGCTGCAAATAAATCGATTAAACGCTCGGCAATACCCACATTGATATTGGCAATTGAGCTATTAAATTTAAAATAATCTTTTCCTTGCTTTTTGGCTATATAATATTCGAGCCAAATAAAAAATAAAAAGAAAGGAACAGCGAGTGCTAAATAATTCAAAATCATTATCAATGAGGATTAAGCCATGCTTGTGCTAAAATACTGAACCTTATTAATGTGTTGTCGTGAGTGGTGTCGAACCACTTAAAAGAGTTTATGAGACTCTCCGTCTTCCAATCAAGACACACGACCGTGGTGTCAAACAAAAGTAGGTATGTCCTATTTGTTGATGACTATTTGATTCTGTTACAAAGTAAAATATATATAATCTACCAAACAAGTAGATTAATAAAAATATTTTTCTTGTCTTGAACTGTGATTGACCTGATTTTATGATTACTCTGATTTTCTGCAAATTGACAATAGGACTTATCAATAAAAAAGACGGAGATTATCCGTCTTTTTTATACTATGCATTTGATCTTTGTATTACATAAAATTCAGGTCAATCATAAAATCAGGTCAATCACAGTTCAAGACAAACATTCATCAAAACTGAAAATAGATAAATTGTGCCGGAGAATCGAAGACGCCAAGAATGAAAAACATCATGATAAACAAGTAATAAATACCCCAACGGATAATTGTTGGTTTATTACTTATCCACTCACGCATACTTTTACCACGCTGCATGTAATGAATTACCTCCATAAATATGATTAAAGCAATGGCAAGAAAGAACTCTTTAGCTCCTTTATCTAAAAACACATACTGCGAAATATAATCGAGATGCATGAACTCAGACAATGAAGGCAAACCTGTGAAAAGATGCGTAACCAAATGCCATGTCCAGCTTAATTCAAGGTAAGTTCCTCTGAAAAATATCCAGGCAAATGCGACTAAAGCAAAGGTGATTGAAACTTGTATTATTTTAAACAAGAAAGGCACTTTAGTGATACCAGTAATTTTATTGATAAAATTACGAGGCTTGGCCAATACTATGGCAGCTATCAGATAAAAACCATGTAAAGCACCCCAGATAATAAAATTCCAGTTTGCTCCGTGCCACAAACCACTCATAGTAAATACAAAAAACAGGTTAAAATAACGTCGATAGGTGCTTACTCTATTTCCTCCAAGCGGAATATACAAATAATCACGGAACCAGCCCGATAGTGAAATATGCCATCTACGCCAGAACTCTGAAATACTCTTCGAAAAATAAGGTCGGTCGAAGTTTTTCATCAGCTCAAAGCCCATTACTTTTGCCGAGCCAATGGCAATATCAGAGTAACCCGAGAAATCGCAATAAATCTGGAAACAGAAGAAGATGGTCGCCACTATAATCGGAATCCCCTGATAATCAAGCGGGTGGTCATAAACCTTATCAACAAAAAGTGCCAACCGGTCGGCTATTACTACTTTTTTAAACAAACCCCAGGCCATCAGTTTCAAGCCACTTGTTACCCTGTCGTAATCGAAAGTGTGTTTTGTGTAAAACTGATGCAATATATTCTGTGGCCGCTCAATAGGCCCTGCTACTAATTGTGGATAAAACATCACATATAATGAGTAAATCCCAAAATGACGCTCGGCTTTCTGATTCCCTCTGTAAACCTCAATAGTGTAGCTCATAGCCTGAAAGGTATGAAACGATAAGCCAATGGGCAATAGAATCTTAAGCATAGGCAAGCGGGCAAGCCCGGCCTCTCCTATTGCAAGCGTAAAGAAATTATAATACTTAAACACCGCTAGCACCCCAATATTGGCTATCAAACTCATTACCAGATACCACTTTCGTCTTCGTCCTTCCGACTGCTCAATCAATATCCCTGCGAAATAATCAATTACGATAGTAAAACCCAGTATCAGAATATACTCAGGCTTAAAAAACATATAAAAATAGCAACTAGTAGCCAACAACCACCACCAGCGATGCTTATGCTGAAGTAGAAAATAAACAAGTGTTACAATCGGAAAAAAAATCGCAAACTCTATCGAATTAAATATCATATCGAAAAAATGTGAATAAGCAAATGTGTGTAAATCAGGTTAACGTTTAGTTTGGGTCTGTTTATATAGCTCCAGTATCTGCTCGGTGTTATGGTCTCTGCCTGCTGGCTTTAAATGGTAAAACGAATCAAAGAAAGAGCTATCTTTTCTTACAAAATCTTTGGCTGTTCCCAGTATGTTACAATTCAGTTTTTCGTTCAATTGTTTTTCAACAGACTCAACAGCCACTTTACCATAATTATAAGTAGACTCGGCCAAAGGCGGAAAAACATAATAAACCTCTGCCCCTCTTTTGCGTACTTCGCCTACAAAATAATTAAGGTCATCAATCTGCTTTGAATAATTAATTGGCGCTCTCGGAAACAGAAAAAAATCAACTTTTTTAGGCGTATTGTTTACATGACTTATAATATCCCCTTTCGGCGAAAAAGCACTTCTGAAATAAACCGAGGTATTATCTTCAATATTTGCATTAACGGCATCGTTTTTTGAAAACACATTCCAGAATAACTTGCTTACATTAGCCAGTTTGTGTTTTACCCTATGCCCTATGAAATCGACAATTGTGGTGTCTTTTTCTATATAAATACTTCCTTCGGGGTAATAATCAACTGCCGAATAAATTACCTGCGGCGTACTGTATTTTTCAATATCGTACTCGGTACTTACAAATACCTTATCGCCTTTTTTTACTTCTTTCAGGGCATCGTTCAGTAAAAAATAAGTACCCAATGGGGCAATAAATGACATATTCACCACAGGCAAGTCCAGATTTTTTTGCAGGCTATCGCTGTTAATTCCAAACGAACCGCTCGAGCCACCCACCCACAAAACCTTTGGTGAGGGCGTTTTTTGTGCAAGTGCGTGTTTATCGTTAAGCATTCCACCCAGATACTCATATGGGTAGGTTTGGGCTATGTATATTTTGTTAAATACCCACACAGAGCCAATAATTATGGCTCCTAGTAAAAATACCTTATATATAAATTTCTTTGTACCTGTCATTCAGCTTAATGGGCATTTTTTAATAAATCAATCAGTTTTTGTGTACGAATATCACGGCCTTTGACATTGAGGTGGTAGACCATATCCTGACACAAACTATCGGCAAAAACAAAATCCTGTAGTTTGCCTAAAATCGGAAACTTAGCCTCTTCCCTTAGTTCTTTATCCAGTTTATTGATAATTTCCTTCTCCTGTTCATAGCTCGACTGTGCATAAGACGGATACGAATAATAAACCTTCACGCCTTTCTTTTGCATTTTTTCATAAAAGGCATTCATATCGGCAATGGCCAGATGCATACTTATTTTATCGTTAATTACAGCCGGAGGGATATGCTTTAGCGGAGGATTATTAAGATGACTAATCAAATCTCCATATTGGTTTATGGCCTTTCTGAAAAAAATACTTGTTGTGTCTTCTACTGTTGGGTGAGAGTCGTCATTGCCAACTAATCTGTCAAGCGTTATTTTGAAGTTCGAAATACGTACCCTTGCTTGCTCACTCAGATATTGAGCAATATCTGTATAGGTAAACCATTCGTTTGCCTTCGGGAAAACCTTGGCCATTTGTATTTTTTCGCCAATATTGCCTTGGGTTTCTATAATGTATTCAAAGCCCATTATCACCGTATCACCTTTATGGAGTTCGTCCTGAATCTGGCGTAGCATAAAATCAGTGCCGTAGTCGTAGTGCATAGCCATGTTTACGGTTGGTTTCTCAAAGCTCTTTTCAATCATTTCGCTATTGATACCATAGGCAAAGTTTGAGCCTGCAATCAGCACTATTTTAGGCGAAGGCAAAGACTGAAGTCTATCGTATTTTTCTATAATACTGGCAGTATAAGATATTTCTAAGTTTCTTTCGGCGTATGGGTTAAACTGATACAATATTTCCAGGGTTCCTAGGGTCAACAAACCTAAAAGAAAGACCTTAAATAAAAATACTTTAGTTTTATGATGCATGAACAATATCTTTTAGACCATCACTATGGCCTTTCACAATAAATAGCTTTACGTTAATGTTAATGGTATTTGTATCGTTGTAAAGCAAAAAATGATAGTTTTGTAAAAATCTTTTGTCATTTCAACGATAATCGGCATTGAGCCGGGCTTGTATCACAAAAACACATGAATTTATCCCGCTTTATCTCGCAGCGTATTCAAAAAACAAAATCAGAGTCTTTTACTTCTACGGTTGTTAAGGTCGGCATAGCAAGTATTGCCATTGGGCTTGCCGTTATGATTATCTCTTTTGCAATACTTGTGGGGTACAAACAAGCGATCAAAGATAAACTATTCAGCCTTAGCTCTCATATACAAGTCAGCAAAATTACACTGAATCAGTCGTATGAAGAAACACCAATGCCAATAAAAACAAATTTTTATAATAATTACCGTCAAACCAGCAAAATAAGGCACGTTCAGGCCGTGGGAAACAAGGCCGGAATGCTTAAATCGAGCGAAGAACTGGCCGGAATCATTATTAAAGGGGTTGGCAAAGACTACGACTGGCAGACATTCTCACAGAATCTGATAGAAGGAAAAAGAATTACATTTGCCGATACGAGCTTTTCGAACGAAGTAATTATCAGTAAAAGAATAGCCACCCGACTAAAAATAAAACTCTCTGACGATGTACTGATTTATTTCATTCAGAACCCGCCTAGAGTCAGAAAAGTAAAAGTGGTAGGCATTTACGAAACCGGATTGGAGGAGTTTGACAAAAACCATATCATAGGCGATTTGGCCTTGGTGCAAAAAATGAACGAGTGGGATAACAATACCTGCGGGCACTACGAGATTTTTCTGAAGAATTTTGATGATTTAGATGAAACAACAGCAGTAGTAACAAACGAAATTAATCAGGATATGAGAGCTACCAAGATAACCGATATGTTTCCGGCTATTTTTGACTGGTTGAGCCTGCTCGATAAAAATATTCTGATTGTATTGGGCTTGATTCTGGTTGTGGCTTGTTTTAATATGATTTCGGTGCTATTGGTGATGATGATGGAACGCACACCAATGATTGGGATGTTGAAAGCCTTGGGTTCTGACAATACTCAGATACGCAAAATATTTGTTTTCAACGGGCTGAATATTATTCTGAAAGGCATACTCTACGGTAACCTTATAGGTATTGGTCTAGGTTTGATTCAGTACTATTTCAAAGTAATTCCGCTTGACCCTGAGAATTATTACATCAGCTATGTACCTATTGAGTGGGACTGGTTCATTATAATGCTGCTGAATGTAGCCACTGTACTACTGATATTGGCTGTGATAACTATCCCAACCCTGATAGTATCTAAAATGAGAGTGGTTGAAGCGCTGAAATTTAAAGAATAGGCTATTGGTAGAAATACTGCTTACGCTTAAATACCAGCGTATCAAGCGTTTTGGCATTGACTAATTCGATTCTTCTGCACTCGTTTGAAAGAATGAAGTAATCTATTTTATATCGTGGCTTTACAATTTTAGAGTTATTTTGGTCTTCTATTGTAAAATATACGCTTAGGGTATCAATCTTGCTATTTTTCCAAGAATTTATATGCACATCTTTACCAAATACCTGTGTCAGGTACTCGTTCTGTAAAGTGGCGGTAGTATTATCAGAATAAAAACGCCAGATAAATTTCTTATCGTTGCTTGTTACTTTCCACTTACCGATAAAGTTTTTGCTGCGGTCTTCCCTCAATTTACAATTCATATCATCTAATGAATGTAGAGTACTACAAGAAGATGTCACGAGCAGAATGATAAATAAAACACCAGTCAGTTTCATAGAACGCTGAAAAAACAATTTCCTTATGAGCCCTAGAGCCCATAAGGAAATCAGATATAATTAATCTACGCCCATAATTAAGCTTTAGCTTTACGGGTGTTATCTTTAAATACCAAAACAAAAAGTACTAATACTACTGCTGCAATACCAGCCGGAATCATCCATACGCCTTGCCAGTTATGTACAATATTACCTGCAGCATCTTTTGTTGTGTAGAAATCAAGTACTCGGCCCGATATTACCGAACCAATACCCATACCTACACCATAAGTTGCCAAAGTAATAAGTCCTTGCGCTGAGTTTTTGATTTTCTCTCCGGCTTTGTTATCTGTATAAATCTGACCTGTTACAAAGAAAAAGTCATAACATACACCGTGTAGAACAATGGCTAGGTACAACACCCACTCAGATGAAATACCATCACCGTAACCGAAACAGATGAAACGGATAATCCAGGCTACAAGCCCAACTATCAACATTTTCTTGATTCCGAAACGTGTTAAAGCAAAAGGAATCAAAAGCATAAATAATACCTCTGATACCTGCCCTAATGACATTTTGTTTTCAACGTTTGTCATGTTCGATTCTGTTAGCGACAAGTTAGCATGTGCATAATAGAACGAAAGCGGAATACAAACCAGAATTGAGCTAATGAAGAAAATCAAAAACGAACGGTCTTTGAAAAGTACAAAAGCATCGGTTCCTAATACTTGTCCGAACGAAGTTGCTGTTGTTGCTTTTGGTGGTGTGTTTGGTAATGTAAATGCAAAAACGCCCCACACTAAAGAAGTAAACATGGCAATCTGGAAGATAGTTACTTTATCCCCAACGCCATAGAAACCAATAATGTTTGTTACCACAATCCAGGCGATAGTACCCATTACACGAATAGACGGAAACTCTTTTTCAGGGTTTTTCATCTGATTCATTGCAATTGAGCTCGACAAAGCAAGGTTTGGCGCAAACGTAAGCGTATATGCTAAAATATACCAGAAAAACACATCAGGGTCTTTCTCCTGAACAAGAAAATAAAGAATTGCCGCACCTAATAAGTTTAAAACACCCATTACTTTTTGGGCAGAAAAAAAACGGTCTGCAACCATACCCATAAAGAAAGGAGCAACAATAGAAGCGATTGAGAAAGTGGCATAAGCCAGACCAATCTGGTCGCCGGAAGCATTAAGAGAAGTGAAAAGGTATTTGCCCATTTGTCCATACCATGAACCCCAGGTGATAAACATGAGGAACATCATGAGCATAAGTTTTACTCTTACTGAAATATTCATAGAGGTTCGGTTGGTTAAAAAATAAAAATCTGGGCAAATCTATAAAATGAAAGCCGAATTATCAACCCCAAACTTTTGTACCCTCAGTGCAATTTTTGCACATTTCTATTTCCGAACGTGAGCGAATAAGCGATTGGCGAAAATCGGTATAAGGTTGGCTGTTCCAGAGCGTCTGAAAATTATCATTTTTCAGGTCACCGAGCCTATACTCTCCGTCTTTATCAAAGCAGCATGGCACCACTAGGCCGTCCCATGTTATTACGCATGAATGCCACATTTTCCAGCAATGGTCAAGCAGTTTGTTCTTGATTTTATAAGTACCATCGGTCTGTTGGGCATAGCGGGCATATTTATCAATAGTTGGTATCAGGTCTGAGCCATTTTCGTAGTCGTATATCTGCGCAGTTTTAAAAGCAATTTCATCAACGCCTATTTCCTTGGTCAACTGCTTGGCCTCTTCCATTTGGTGCTCGTTTGGCTTAACTACCAGAAACTGAAAAATAACATGAGGAGTTGAAGATTTCAGTTCTTTTTTCCATTTAACAATATTCTTCGCTCCTTCAATCACTTTCGATAAATTACCCCCTACCCTATATTGCTCGTATACATCTTGTGTAGTGCCATCAATAGAAATTATCATACGGTCGAGGCCAGATTCTACTGTGCGTTTTGCATTGGCATCGCTCAGGTAATGGGCGTTAGTAGATGTTGCCGTATAAATACCCTTTTGTGAAGCATATTTTACTAAGTCCAGAAATTTAGGGTGCAAATATGGTTCGCCTTGAAAGTAAAAAATAAGGTATAGGAGCGTTTCCGAAAGTTCATCAATGGTTTGTTTGAAGAGTTTTTCTTCTAGCATACCCGTTGGACGGGTGAAACTTCTTAATCCACTTGGGCACTCAGGGCAACGCAGGTTGCATGAGGTAGTAGGCTCAATAGAGATAGCAATTGGCAAACCCCTATGAACAGGCTTTCCGGTTATTTTCGACTCCACATAGCTCGACACATTCTTTAAAGCATTCCAAGCACGGGCAGGCGTTACTTTAGAGAAAAAATTGAGCCCATCTTTCAGATTTCTGTTCATGGCAAATAGCTGTGCGTTGGGTGATAGATTTACAAAACAGCTTATAAATCTTTGTATTGCTGATACACTCTCTGCAAACGTTCGTCTTTTTCGGTATTAATAGCCTCTTTCAATATTTCCTTTACTTCTGGCAAATCTGTCAGCAATGCAAGGGTTTGAAATGCCGCAAAACGCACATAAAACTGTGTATCTTTTAAAACAACTTTCTTTAAAAAAGGTAAACTCTTCTTCTGAACATCAGGTGTAGATTTTACCAGATATGTACCAAAAATACCTAACACCTGATATAGGTCTCCGCCTCCCATTTTTGTAAGACGCTCCATAAACCAATCGAACTTTTCGGGAGAGGCTTCTTCGGCGAAATAGCCTGCCACCGCCGAGAAAATAGAAGTGTTGTACGACTGCTCGAATTGCTTGGCAAGCTCTGCTGCATCAGATGGCTTGCTTGCAAATATGGCTTCAAGTGCAGCTGCCTGTACCGTGTAAGAAGTATCTCTAAGTGCCGTACGGAACAATTTATCATTTTGTGCATTCTGGAAACCTTTCATGGCAATAATAGCATCGGCTCTTACATAAGAGCGTTCATCGCTTTGCACACGGCTTTGCAGGGCTCTTTCTACTTCCAGAAAATCGTCTCCGTCGTAATCATACAATTTCTGCACGGCAAGCTGTCTTACACGCCAGAATTTATCTTTTGTAGCATCAATCAATGCCTTGCGAACATCTTTATCAAAAACTACAGGATTTGTAGCTAAGCTATCGTCAGGCACATAAGTCAGCACTTCAAGTGCAATCAAGCGGGCAGGCACACGCTCGGCGTGGTAGTATTGGTATATATATTCTTCTTTTGTTTTCTGAAACAGCACTCTGCCAACCAATACATTTTCGGGGTCGAGCAATACCAGTTGAGGCGCAGATGCCAGATTCCATTCAAAACTTTGCGAAGCCTTATCTACCAGAATCTCGTGCGTAGTTTTCTGATTATTAGCCCAAACCTCCACTTGCAAAGGTAATCGATAAATAGGTGAATAAGTTGTATCTTGTATCTGGCTGATATTCAGTTTTAACTTACCATTGGTATATTCTTGGGTAACCTGTAAATCAGGGTGGCCGGGTTTCAAGAACCACTGGTCGAAAAACCATTTCAGGTCTTCGCCTGTTACAGATTCAAAAGCTAACCTTAACTGGTCTATTTCGCCTGTTTTAAAGGCATTCTGGGTCAGATATAGTTTTAACGAAGCAAAGAAAGCCTCATCGCCTACCTGTTTTCTTAACAGATGTAAGATTCGGCCACCCTTGGCATAAGAGTGTGAATCGAACATATCTTCTTTATCTTTATAACGGTATCTGATTAAGGGCTCTTTTTTCTCCTGTGCCTCGCTGAAATATTGGTTAAACGCAATATAAGCCACCAAATCGGCTTCGTCTTGCCCATATTTATGCGCCGACCATAGGTATTCTGAATAATTAGCAAAAGACTCATTCAGCGGCAGATTCGACCACGACTCACAAGTAACCAAATCACCAAACCAATGGTGAAATAGCTCGTGGGCAATTACGCCATCATCGTTATCGTCAACTAATTGTTTATTATCTTTCTGTATAAAATCACCGTGTATGGTGGCCGTTGTGTTCTCCATTGCCCCCGATACATAGTCTCTCACGGCAATTTGTGAATACTTATCCCATTGATATTTTACGCCGAGAATGTTCTCAAAATAGCTTATCATTTCGGGTGTTCGCCCGAATATATTCATGGCGTATTTTTCAAACTGTGGTTCTACATAATAACTAACCTCAAAGTTTTTATAATTAGGGTCAACTACTTTTCTGAAATCGCCAACGGCTATCATTGTCAGGTAGGGCGCTGCCGGTTTGTCTTGTTTCCAGTAGTCAGTTCTTGTTCCGTCTGAATTTACTTTCGACGAAATTAACTTACCATTCGATAAGGTAAGAAATTTTGCATCAACTGAAGGTTTATCTAAAGTAATATAGATTTCGAGTGTAGTTTTCTGATTAGGGGCATCGATGGTAGGAAACCAGCACGAATTAGCCTCTGTTTCGCCTTGTGTCCATATTTGTCTTGGCTTATCGCCATCTTTTCCGTCTGGATTGATAAAATATAATCCTTTGTCGGCTGTAATAGCTGCGCTGCCACCTTGCGGTAGTTCGTTTGGTTTGGCAATATATAATATCTGTACCTGCGCCGAATCTTTTCGGGTAAGGGTTTGACCTAAATCTATTTTCAGTACTTGCTTGTCGTAGTCAAATTTCAGTTCCTTGCCTTTCATTCTCACCATCTGAATATCAAAACCCTTGGCATCTAGCTCAAGCGTATTTTGCGGATAAAAATGTGGTCTGAAAGTAATTGTAGCTACACCTGTCATGTGTTGTTTGGCCCAATTGGGTCTCAACTCAAGTTTGGTATGAATCAGGTCATTTTTCTTTGTACGCTCAGGGTTATATTTTCCTTGCGTGGGTGCAATACGAGTAGGTTCTTGTGCCCAGGCAGTTACAGCAAAGCAGATTAGTATAAGTGAACATAGCAAACGCATATATCTCAGAATTTAGTGATTTAGTAATTTTGATATAGCGGATTTATCAAGGTTCAAGAAAAACCGAAATTTGTATTGAGTAGAGACAGGGCAATGCCCTGTCTCTACGTGCACGTTCAATCTATAGAAAGAACATTTATGTCTTGAAACCTAATAAGCCGTATTATATAAGAAAATCATTAACGGTGTCCTTTTCTTAATACTCACTAGTAGCTCTCTTCGCCGGAAAATACGAAACTAAAAGCGTAATAATAATAACAGCGACGGCAGTAATCATGAAATCAGAAGGATTTATTTTTACCGGATATGCATCAACAACGGCGCTTTCCATGCCCATGCCTAACCAGCCGTATTCTGCCTGTGTAATGCAGAAAATAAAACCTAAAATAAGCCCTACAATTGTGCCGATAAAAGAAATAATTGCGCCTTCGCTAAAGAATATCTTTTTTATTAACGAATCATCGGCGCCCATCGCATACAAAGTTCGTACTTCTGCTTTTTTATCAATCACCAACATGGTGAGCGAGAAGAAAATATTAAACGATGCTACCCCGATAATAAATATTAAGGCTATAAATATAAACAACTTCTCGATTTTTATTGCCCTGAACAAATTCGCATTCTGTTCGTCCTGATTTTGTACCAGGTACGAGTCACCATAAATAGCTTTTATGGCATCTTGTACATCGTCTGAATCAGCGTTGGGCTTTAGTTGTACTTCTAAGGCTGTACGTTTATCGCCATATTCTGTTAGCTCTTGCGCAACGTGCAGCGGTACATACACATAATCATCATGAAACTGCTCAATGGCATATACTCCCGAAATATTAATGACTTTCTTATTAATGTTGTTTTCAGGAATAAGCGATAGTTTTTTCTGGTTTTTAGGATACCAGATTTCGAGCGGCTCCAGAATATTATCTAGCGAGATATTAAGTGCTCCGTACACATTACCGCCTATAAAGGCGTAATCGACATCATCTCTTTTCAATACAAAACTGCCTTCTACCAAAGAGCCTTTTAGGCGGCTGTTTTTCTCAAAATTGCTGTCAACACCTTTCAGTGTAACAACCATTTTACCATCTTCGTACATCACAAGGGCATTATCCTGAATCACCTCGCTAACATACTCAACTCCTTTTATTTGTTTTAGTTTGGCGAGTTTATCCTTTTCGATAGTAAACGCTTTTCCTTCTCTGGCTGATATTTTCAGGTCGGGGTCAATCGACTTAAATATGCTTCTGTTGAGGTCTTCAAGGCCATTGAAGACCGACAAAACCGCTACCGTTGCCATTGTACCAATACCGATGCCGAGCATCGACATAAAAGAAATGAAGTTGATAAAACTCTTTTTCTTTCTGGATAAAAAATAACGTCTGGCTATTAAAAAGGATAAATTCAAGGTGTTGTGATTTTAGTTTTTTCTATTGATACCAAGGTTTATTCTTCGTCTTCGTCCTCAGGCGGAGCAGGCGGAATAACAATACCAGCAAAAAGATTTTCTATCTTTTGCGCATATTCGGCTGTATCATCAATATAAAACTGTAAGTCGGGCACTATTCTAAGCTGGTGGCGCACACGTGTACCCAAGTGGTTTCTGATAGTTTTGCTATGCTCACGTATCGACTCCAGCAAACCTTCTTTGTCGGTAGTAAGCAAAAAGCTCAGATACACTCTTGCTAAGCTTAAATCGGGAGTAGTTTTTACATCAGTAATTGTGACGAAAGCCTTATCAAATACCTGTTTCATTTCTCTCTGAAAAATCTCTCCCAAATCTTTCTGTATTTGTTTGGCTACTTGTCTTTGTCTTTTCGATTCCATTGTGTTCTAATTCACTAAATATTATACAAATATCCGTACTATTTTCGGTTAAGTAAAGTACGAACAGCTTTAAAAATTATGTTTAACCCGCTAAATCCTATCTTTTTCTAAAATACTACATCAGTTTTTTCATAACTTTGCAAAAAATTAAACAGTACAGCCTTGCTAACGTTTTTCAGATTCAATACGCTTTTCCATATCTTATCCTTATTGTTGTTGGTGATTCTGCTAAAGTTGCCATTTCTGGGCGACAAACTGCCTATTTTATTGCCGGAATTAGAATGGATGTTGGTTGGAGAAAAAATCCATGACGGAAGTTTTCTCTATAAAGAGCTTTGGACCAACGTAGGTCCTTTATCGGCCTTTATTTATTGGCTTATTGATGTTTCGTTTGGCAGGGTTCAGTTTGCTTATGAATTCATCGCTATTTTAATTGTTTATTTCCAGGCATTATATTTTACTTTTACTTGTAATACCCGCCAGACTTTTCTCGAAAAAAACTATGCACCGGGTTTGGTTTATGCGTTACTAATGAGTTTATCGTTCGATATGAGCAAACTCTCTCCGGTTTTGCTGGCAACTACCTTTCTTCTTTTTGCTTTCAATAAAATTGTAAAACAAATGGAACGCCGAGAGGGTGTATCAGACGAGGTATTCGAAATTGGGCTTTATATTGGTATTGCGGTGTTGTTTCACCAACCATCAATGGTGTTCATTTTGTGGAGCACCTCTTGTCTTTTGTTCTTTACCAATGCTAATTTAAGACAACACTTCTTAGCCCTACTTGGTTTCGCTATTCCGTTATTTTTAGTTACGCTTTATTTTTATTTCAACGATAGCATCGACGAATTTCAATATAACTGGTTCAATGGTATTTTCAGAATCAAGCAATATAGCCTCGAAGATTTCAAGAGTGCGCTCTTAGCCATTACTATTCCAACCATATTGGCTTTCTTTGGTTTCTTACGCCAATCGCAGGCTTCTCGCTATAATAGTTATCAACAACGTACGCAGCAAATCATGTTACTATGGGCTGTGGTGGCTTTGCTGGCCTTGTTTCTTTCGCCAAATGTAGCGCCAATGCAATTCATTATTTTTATCCCTTGTTTTGCGTTTTTCGTTACCGGTTTCTTTCTGCATTTCAAAGGTGCGTTTTTCCCTGAGTTAACTTTTACAATTGTATTTACAATCATTATATTTGTGCAATATCAAGGGGCTACGCCAATTATAGGCAAGGGATTTGAACAACTTTCAGACATGAGAATACACCCTAAGCAATTACCTGAGCTTATGCAAGGACAAAAAATGCTGGTAATTGGCGAAAGAATTGATGAATATCAACTGGGGAAATCGGCAACTTGTTACCTAAATTGGGATTTATCAAAGATTGACCTTGAAAACCCTGATAACTACGAGAGTATCATTAATATATTCGATAATTTTAAGAAAGACCCTCCTACTATCATTATCGATAAACAAAACGTTGTGCCGAAGATTTTTAACCGTATTCCGGCTCTGGCAGTAGACTATAAAACAACCAACATAAAAGGAATATATCAGAGGAAGAATTAATTAAGTTTAAAGCTTCTTCTATTTCGTAAAATATTACTATTAAAGGTTCGTAAAGTAGAGACAAGGCATTGCCTTGTCTCTACAAATTAGGCACTCTAAAGAACTTTTACTTTGTGAAACCTAATAGGCGCTTCCTCTTTTTTTATGCTTAACAAGAAATTTTATCTGCTCTGCGGGCGTGTCTGCCACCTTCGAAAGGCGTATTCAAAAATGTTTTTACGCATTCAAGTGCCAATTCAGCATCAATAAAACGTGCCGGTAAACAAATGATATTAGCATTGTTGTGCTGACGAATGAGTTCAGCCACTTCCAGATTCCAGGCTAGTCCGGCTCTTACTCCCTGGTGGTGGTTGGCTGTCATACACACGCCATTTCCACTTCCACAAATCAGAACGCCGAAGTCAAACTCTCCTTTTTCAACAGCACTGGCTAATGGGTGCGTTGTATCAGGGTAATCCATTGATTCGTCTGAGTATGGGCCAAAATCTGCGGTTTCAAAATTTTGCCCCTGAAGCCATTGTAGAATTATTTTTTTGTACTCAAAACCTGCGTGGTCTCCTGCTATTGCAACTTTCATCGATATATATTTGTAGGTTCAAACTTTTTTTTGCAAATATACGTTTTCATTATCCAATTCTTCTGTAAAGCTTACGAAGAATTGTGTTTTTTGTACAACAACTTTCTATTATTATTACTATGAGCGAAAAGGAAATTGAATTAAATGAAGAGTTACTAATCCGTGAAGCATTTATTGAAAAAGGTTGGAACGAAATACATAGCCAGGATTCATGGCAAATTTTGAAAACTGTTGCCGAATTTGTAGATGGCTTTGATAGATTAGCAAAAATTGGCCCTTGTGTTACAATATATGGCTCGGCAAGAACCAAACCAGACCACAAATACTACCAACTATCGGTTGATATTGCAGCCCGATTAGTGAAGAATGGCTATGGAGTGATTACAGGCGGTGGCCCGGGAATTATGGAAGCCGGTAACAAAGGAGCCAGCAAAAATGGTGGTAAATCGGTGGGTTTGAACATCAAACTACCATTTGAACAAGTACCCAATCAATACGTTGACCCTGATAAAAGTATTAATTTCGATTATTTCTTTGCACGTAAAGTGTGCTTCATGAAATATTCACAAGGGTTTATTATTATGCCGGGTGGCTTTGGTACTTTAGATGAGCTATTTGAAGCCCTCACACTGATACAAACCAAGAAAGTTGCACGTTTCCCGATTGTAATGGTGGGAACCGAATACTGGAGTGGCTTACTTAACTGGATACAGGCAACTATGTGCGAAGAATCACGAAATATTAATCCGGAAGATATGAAACTCATTAAACTGGTTGATACTGCCGAAGAAGCAGTACAGGTAATTGATGAATTCTACGCCAAATACCTACTAAAACCAAACTTCTGATTTTTACAGGCAACAAAAAAGCACTTCACCTTATGGCAAAGTGCTTTTTTTATTTCAGACACTCTTACGCTTCAGCACAAACTTCGTCAAATACTGCTACAAGGTGCGAAGCAATCATTTCAGCCGAACGACCTTCAATGTGGTGTCTTTCAACGAAATGTACGATTTCTCCGTCTTTAAAAATGGCAATTGCCGGAGACGACGGAGGGAATGGAATATAAGAGCGTAATTGTTGCGTTGCTTCAGTATCAACACCAGCAAAAACCGTTACCAAATGTTCTGGTTTTGCTTCGGCACGTTGTAATGCTAATCTTACACCTGGACGACAAGTACCTGCAGCACAGCCACATACCGAATTGATAACTACAACTGCAGTACCTTTTTGATTTTCGATAAAATTATCAACATCTGACGGAGTCAGTAATTCTTGAAAACCGACATTTACTAATTCGGCTTTCATAGGTGCTACTAAGTGAGGAGGATACATAATATTATTTTGTTAAAAAATACATGAAAAAACTAAACTGCCATAAACGTGCTCAAAGCCTTAGGTAGTTTAGAGGATATTGTTACATAAAACCAAGTTCTAATTTTGCTACTTCTGACATCATCTCAGTTGAATACGGAGGATCAAAAGTCAATTCAACGCTTACATCGCTTACACCTTCAATCTCTTTTACTTTCTGCTCGATTTCAACAGGGATTGATTCTGCCGATGGGCATGAAGGTGATGTAAGGGTCATTAACAAGTAAACATTGTTTACCGGAAAAATCTTAATGTCATATATAAGACCTAGTTCGTATACGTCAACCGGAATCTCAGGGTCGTAAACAGACTTAAGGGCTTCTATTACTTTATCTTTTAGTTCTTGTTCGTTCATTTCAAAAGACTTATTTATTTTTCTTGTATTGCCTGAAAAGCTACTGCATAGGCTTTCATTTGTTTTACCATTGAGGCAAGCCCATTTGAGCGGGTTTGTGCTAAGTGGCTGCTCAGCCCCACTCTCTCAATAAAATACAAATCTGCCTGTAATATTTCTTCCGGTGTGTGTCCCGAAAGCACCTTTAATAGCATACTTACCAAACCTTTTACAATAATAGCCTCGCTATCGGCTTCAAAAATCAACTTATCGCCGTTCATATAGGCATTCAGCCATACAATTGACTGGCAGCCTTTTATGATATTATCTTCGGTTTTGTATTCGTCGGCCATTTTTGGCAACTTCTTGCCTAAATCAATGATGTACTCATATTTTCCTTCCCAATCATCAAAAAGCTCAAACTCCTCTATGAGTTCATCTTGTATTTCGTTTATTGTCATGCTTTATAATAATGTATTAAAGTACCATTTTCTTTACTTTCTCGATACCTTTCACGAGCTTGTCTACCTCTTCTTTGGTATTATAAACAGAAAACGAGGCTCTTGAAGTTCCGGGAATTCCGAATCGTTTCATAAGTGGCTGTGTACAGTGGTGACCTGTACGAACGGCAATGCCCTGTTGGTCGAGTATCACCCCAATATCCTGCGGATGAACGCCCTCAATAACAAACGAAATAACTGATACTTTGTCTTTTGCCTGTCCCACTATTTTCAAACCTTCAATCTTCAAAAGCTCTTCGGTAGCATAGGTTAATAGCTCGTTTTCGTAAGCAGCTATATTCTCTTTACCTAGCTCGTTTATATAATCAATTGCATTTTTTACAGCTATTACATCGGCAATATTTGGCGTACCGGCTTCAAATTTATACGGAAGTTCGTTATAAGTAGTTTTCTCAAATGTAACTTCTTTAATCATTTCGCCACCGCCACGGTAAGGTGGCATAGCGTCTAACAACTCTTTTTTGCCGTATAAAGCACCCATTCCGGTTGGGCCGTATATTTTATGTGCCGAAAACACATAGAAATCTACGTCTAAATCCTGCACATCGATTGTAAGATGCGAAGCCGCCTGTGCACCATCAACCAATACCTTTGCTCCTACCTCATGCGCTTTCTCGATGATGTGTTTCACAGGGTTGATAGTCCCCAAGGCATTAGATACATGCACAACCGATACAAATTTAGTTTTTTCCGACAACATTTTCTCATACTCTTCCAGAATCAATTCGCCATTGTCGTTAATCGGAATCACCTTTAATATACAGCCATTTTGCTCACAAAGCATCTGCCAAGGCACAATATTAGAGTGGTGCTCCATTGTGCTGATAATAATCTCGTCTCCTTCTTTCAGAAACGCACGGCCATAAGTCTGCGCTACCAGATTAATACCATCGGTAGTACCATAAGTAAAAATAATTTCTTCGGTATATTTGGCATTCAGAAATTTCTGAATAGCCTTACGTGACTCTTCGAAAGCAGCAGTGGCTTTTTCGGCCAGATGGTGTATTCCTCTATGGATATTGGCATTGTACTTTCCATAGTAATTTGCTAAAGCATCAAGCACTTGCAGAGGCTTCTGCGTAGTAGCTGCATTATCAAAATATACCAGGTCTTTGCCGTTGATTTTTTGGTCAAGAATCGGAAAATCGGCTCTTATTTTTTGAATATCTAACATTGTGGCTTTATCTTATCTATATTTAGAGCATGTTTAAAGTTTATTTTTCGGCCTCCAAAGCTATCTTTTTGACTCATACTGCGTTGTATTTTTTCGTCGTAGCTGCTGGCTACGTCTCCAAAATACTCCCGCAGCGGCGGCCGCTTGTCTGAATCAAAAATCTTAGCTTTTCAGCCAGAAAAACAAAATTAAAACATACTCTTATCCTAACATCTAAAAAAACGTTTTAGTTTGCCTTCTCTACTAAATACGTATAGAAGAATTTTAATGGAAGTCTTAGAATCTTAGAACGAAATGCTGTTTAGGCTGTTTCATTCTGAAAAACACTATACCTACCAAGAAAATATCTATTGTAACAACTACTTGCTCATGATTTTTGATGTAATTCCATGCTTTTTTCATGTCTTCCGACCAATATATATCGTCAAAAATGAAGCAGGTGTCATCATGAATTTTACTCAAGCATTTTTCAAAATAATCAATCGTTGGCTCGTAACGGTGGTTGGCATCAAAAAAAGCAAAATCAATTTTATCTATTTTGTTTAATTGCTGCGCCAAAGTCTGGTTCAAATCACCTACAATTGTTTCTATATTTCCGATGCCCAAATCTTTAAAATTCTCTGTGGCTAAATGTGCTGTGTTAGGGCAACCTTCAAATGTATATACTTTAGCTTGCGGATTCGCCTTTGCCAGATACGCAGTTGTAACACCCAAAGAAGTGCCTAAATCAAGAATAGTTTGGTAATTATAATATTTGATAATCCGATAAAATAATTGGGCTAACCTGGCAGATTTCTGAGAGTTTTTAGCAATATCTTTTACCTTTCGCTTATTCGATTGATTAAGTTTTGAACCTGCACCAAAATCTGTGATTGCTATTTCACGCTCGTCGGCAAGTAGTTTTTTCCTTAATGCCTCTATCTGTAAATAGTCATTTTGCGGTGCTGAATCTTTCAGCACTTTGAGGTAAAACTCAAATAAAAAAGGTGAATGTAAGCTATGCTCGTTTCCGGCGCGAAAGAGGTATTTAAGGTAATCAAGAATCATAAGTGCAAAAATAACAAAAGCACAGCTAAAAGCCGTGCCTTTGTTGTTTATTTACCAAGAAACTCAAATTTTATTGTTCAATTTCAGCTTCTTTCTTGAATTTTGAAAAGCTAAGCGATTCGCCTTCTCCGCTGTAATCAACCAGAATGGTATCACCCTCTTTCATTTCACCTTTCAGAATCTCCTCTGCTAATGGGTCTTCTACATATTTCTGAATGGCTCTGTTCAAAGGTCTTGCACCATATTGTTGGTCGTATCCTTTATCGGCTAAGAAATCTTTGGCTTTTTCAGTCAATTCAATCTCATAACCAATGTTAGTAATACGTTTAGTTAAGCGTTTCAATGCAATATCGATAATCTTATGAATATCTTCACGGCTCAATGAGTTGAAGACAATTACATCGTCAAGACGGTTCAGGAACTCAGGCGAGAATGTTTTTCTCAAAGCATTTTGGATGGTGCCTTTCACCATTTCGTCCTGATTTTCTGTACGAGCCTTGGTAGCAAAACCAATACCTGTTCCAAAATCTTTCAGGTCACGAACCCCGATGTTCGAAGTCATGATGATGATAGTATTGCGGAAATCCACTTTGCGACCTAAACTATCGGTCAGAACACCATCATCAAGCACCTGTAATAAGATATTGTACACATCAGGGTGAGCTTTTTCAATCTCGTCAAGCAACACTACTGAATATGGTTTTCTACGGATTTTTTCGGTCAACTGACCGCCTTCTTCATAACCAACGTATCCCGGAGGCGCTCCGACCAAGCGAGAGATACTGAATTTCTCCATATACTCACTCATGTCGATTCTTACCAGTGCGTCTTCTTTATCAAATAGGTATTCGGCCAATGTTTTAGCAAGCTCGGTTTTACCAACACCCGTAGGGCCTAAGAATATAAACGAACCAATTGGTTTTTTAGGATCTTTTAAGCCTACACGTGTACGTTGAATCGATTTTACTAATTTTTCAACGGCCGGGTCTTGCCCGATTATTCTTCCTCTAAGAGCGTCTCCCATTTTAAGGATTTTCTCACCCTCGTTCATGTTCACCCGTTTCACAGGAATCCCCGTCATCATGGCTACTACATCAGCTACGTTGTCTTCTGTTACGTTGTAGCGTTTTGTTTTAGCTTCTTCTTCCCAGGCAGCTTTCGCACGGTCAAGTTGTTCTAAAAGTTTTTTCTCACGGTCACGTAGTTGCGCTGCTTCTTCGTAGCGTTGGCTTTTCACAACCTGATTTTTCTCTTTTTTAATTAACTCTACCTGCTCTTCAAGGAAGATAATATCTGGTGGTACCGAAATATTATTAATGTGTACACGAGCACCCACTTCGTCAAGCACGTCGATGGCTTTATCTGGTAAATATCGGTCAGTAATGTATCTTTCTGATAATTTTACTGCTGATTCCAATGCCTCTGGTGTATAATTAACGTGGTGATGGTCTTCGTATTTATCTTTAATATTGTTTAGAATCTCGATGGTTTCTTCTACCGAAGTTGCTTCTACCATTACCATTTGGAAACGGCGGGCCAAAGCTCCATCTTTTTCTATATACTGACGATACTCATCAAGGGTTGTTGCACCAATACATTGGATGTCGCCACGGGCTAAAGCTGGTTTAAACATATTAGAAGCATCTAACGAACCGCTCGCTCCGCCTGCGCCAACTATTGTATGAATTTCATCAATGAAAAGAATCACGTCCGGCGATTTCTCCAGCTCGTTCATTACCGCTTTCATGCGCTCTTCAAACTGACCACGGTATTTGGTACCAGCCACCAGCGACGCAAGGTCGAGAGTAACAACTCTTTTACCAAACAAAATACGTGATACTTTTTTCTGAACAATACGCAAGGCCAAACCTTCGGCAATAGCAGTTTTACCTACACCGGGCTCACCGATAAGTATCGGGTTATTTTTCTTACGTCTCGAAAGAATCTGCGCTACACGCTCAATTTCTTTCTCACGTCCTACAATCGGGTCTAATTTGCCTACTTCGGCTAATTTCGTAAGGTCACGTCCAAAATTATCTAATACTGGTGTTTTAGATTTTTCAGGGTTTTTCGGGTCATTTCTTTGTTGAGAATATCCACCAGAGCCACTGCCGAAAATTCTTTCGTCATCATCATCAGTTTCAGGACGCTCCATCACCGGTTTTTGACCGGTAAGTTGATAATCAAGCATCTCTTTGGTTTGTTCGTAATTAAGGTGGAATTTCTGCAAAATTTGCCCACCGAGGTTATCTCCGTCACGCAGAATTGCCAACAGCAGATGCTCAGTGCCTATTAATTGAGATTTGAAGATTTTGGCCTCCAAATGTGTAATCTTTAAAACCTTTTCAGATTGGCGTGTTAACGGAATGTTTGCCAAATTTTTAATATTATTGGTAGCAGTTCCTTTAGTGGCTTGTTCGATTGTAATTCTCAACTCCTCAAGCGATACACCAGCCCCTTTCAATAGATTTAAAGCAATACCTTCTCCATCGCGAATCATCCCCAGAATCAAGTGTTCGGTTCCGATGTAATCATGTCCAAGCCTAAGTGCTTCTTCACGGGCAAGGGTTATGATGTCTTTGACTTTTTGTGAAAATTTAGGCTCCATTTAATTTAAGTAGATTGTAAGGGAAAACATGAATAATCATTTTTGCTTTTCAATTTTCCATTATTTCAAATTTTACAATGGTTTTATTGCTTTTTAGCTCAAATGATTAGCTTAAGCAAAACATTTGCATTTGCAATATAACGATTTATTAACAAACTCTGTTCACTTTATAGAAGATTTCTTTAAAATTCCTAAAGATTGATTCCCTCTGCAAAAAAGTAAGTCAACGATGCTAAGGTTAGGTACAAATTCATTGCCAAAGTTTTGCTGATACGCCACTGGCTGGTACTCAAGCCCCGATTCCGGGTCTTTTTTGGGGTTTATGAGACATCTGGCATCAAAAATATCGTTTTTGGGGTCTTTTTCATATATATCTGTCAGACTAATTGTCTTATTAATCTGCAATAATTTCAGACATATTGTCAGTAGCTCATAGTTCAGATCCCACAAAAACTGTGGTTTCTTTTGCAGAGTTTGTTGAAAATAGTCTCCAAAAAATTCAAAAAAAGGCGATTTCCCATAAGCTGCCTTAATAGTCCGCCAATGAATATCAGTCCATCTCTGCTGATAATCTATCTGAATATCTCGTACCAATATCTTTTTATTGCCATCCACCACCGGTACAATCAGCATTTCAACTTTGTTTGCACCCAATATATAGCTGCGGTTTCGGTAACTTTGTTTTACGTAATACTCATTACTTTCGAGCCTTACTTCATCGAAATGCAGCAATGTCGAAAAAAATTGAACACTCGGGAGGTATTGTAAATCAATTAAAACTGTTTTTTTTGCATCGTCTTTCATAAAACAAAACAACATAATTTCATAAAAACTTACAATTCATTTAAAGTTCTTCGTTGTATTATTTTAAAAAATCACAAATTTGCGGTGATTATCTCTTTTTCAAAATCCTATGAGAAGTTTACTAATGCTGATTGCTGTTTCAATTTTTAATATTTGTACGGCTTTTGCAACAAATACCACGGTTCAACAACTTGACTCTACCTATACCTTTGGTGCTTTCGATAAAGTTTCGGGTAAAAGGTTGGCTGCTACTTTTAAAATCTATTTTAATAAGCTCGATCCTATCGTAATTCAGGGTACAAACCAAGGCGATATACAGTTTAAACCTGCTACACATGGCCATTATGAAATAGAAATCAGCATGCCCAACTACGTTACAAAACGAATCCCGCTGAATCTCGAAAACTTGGGTGCTGGCAAAACCAATTTCAAAGAATTGCTCGACTTGGTGCAAGATGAATACGTGATACTGATTACCGATGCCAAAGACAAACAGATTATAACAACGGCCAAGGTTAAAATAGTGGATGCCGCCAAGCAAGAAGTTGAAGCTAAAGTAAACCCTAAAACCGGAGAGTGGAAGGCTGTTCTGGATAAAACCAAGAGCTATCATATTTCGATAGAAGCCACCGGATACCAAGGTACAAGTGTTGAATTAGAAGCCGTTGACGCCAACAAAACTGTAAAACCACCAAGCAAATTTATTAGTGTAAGTTTACAAAAAACCAGTGCTCAGCTATTATCGCTCACGGCTGTTGACGCAATCTCTAAAGACCCAATTGCGGCCAATTATAAAGTATTGCGGCCGGAAGAAGAAACCCTAACGGGGCAGTCGGATGAGACGAATCCTTACAGAATTGAATTTAATCCTAAAAAGAAATATACCGTTGAAGTAAGCGCAGAGGGTTACAAAACTATTACCGAGCAGGTAACTTTTGATATAACTCCCAACGAGTCGGTTAAAGTATTATTGAAGAAATTTGAATTACAAAAAGATAATTACGCCTTCTTGTTTAAGATTATCGATGCCCAAACCAAAGAGAATCTTGTGAGTACCCGTATGCGTATTATCAATCTGGCTAATAAACAATCTATTGCCGCAAAGATTGAAAAAGAGGGCTTTTCTGCCAATTTAACGCCAGATACCGAATACTCAATTGAGGTGGAGTCAGAGGGGTATAATCAGGCGAATCAGAATATTAATCTAAAAGATTTAATTGCCAGAAAACAGTTTGTGCAAGAGATTTTTCTAATAAAAAAATCGGCTGACCGCTTTAAATTTATTGTGGTTGACGAAGAAACCAATAAAAATGTACCGGGTGCAAGCCTAAGGGTTTATACAGCAAAATATGAGCCTGTAACGCTGAAACCTACCAATGTGCAGTCGGAATGGGAAGCTGAATTGAAACTTGCCGAGCAATATACTGCCGAAATAAAAGTACCGGGATATATGCCTTACAAAGCTCCGTTATCAAACGTAGTTAAAGTTCAGCAACTCAAAATTAAGAAAGTACCTACGGCGGAGATTTACTTTGCTGCTACTGATTTTTATACGAAAACACCATTGGTGGCCGATTATAAACTAAAAACCGGAACAACAGCTGTAACGGGGAGTTTAAACCCTGAGAAAACCAGATATAAAGTTACTGTTACACCCGACAATAATTATGAGCTAGAAATTGCCTCAGACGGTTATCAGCCTTATAAAGATGCGGTGGCTTTCTCAAAAGCAGCTAATGGTGTAATTACGGTTGAAATGAAAAAAGCCATTTATACTTTTACATTTAATCCGGTTGACTCGAAAACTAAAGCAGCAATAGGCAATGTAAAAATGAGCCTTTTTGATAACACAAAACAAGCTGTTGCACTAAGCAATAATACAGCAAAAATAGCTCCGCAAAACTTTGAGAAAAATTACACTTTAAAAGTTGAAGTCGCTAATTATAAATCATATACCGAAAATATTGACCTGGCCAATATCGTTGCCACTAATTTTAAGCATGATGTATTGCTTGAAAAAATGGAGGTTGCACCACCTCCTGCTATAGTTGAGCAAAAACCTAAAGAAGAACCAAAGCTTGTTCCTAAACAAGAAGAACCGCCCAAAGTAGAAGAAAAAGTAGTTGCTAAACAAGAAGAACCTAAGAAAGAGGAAGTTCCTGTTGTGCCTAAACCTGCGCCAGTAGTGAAAGAGCCAGAAAAAGCGCCTGTTACCGCAATTGTCGACGATTATTTTAAAGAAGTTGCCATAGGCAAACACATTAAACTTGAGAATGTGTATTTCGACCAGAGCCAGCCTGTTATTAAGCCACAGTCTTATCCTGAACTAGACAAATTGGTAAATCTGCTTAAACAGAATCCGAAAATAAATATTGAGGTTATTGGGCATACTGATAACGTGGGCGACCCTCGTCTGAATCAGTATCTTTCAGAACTGAGAGCCAAAGCAGTAACAAATTATTTGTTCAACAAAGGTATTGCACCAAGCCGATTGACACATGCAGGTATGGGGCCAAACCAACCTGTTGCAGCAAATGACACAGAAGAAAACCGCCAGAAAAACCGCCGTGTAGAATTTGTGGCAAAAGAAAATTAAGAATTACTCTTTTACAGTTGCTCGTCTGATGCGGTCGTTAATGGCTCTGCCTAAATCTTTTTCGGGGAGTAGTTGGGTATAAATATAATCTACTGCCATAGCATCTAGTTGCCTCATGTAAGCAAATAGGTGCTTGGCTGCCTCTCGGAAGTCACCGTTGGGAGATAAAAGTAATTGATTTTCAAGCGGAATATCAGCGTGGTAATGTTGAAAACCCAGATATGCGATATTTCCTTTGCTTTGGTCAATTGCTTGATTTTTCTCCAATAAAACCAAAGGTTTTTTAGGTGCATAGTGGCTTTTGAGCATTCCGGGTGCTTGCGGATTAGACGACGAATGCTCAATTACTTTTACCTTACCTACTACCCCTTCAATTTCCTCTATAGACAAACCACCTTTTCGGTAAACAATGGCTTCGTTTTCAACAAAGCCAATAATTGTTGATTCAATACCAACCTGGCAGTCGCCGCCATCAAGTATGTATTTTATTTTATCTCCTAGCTGATTATTTACATGTGTAGCACTTGTAGGTGAAATATAACCAAATGGATTAGCACTTGGCGCTGCCAGTGGATAGTCTAATTGGCATAATAATTCGAGTGTTAAAGGGTGTTTAGGAATTCTGATAGCTACATTGTCTAGACCCGAAGTTACCAAATCAGGAATGATATTTTTTCTTGGCAATAAGAGTGTAAGCGGACCGGGCATAAATTTTTCTGCCAATGCGTATACTCTTTCGTCTATCTCACTAACGTAGCTCGGAAAACGCTCAATACTATTAGTATGAATAATGAGCGGGTCGAACGAAGGGCGATTCTTTACTTCAAATATTTTGGCAGCCGCATCGGTATTAAGCGCATTGCCGGCCAAACCATATACGGTTTCGGTTGGTATGCCTATTACCTCTCCATCGCTCAGGAGTCTGATTGCCTCATCTATATCTTTGCCTATAATTGCCATTATATCAGGTCTTTTTCAAAGTATGCTACGTCGTCTTCAGGATTATAATTATACGGATTGGTTTCTGAAAACTGTAGCGATTTATATAAGCGATTCGCCGATTCAAGGCGACGCAACGTATCTAATTTCATTTTGATGTAGCCTTTTCTCTGCGCCTCTTCCATTATCACATAAGCTAATTTTTTGCCTAAACCTAAACCTTGAAAAGTGGGCCTTACGTACAATCTCTTCATTTCGCACACGCCTTCTTCCAATTTCCACAGGGCTACGCAACCTGCGCTTTGGCCGTCTACTTTTGCTAAATATATTGCACCTTCTGGCTCGGCGTATTTGGCAGGGAGTTTTGCCAGTTCTTCTTCAAAACGCTGAAAAGAAAGGCTTATTCCCAAAAAAGCCACGTATTCTCGAAACAAGGTTTTTATTTCTTCTAAATCTTCGGCCGAAGCTATTTTTTCTATCGTGATATTCATGATTTTAATAGTTTAACGTAGCAATTAATGCTCCACCTCTGGTTTTACCAAATACCTTCGGGATACCCCACTTCTGCCAACGTTAGTCCTTCTGCCGGAACGGCTCTTCCTGCTTTCTGGCGGCTTTTTGAGAGAATAATTGCTTCAAAACCCGATAGACTCAATTTGCCTGTGCCAACATCAAGCATTGTGCCTACAATGGCTCTTACCATACCTCTCAAAAACCGGTCAGCTTTAATATGAAACAGCAGAAACTGGTCTTGCTGTTCCCAATAAGCCCATTCAATCTTACAGTTGAAAGTTGCCACATCGGTATGCACTTTACTAAAGCACTGAAAATCGATATGTTTTTTCAGTATCTCCCCTGCCCTGTTCATTTGTTCAACATCAAGCGGGGCTCTGTAAAAATACATAAGGTCTTGTAAGAAAGGCGTTTTGTGCGACGATATACGGTACAAATACCTGCGGTGAGTAGCATCAAAGCGGGAATGAAATTCGTCAGGCACCATCTTTATTTGTTGTATGGCAATGTCTTTCGGCAAAATGCCATTCATGGCATATACCATCTTTTCGATATTGTTCAGAGGCTCTTGCACATCAAAATGGGCAAACTGCTGGGCGGCATGCACGCCTGCATCGGTGCGGCTGCTGCCTACAATTTGCATAGGCTGCCGCAGCACTGTTGTTAATGCCTGCTCAATGAAGCCTTGTACAGTTGGGGCGTTGTCTTGCACCTGCCAACCATGAAAAACCGTACCCTTATAAGAACATTCTATTACGTAACGCATACGCAAAGATAACACCCCAGTAAGCATGTAAACAAATATCGCTTAATTAATTGCCTGATTAGGGAGATATTCCGCAAATCTTATCCACATCGTGGAACATTTTTTCCACCTCGTGGAACATTTAATTGTTTCTTAACATTAAATGTTTGATATTTGAAGCAGTAATTTTCTCTAACCACAAGCAATGGGAAAAATAATAGCAATTGCCAACCAAAAAGGGGGCGTAGGTAAAACAACCACTACAATAAACTTAGCGGCCAGTTTGGCTGCCCTCGAATTTCGTACACTCATCATTGATGCTGACCCTCAGGCGAATGCCACTTCGGGCTTGGGCTTTAACCCTAAAGAAGTTGAGAACAGTATTTATGAATGTATGGTCGATGATATTCGTCCACGTGATATTATCATCGAAACCGACTTTCCCAACCTTGATTTACTTCCATCTCACATTGACCTTGTAGGAGCCGAAATCGAAATGATTAACCTCCCGAAGCGTGAAGAAAAGATGAAAGAATCATTGATGGACGTGAAAGATATTTATGATTTTATTATCATTGATTGCTCTCCGTCGCTGGGTCTGATAGTCATCAATAGTCTTACTGCTGCCGATTCAGTTATTGTGCCTGTACAATGTGAGTACTTCGCTTTAGAAGGATTAGGCAAATTATTGAACACCATCAAAATCATTCAGCAGCGATTAAATCCTGCTTTGACAATTGAAGGTATTCTATTAACGATGTATGATTTGCGTGTGCGCTTGTCGAATCAGGTTGTGCATGAGGTAACCACCCACTTCAGGAATATGGTTTTCCAGACCCTGATACCGAGAAATATCCGATTGTCCGAATCGCCTAGTTATGGGGTACCTGCGCTGGCACAAGATGCCGATAGCAAGGGAGCCATCAGTTATCTGAATCTGGCACGAGAGATTCTGATAAAGAACGGAAAACTTGTTTCAGAAAATAACTGACAACAAAACTTATAGAATTATAACAAATGTACATGGGAAAATACATCACCAAGGCCCATTTAACATTAAAAAGATATGGAATCTAAAATAGGCAACCAAAAGAAGAGTATGACCGGGCTCGGTAGAGGTTTAGGTGCGTTACTTTCAGACTCTGGCAATACAACAACTGCTGAAACACCAATTCCTCGTCGTTTAGAAGCTATCAGCTCTATGCACGAGATAGCAATTGAATCAGTAGAGACTAATCCTTACCAACCTCGTACGCATTTCGACCAGGAGGCATTGCAGGAATTAGCCGAATCAATAAAGGTTTTAGGTATCATTCAGCCGATTACTGTTAAGGAATCAAGTCCGGGCAGATATACGCTTATTTCAGGGGAACGCCGTTTGCAAGCCTCTAAATTAGCCGGATTAACCAGAATACCTGCCTATATTCGTACGGCTGACGATCAACAAATGCTCGAAATGGCACTCATTGAGAATATTCAGCGTGAAAACCTGAATGCAATTGAGATTGCCCTGAGTTATCATCGCCTACTAAGTGAGTTCCAACTAAAACAGGAAGAACTTGGCGACAGAGTTGGTAAGAACCGTACAACGGTTAACAACTACCTTCGTTTGCTGAAATTACCAGATGTGATTCAGGCTGCCGTGCGTGACAACGAAATTTCGATGGGTCATGCCCGTGCTCTGATTAATATCGATAATCACGAAACACAAATTAAGCTTTTCAACAAAGTAGTTGAAGAAAACTGGTCGGTACGTAAAATTGAAGACGAAGTTCGCCGTTTGGCGCTTATGATTCAGGAAGATACCAAAGGTAAACGCCAGACCTCAATAAAGCAGGAGATTTCGTCGTTACAATTCAGGTTACAAGGCTATTTCGGTACGAAAGTACTCGTTAAAGCCGACGATAAACATAAAGGAGAAATTAAGATACCTTTCTCGACGAAAGATGAGTTAGATAGAATCTTGAATTCGATAAAAGTAAATCAGGACTAATAAAGCAGTATCAAACGAGCTTAAAAATTGTTAAACGGTTGTAAAAAGAAGTATAAGAACCTAATTTTGTCTCTTTATACGCAATTAAATTTTTGGAGTATGGTTCGGACGTTGGTTTTTCTTTTACTGATTACAAATATTTCTTTTGCTCAAAAAACAGATACCCTTAGCATTCCTGCAAAAGCTGATTCGATTACGAAAGTCGTTGTTGATTCTGCTAAGAAACTTAACTTAGTGAATAGGATTCTCAAAACAGATACAAGTAAACGGCAGAATTTTATAAGCAGAGTTTTTAAAGCTGACTCTGCCAAGAAAGCAAACCCGGCCCGCAAGGCCTTAATTCGCTCGCTGATTTTACCGGGTTGGGGACAAGCCACTAACAAAGAATACTGGGTAATGCCCATAGTTTATGCCGCTGCCGCAGGCGGGGTTTATACTTTTTGGTTTACTAATTACAGGTATCAGTATTACAAGGGTTATCTTGAAAAAATTGTAAAAGATAAAGAAACCTCAGTAATGATTGAACAGCTTTCAGGAATCTGGAATAAACCAACCGGAAAAACCATTGGGCCTTTTACCCGAACGCAAGTTGAGCCTGTGGTAAATAGTTTCAGACGCTACCGAGATTTAACAGTTATTATGTTTGCTGTTGGCTGGACACTCCAAGCAGTGCAAGCCAATGTGTCGGCACACTTGAAAACATTCGATATGAGCGATGATATTTCGCTGAAATTTGAGCCTAGCGTTCAACCTACTGCTTTTGGCAGTGCCGTTGGCGCAAGTGTTGTTTTAAAATTTTAAATTACCTTAATAGAATTATATGCGTATTGCCTTATTAGGATATGGAAAAATGGGTAAAGTGATTGAACAGATTGCTTTACAACGAGGACACGAAATTTCTGCAAAAATAGATATTAGTAATCGCACAGAGCTATTGTCGGTAAACGCCGATACTACTGATGTAGTGATAGAGTTCAGCTCACCCGAATCGGCCTATGGTAACCTTAAATATTGCATGGAGTTTGGCCTGCCAACTGTGTGCGGTACAACTGGCTGGCTACAACATAAAGCTGAAATTGAGAAATTGTGTAACGAAAACAAAGGTGCATTTTTCTACGCCTCAAATTATAGCATCGGAGTTAATTTGTTTTTTGAATTAAACAAATCGTTGGCCCGCCTGATGCGCCCTTATACAAACGAATACAAGGTATCGAGCAACGAAATACACCACACCGAGAAAAAAGATGCCCCTAGCGGCACAGCCATTACGCTGGCCGAAGGCATTATCGAAAACCTTGGTAATAAAGTAAAATGGGTAAGTAACCAACTTGCCAACGAAGACGAGCTACCTATCTGGTCGTCGAGAGAAGGAAAAGTACCCGGCACACACGAAATAAAATACATTTCGGATGTTGACCAGATTGAAATAAAACACATTGCGCATAGCCGCAACGGGTTTGCGCTAGGCGCAGTAATTGCCGCCGAATGGATACAAGGCAAAGCCGGAATATTTGGTATGCAAGATATGCTAGGGCTTTAAAACATTGGAACAAACATATTAAGAGCTATAAATCATTCAATTAAAAAATCTCCGTTCAGGAGTTAGTATATGGCAGAAGTTCAAACAAAAAAAGAAGAAAAACCTGTAAAACAGAAATCAGCAATAAGAGAGTGGTTCGACTCAGTGTTGTTCGCAGTAGTTGCAGCTACGTTGATTCGTTGGCTCTTTTTAGAAGCTTATACCATTCCAACGGGTTCGATGGAAAAAAGCTTGTTAATTAACGATTTCCTTTTTGTGAGTAAATTACACTACGGCACACGTACGCCAAAAACGATTTTACAGGTTCCTTTGACACACCAGAAAATATGGTTTACTGATATACCTTCGTACTCAGACCTGATTCAACTACCGCAATACCGCTTACCGGGTTTTACAAGTGTAAAAAATGGTGATGTAGTTGTGTTTAATTACCCGGGTTGCCCTGAAAGACCAGATGAATTTGGTGGATTCGACAAATATCCTGTTGATTTAAGAACCAATTATATCAAACGTTGTATTGGTATTCCGGGCGATGTGGTTGAACTTCGTGCGGGTCAGGCCTATGTAAATAACAAAGTATTTGCCAACCCTCCGGGCTTACAAATGGAGTATGCCATTGAAGCCAATACACAGGTTAACGAAAAGGTTTTCCAGAAATATGACATTTCAGAGTTCGAACAAGACCTGCGCATGACCGACAAAACCATTTATTATGTAAAAGCTACCGAGCAAGCCGTTAAGGATATGAAAACCCTTGATTTTGTGAAAAGCATTACACCAATGGTAATGGCAAAAGGCGATACTACCGATTACAGATATAACACTTTTCCGTATAACTCTCGTTTGTTTCCGTTCAACAGAGACAATTTCGGGCCAATTACAATTCCGAAAAAAGGAGTTACAATTCAGCTAGACGAAAGAAACCTTGCTTTGTATAAAGGCGTAATTACAACTTTCGATGGTAACAAAGATGCTAAATATGTAAATGGCCAGATTATTCTTGATGGTAAGCCAATTAGCTCTTATACTTTCAAACAAGATTACTACTTTATGATGGGTGATAACCGTCATGGTTCTGACGACTCACGTTTCTGGGGTTTTGTACCAGAAGACCACATTGTAGGTAAAGCAGTATTTATCTGGATGTCTATCGATAAAGATGGTAGCTTCCTGAACAAAATCCGCTGGAGCCGTTTGTTTAGTATTATCAAATAAGGAGATTGAATTATAATCATAGAAAAGCCCGCTCTAGCAATAGAACGGGCTTTGTTTTTATATTTATTTTTCTACCATCACCATTCAATAGTTGGCAACCCTCTGCTTTGCAGATAATTATTTGCCTGGCTAAAATGCTTGTTACCAAACCAACCGCCATAATTGGCCGACATTGGTGAGGGGTGCTTCGCCCGCAAAACAAAATGTTTTTTATCATCAATTATTTTGCCTTTATCCTGCGCATATTTCCCCCAGAGTAAAAATACAATGCCATCTTTTTCTTCATTAAGGTGCCTAATAACCGAATCGGTAAAAACCTCCCAGCCTTTACCCTGATGAGAGCCTGCCGCCCCTGCCCTAACAGTAAGCGTAGCATTCAGTAATAAAACACCCTGCTGAGCCCATCGTTCAAGATTACCCGATTTAGGAATCGGTTTTCCTAAATCATCCTGAATCTCTTTAAAGATATTCTTTAGCGAAGGTGGAGATAGTACGCCATCATTAACCGAGAAACATAAGCCATTGGCTTGGCCGGGGCCATGATAAGGGTCTTGCCCTAAAATAACCACTCTGGTATCTTCAAAACTGCATTTATCGAAAGCATTAAAGATTAATTTACCCGGCGGATAACATACGCCGTTTTTGTACTCATTTCTTACAAATTCAATCAGATGCTGAAAATACTCTTTCTGAAACTCCTCATTAAGCTTATTTTTCCAGCTTTCGGCAATCTTGACATCCATAATATTTTTTAAATTAAAGTCGTCGTTGGACAAATTTGCCCAAAAATAGTATTTTTTGAAACATGAGCTTACCTAAATTTTTCGCTTACGAACTTTTTTTGAAAAAAATAGTCTTTTATAAGATTAATTTGTTACTTTACGATGCGATTTCCCAAGATTGTATAACAGTATCGGCATTACATGCTTGCCTAAGACGAATCTACTATAAATTATGACCACGATTACTGCATCAACCGAGGGTGTAAAGGTTAGTGTGATAACTGAGTATCAACCCGAATATTCAAGTCCTTACCAATCGCATTTTGTTTTTAGTTACAGAATCCGTATCGAAAACAATAGTAATTCTACCCTACAACTGCAAAGACGTAAATGGATTATTTTTGATTCAAATGCTACTGTACGAGAAATAGAGGGCGAGGGTGTAGTTGGACTTACGCCAGTACTTGAACCCGGTGAAAGCCACGAGTATATATCAGGCTGTAGTCTGAAATCGTCAATCGGGAAAATGACAGGCTCTTATGTGATGGAACGCCTGGTTGATGGCCGAAAATTCAGGGTATTAATACCTGAGTTCAGCCTTATTGCCCCTTTCAGGCTAAATTAAAAACAACGTGCCTATTTTGGCTTTCAGTAAAAATACTGAAAGGGTTTACGGCTTTGTGTTTCAAACGCCCACCTACGCCAGAATTTGGAATAATATACACAGCATAAGTTATATTTGAAAGCATGCCCTCAGGGCGTGCTTTTTTTGTTTAGGTCTCTGATAAAAAAACAAAAAAAACTATCAGGCTTTCTTTTTCTACCTTACTTTTGCAACAAAATTTCTTTTTTTAACATACATTTCTAATTCATAACCGACTATGCAATACAGAATAGAAAAGGATACAATGGGTGAAGTACAAGTACCTGTTGATGTTTATTGGGGTGCACAAACACAACGTTCTATCGAAAACTTTAAAATTGCTCAAGATATTAATAAAATGCCTAAGGAAATCATCAAGGCTTTTGCATACCTGAAACACGGTGCAGCTTTGACGAACACTGAATTAGGCGTGTTACCTAAAGAAAAATCAGATTTAATCGGAACAGTTTGTCAGGAAATTCTTGATGGAAAACTAGACGACCAATTTCCGTTGGTTGTATGGCAAACAGGCTCGGGTACGCAGTCGAACATGAACTGTAATGAGGTAATTGCGTATCGTGGACACGTGTTGCAAGGTGGTGAATTAGGCGACAAAACGAAGTTTTTACATCCGAATGATGATGTAAACAAATCGCAATCATCAAACGATACATTCCCAACTGCCATGCATATTGCTGCATACAAAATGTTGTTGGAAGTAACGATTCCGGGTATCGAAAAACTACGTGATACATTAGAAGCTAAATCGAAGGCTTTTATGGACGTAGTGAAAATCGGTAGAACCCACTTTATGGACGCTACACCATTGACACTTGGCCAGGAGTTTTCGGGCTATGTTTCACAATTGAATCATGGACTAAAAGCAATTAAAAATACTTTAGCTCACCTTTCTGAACTTGCATTGGGTGGTACTGCCGTAGGTACGGGTATTAATACACCAGAAGGTTATTCTGAATTAGTAGCTAAACACATTGCCAACCTTACAGGACTTCCGTTTGTAACGGCAGAAAATAAATTTGAAGCACTTGCTGCGCATGATGCTATTGTAGAAGCACATGGTGCCTTAAAAACAGTAGCAGTAAGCCTAATGAAAATCGCTAACGACATCAGAATGTTATCGTCAGGCCCTCGCTCTGGTATTGGAGAAATCTATATCCCAGACAACGAGCCGGGTTCATCTATTATGCCGGGTAAAGTAAATCCTACGCAATGTGAGGCTTTAACTATGATTGCCGCACAAGTAATGGGTAACGATGTAGCCATTAACGTAGGTGGTGCAATGGGTCACTTCGAATTGAACGTATTTAAACCTGTAATGATTTACAACTTCTTGCATTCGGCTCGCCTGATTGGTGATGGTTGTGTATCGTTCAATGATAAATGTGCGGTTGGTATTGAGCCATTGAAAGAAAACATCAAAAAACACGTTGATAACTCTTTGATGCTTGTTACTGCGCTTAATACCAAAATCGGTTATTACAAAGCTGCTGAGATTGCACAAACAGCACATAAAAACGGCAGCACTTTGAAAGAAACCGCTATTCAATTAGGTTACCTGACAGCAGAAGAATTTGATGCATGGGTAAAACCTGAAGATATGGTTGGTAGCTTGAAATAAGTTTAAAAGGCATAAAAAATCCTGTCGTCTACTATTCAGATTACAGGATTTTTTGTTTAGTGAATATTTTACCACAGAGTTGCACCGAGTCAAACACTGAGTTTCACGGAGGAAAATCGTCAAGGCTTTGGTCTTTACGCCAAAACCTCACTAATAACCTTCCCTGCAACATCGGTCAATCTGAAATTTCTGCCTTGAAAAGGGAATACGAGTTTTTCATGATTAAAACCCATCAGGTGTAGAATCGTGGCCTGCAAATCATGGATATGCGTTTTTCCTTTTATTCCATAGTAGCCTATTTCGTCGGTTTCGCCATGTGAATAGCCTTTTTTCAGCCCTGCGCCTGCCATAAACATCGTAAAGGCATCAACATGGTGGTCACGGCCTTTAAAGGGCGTATCGTTGTCTCCTGCCCTGTTTTCCATCATAGGTGTTCGGCCAAATTCACCACCCCACACTATAAGCGTATCTTCTAGTAAACCTCTTTGTTTCAAATCAAGTATCAATGCCGATATAGGTTTATCGACATACTCAACGTTTCGGCGCAAGCCAATATCTACCCCACTGCCTGCATCAGTACCATGATTATCCCACCGGCGGTCGAATAATTGCACTACCCGCACACCTTTTTCCAACAATTTACGAGCCAGCAGGCAATTGTTAGCAAAACTAGCTTTGCCCGGTTGTGTGCCATACATCTCATGTATATAGGCTGGCTCGCCCGAAATATCCATCGTACCGGGCACTTCTGCCTGCATACGGTAGGCTAATTCATATTGTGAAATACGGGTCAGAATCTCAGGGTCACCTATTTCTTGATAAGTAAGCTCGTTTATTTTATTGATAGTTTCTATCGATTTTTTACGTAAACTACTATCAATTTCGCTTGGGTTATTGATATATAGAACTGGGTCGCCCTTAGAGCGACATTGCACACCCTGATACACCGATGGCAAAAAGCCATTGCCCCACAAATACTTACCTGCACTTGGCTCAGAACCGGATACCAAAACCACATAGCCAGGTAGATTCTGGTTTTCGGAACCTAAACCATAGGTAATCCATGAACCCATACTTGGCCTACCTACCCTTGAAGCACCTGTATGCATAAATAACTGCGCCGGTGCATGGTTAAACTCATCAGTATGCATTGCTTTCAGAAAAGTAAGTTCATCGGCTAGTTTTGGCAGATAATTGAAATAATCTGAAAACCAAGCGCCCGACTGCCCGTATTGGTCAAAAGTAGACTGAGGCCCCAACATTTTAGGCACACCTTTAATAAAAGCAAAACGCTTGCCTTCTAAAAGCGAAGGAGGACAAAGTTGTCCATCGAGTTTAGCTAGTTCAGGTTTATAGTCAAACAACTCTAACTGTGATGGAGCGCCCTCCATGTGCATAAAAATAATGCGTTTAGCTTTGGCGTTGATATGCGATGGCCTCACAGCCAGCGGATTCTCATTTGTTAGTACCTGCGAGGCAGAATCACCAAAACAACCACCCAAGAGCGATGACATAGCCAATCCACCTAGTCCAGACGTACACTGTTTCAGAAAATGGCGACGTGTATTAAATCTTGATTCTTCAAGAAGTGCTTCTTGTGCAACTGAGGTTCTTTTCATTTGGTCAGAAATTCATCTAAGTTCATCATTGCATTGGCTGTTAGGGTTAATGCACCCAATTCGGCGTCATCGTTTTCTTTTCTTCTCATATCTAGCAAAGCATCCTGATACAACTGATACAAAAGTTTGGTTTTAGTGGCTGTTGGTGCTTTCTGGAATAAATACTGGTAGCCCGCTTTCAAGCGTTCTTCTATTCTGTTGCTTGGTACTGCTTTCATTTTAAGCGCAATATTCTGTGCAGCAGCATAATAGACTGTATCGTTGAGTGTTGTAAGAGCCTGCAAAGGTGTGTTGGTTCTGATACGCCTTGAGGTACACACATTTCGTTGCGGGCTATCGAACGTAATCATTGATGGGTACGGATTTGTCCGTCGCCAATAGGTATAAACAGCCCTTCTATAAAGATTTTTCTTTGGCTCGTTTCGCCAGCTTTCGTCTGTCGGGTTTGGTGGGCGCACACTTGGGCCGTACATTTCGTTGTTTAACAACTGGCTTACAAACAATGCCTGGTCTCTTATTTGCTCCGACGAAAGCCTAACCCTTGGCCCTCTTGCCAAAAGCAGGTTACGAGGGTCTTTTTCAAGCAATTCTTTATTTACTATTTCCGATTGCCTGTAAGTGCCCGACATCACCATAAGTTTAAGCAATTTCTTTACGCTCCATTGTTGTTCATTCATAAACTGTACCGCCAGCCAGTCGAGCAACTCAGGGTGTGAGGGCTTTGCTCCCATCGTGCCAAAATCTTCGAGCGATTCTACAATGCCATTGCCAAATAACTGCTCCCAGAAACGGTTCACCATTACCCTTGCCGTAAGCGGATTATCTTTGCTTACCAACCATTGCGCAAAGTCTAATCTATTACCAGCCGATTTGCGTATGGCAGGTAAAGATGCCGGTACAGCAGGTTTTACTTCGTCGCCATGCAGCATCCAGTTTCCACGCACAAAAACGTGGGTTTTACGAGACCTGTTAGGTGCCATTTCCATAATCACGGGCGTTGTGATACTCTCTATTTTTACTAATCTCTCTAGCGAATCACGGAATGCTTTCGGGTAATTGTTTTTTAATGGTGCTTTCGATTCCAAATCCATCCAATCAAGATGAATCAGGTCTGTCCAGAAACTTTTGCCTTTTCTATAAACCAGATACACATCATGCACCCCATTGGTCGGCTTTATTTTCCCTGTTGAGGTAGTATAGTCTTTCCATCGTGACCAACTGTCGTTTACTTCTGTTTCACTACATTTGGTTTCAACTTTACTTATCAGTTCACCTTCCGAACTTCCCAAACGCATTTCGATAAATGCATTGGCTGCTCCGCTCTGATACCTGTAAGTAACCTGTGTAATATCCGTCAGGTCTACATCTTCATAAACCGTGTAAGCACCCTCTGTGGTTTGCATAATTGTTTTCTGGTTGTTCCAGAGTTCAATATGGCGGCTGGTGCTATCAAAATCTTCGGCCTCAATGCGGTAAATCCCCATTTTTCTTAAATAATCTTGCTTTTGCTTGTCTAAAGGAATATTATCCGAAATCGGAGTCGTATTGTGCTCCACATTTTTCAGCCAGGCCAATAAGTTTCTTACCTCTTTTTCTTTTTCGTCCGAATAGGTTTTGAGCAGTGGCTTGTCATTATATAAATCCCGGTCCTGGGTATTGTTGAAGAAAGCAAAAGACTGATAAAACTCACTATGCCGGAAAGGGTCGTAAGGGTGGCTATGGCATTGCACACAAGCCATTGTTGTGCCTTGCCAAACCTCCCATGTGGTAGAAACCCTGTCGAGCATTGCCATGTTTCTGAACTCTTCATCGTTGGTTCCGCCTTCGTCGTTCGACATCGTATTCCGGTGAAAAGCCGTGGCTATCAGTCTGTTTTCTAATTCTTTTGCAGATGTATTAGCTGTTTTCGGCAATAGGTCACCGGCCAATTGATGAACTGTAAACTCATTGAAAGGCATATCAATATTAAATGCCCTGATAACCCAGTCACGGTACTGCCATATACTGCGGTCAAGGTCTTTTTCGTAGCCTTTAGAGTCGGCGTATCGGGCTAAATCGAGCCACATAGTTGCCCAACGCTCACCAAACTGTGGCGATTTCAATAATCTGTCAACCTGTTTTTCGTAGGCATTAGCAGAATTATCTCTCAAAAAAGTATTTGTTTCTTCAATGCTTGGCGGCAGGCCAATTAAATCAAGACTTAGCCTTCTTAATAATGCGGTTTTATCTGCCTCTGGCGAATGCTTCAAGCCTTCTTGCGCCAGTTTATCAAGTATAAAATTATCAATGCCATTCACCACCCATTTATCATTCACAGCAGGTGGACTGATAGATTTATCTGGTTTTATGTAAGCCCAGTGGTCTTCCCAGTTTGCACCTTCATTAATCCATCTTTCTATTTTGCTTATTTCCTCATCGCTGAGCGGGTCGGCTTCTAAAGGCATTCGTTCTTCTAAATCATGCGTTTTCAGGCGTTTTATCAGTTCTGAATTAGCGGCATCGTGCGGAATAATTGCATACTTCCCCGACTTAGCCTTAGCCAAAGCTTCTTCTCTGAAAAGCAAGCTGAATTCTCCGCTCTTTTTTACACCACCGTGGCATACTATACATTTTTTATTGAAAATGGGGCGAATTTCCTCATTATAGCTGATTTTCTCCCGTGTTAGATGGTACACAGAAGCACCTGCTATCAGAATAGGAACGAATAGGCTTATCCAAGTTATTTTTTGAAAACTCATTACTTAGTTTTGATGAAAACGACTCTCGAATATCAAGAAAAAATGGTATGAATACAAGTTTTTTTATCATTATACGCTTCCCATTAAAAAAACTACCATTACTATCTGCCTTTAAATCAATAAGACTTAACTATATTTGGAAACTCTAAGAAAAACCGCTCAGATAATGATAGATGAAGCAACTTTAAGAGAAATAGTGCTTTCGTTTCCTGATGCAGTGGAGCAGCCGCATTTTGAAAAGACATCGTTCAGGGCAAAGAAAAAAATCTTTGCAACTTATTCAAAGCATGAGCACAGGGCCTGCCTGAAACTTTCAGTATCAGACCAGTCTTTGTTCTGTGCATTTAATAAAGCTATTATTTACCCTTTACCAAACAAATGGGGGCAACAAGGCTGGACATTGTTTGAATTAACCAAACTTGAAAAAGAAATGATAGAAGCAGCTTTAGAAACTGCTTTTAAAGAAGTAACCAAGAAAAAATAGCTATTTTGCTACATATATGAGAATCATAGATTATCCAACCATTATAAAGAAAGCCTGGGCTAATTTTGATAATTCTAAAACTATCAGCCACGTTGAAGACATCAGTGCTAAAGTTTCGACCAATCATGTTTTCAGGGTAAAGTTTGATAACGACGATATGATTATCGCCAAGTTGTCTTACTTTGGCACTTATGAGCATTTTAAGGAAGACCACCAGATTATTCATGCGCTATCAAATAATCTGCTTTATCCATTCGAAAATGTTCTGGCTAAATCTTTGGTAAAAGACAATGTGGTTTACACCTATCGATTTCAGCAAGATGCTATTGATGCCTGGGTTGTGTTTTATAACCCCATCAGAAACCTGCACCGTTTGCCTCGCCGTTTGGATGAAGGACATATCAAAAAACTAGGTTCAGAAATAGCCAAGTTTCATAAGGCTTGCGCCAGAGTAAGCACGGTTCTGCCAAAGGCATCAAAAACTTTACGCTCGGACATTCAGGATTTACTGGCAATTCTGGATACAGAAGTCGGGCAATTTGAATACCGCATGCACGTTGACCAGCTAAAAGAACAATGTGAGATTTTTCTGGAAAACCGCCAAAAACTGGTAGCCAAAACAGTAGAAACCATGCCAGTATTTATGGATTGGAACATTGGCAATTTTTCGGTAACCAAAAAACTGGAACTCTATTCTCGCTGGGACTACGACTGGTTTAGAATAAGCTATCGGGTAATGGATTTTTATTTCTTTAGCCGTGTGGTTTCTGATGTGGGCGACAGAACTGTGTTCAGCTACAACATTGGCCCACTGATGGAAGACCGCTTTATTTTGTTCTTGCAAGAATACCACAAGGTATATCCTTTAACCGAAAACGAAGTACTTTTCATGAAAGAGGCGTATCGGTTTTTCTTGCTCAATTATGTAATAAAATATGGCAGATACTTTTTTCATCGAACATACGCCACCAAATTACAAAGAGAAGCCTACGAAACACATTTTCCGTCGATTGATGAGAAATTCGATGCCGGAAAAATTCTAAAGGCACTAAATATATAGTCAATTTCAACCAAACCACCTATTTACGATTCATGGAGATTCACGACTTCAAATCAGTTATTGATAATTACAAAGTAATATTTTTTGATGCTTATGGTGTATTAAAAAATTACAACGGTTTAATACCGGGCATTGAAAACACTTTCAGCTATTTAAAAGAAACCAATAAGGAGTTTTATATTCTTACTAATGACGCCTCTCGAAAACCACAGCAATTAGCCGATTCTTATCATTCCTTAGGCATTACTGATGTTGTTCCTGCTAATATCATTTCGTCGGGCATGCTGGCAATGGATAATCTCCGTCAGAAAGTAAAAAGTGGTAAAGTGGTTTTTCTGGGCACTGTTGATTCGGCTTATTATATCGAAACCGTTGGTTTAGAGGCTGTTCCTATCAGCGACCTTGACCTTAGCGATTTAACCGATATTCAGGCATTGGCATTTCTGGACGATGAGGGTTTTGACTGGAAGACTGATTTGAACAAAACCATAAATCTGCTACGCCGCAAAAATATTCCGGTGATTGTGGCTAATACTGATGCTACCTACCCTGTTTCAAAAAAAGAAATAGCCATTGCTATGGGTGGCCTCTCAGAAATGATTGAATCAATTGTAGGTAAACGCTTTATTGGTTTCGGCAAGCCCGATTCTCAGATGTTTATCTTTGCCTATGAACACATAAAAAGCCAGAATATTGAGAAAAAAGATATTTTAATGGTTGGCGATACGCTGCATACCGATATACTAGGCGGCAATAAATTTGGGCTCGACACAGTTTTGGTGCTCAGTGGCAACACACAAGCCGAAGACGCCGAAGTAAAGATTCAGAGCACAGGTATAATACCTACTTATATATGCGAGTCGGCAGTAGTAGAGTAGTAATTAAACAACAAGATTGAATGAAGCACATTTTAAATAAAGTACGATTTTTAGCTTTTGTATGTCTGAGTTTTCAGGGACTTGCTCAGAAAATTGTGGTAAAGAATATGAAACCCGAAGAACTGAAAAAGTTTAATACAGCAGGCACAGTGGTTTTGAAGAGTGTACAATTTAATGATAAGAACGGACTAAATTATGTGATAGGCACGCTCGAAGAAAATGCTAAAGATGATTACAGTGCAAGAATACTCATTGTTGAGCATTTTAAAGATGTGCCAGGCAAAGAGCCAAAGCTTTTGAGGCTGATTAATGACTTTGAGAAAGATTGTCCGGTTGATAACATGTTAGATTTAGTTGCAGACTCATTTTTAATAGATGATTTAGACAAGAACGGTTATGCCGAAATTATCTTTCTATATAAAACAGGTTGCAAAGGAGACGTGAGCCCCTCGGGCTTAAAACTAATAGTTTTAGAAAACGGTAACAAGGCAGCTATCAGAGGAAAAACAATAATAAAACAGTTTAACACGCCAAGAGAAAAAGTGGCTGATACGGCTTTTATGAAATTACCAAAAGTGATACAAGACAAAGCCAATGCGCTTTGGAGTAAATTTGAATATGAATACTAACATGGAAAAAGCAACAATAAGCTGGCAGGATTTTGAGAAAGTAGAACTAAGAGCCGGAACCATTATACAAGTAGGCGATTTCCCGAAGGCACGTAAGCCTGCCTACAAATTATTGATTGACTTAGGCCCTGATATAGGCATTAAACGCTCGTCGGCGCAGATAACCACATTTTATAATAAAGAAGACCTACTGGGTAAACAAGTGCTCTGCGTAACAAATTTCCCTCCCCGACAAATAGCCGATTTCATGTCGGAAGTACTCACCACAGGTTTTATTCTTGAAGATGGAGCTGTGGTGTTGGCCGAATCGGAAAGAAAAGTGCCTAATGGTAGCCGCCTGGCATAAGTTTTGCAAATTAATCTTGGAAAACTCGTTCCGATTAATTACATTTGTATATAAATCACTCATACAGCGATGAAAAAAGCATTATTCCGTTTATTCAATGTTATGATGGCAGTAGTTGTACTGCTTAGTAGCACGGGTTTTGGCTTTGTTGAACACTCGTGTATTGTAAAAGGGAAATCTATTTCATTGCACAAAAAAGGTGATTTATGTTGTACTGCAAAAGAAACGAAGCATTTCCCGCTCAACAGCAAGCATGAAGTTTTAAAAAAATCAGCTTGTTGCAGTGAAGAAGACAAATACGAAAACGTTGAATACTCTTCTTCTGTCTCTCAACTTGTAGCCAAATTCACACAAAGTTCCGTAGACTGGCTTAAAGCTACTTTTAGCGAAATAGTAAAAACTATTATTGAAACTATTTTCGAAAGCCAAAGTTCTTCATTAGCCAATAGCACCGCTCCCCCACTGCATGACGGGCGAGAAATCATCACAGCCAAGCAATCATTGTTAATTTGATATTGTTAAATAATTAGGGTTCCGCAAATCTTATAGTTTGTGGCTTTTGCGTTTATGCTGCTTTCAAACGGCTAAATCCTTATTATTTAATTAAATATCTATGCAATTATTGATCAAAAATATGGTATGCAACCGCTGTGTGCGTGTTGTGCGAGAAGAGCTTGAGAAAATCGGACTGAATGTTTCGAAAGTAGAGTTAGGTATTGCTACTATTAACCTTACTGGCCAGAACATTCAGTACGACCTCATTCAGAACGCTTTAGAAAAAGAAGGCTTTGAGTTGATAGAAGACCACAAAGCATCAATTATAGAGCGTATCAAGCACTTAATTATCAACGAAATTCACCACAACAAAGGTGAAAAACCTGCCTCACAAAACTTCTCCGATTTTCTGGTAAAGAAAATAGGTTACGAGTACTCGTACCTAAGCAATCTGTTTTCGTCGGTTGAAAAAACAACCCTCGAGAAATACATTATTGCTCAGAAAATTGAACGCACCAAAGCCCTACTGCTAAACGGCGAAGCAAGCCTATCTGAAATTGCCTGGCAACTCGGCTACAGTAGCGTAGCTCACCTTTCTAATCAATTTAAGCAGGTTGAGGGCATTACGCCAAGCGATTTCAAACGGCAAAACCTCAACACTCGTATACCCATTGATTCAGTCAAAAATCATGTAAGTCTCATGTAAAATTCTGTAACGCTCGGGTGGAGCACCCCTCCTACCTTTGTATCGTTAAATAATAAAAAACAATGACACATACATACGAAGTTACAGGCATGACCTGCGAGGCATGCGAATATAAGATTCAACACGTGCTAGGTAATGTTGAAGGTGTAAAATCGGTTATCCCTAACAAAACCAACAATACAGCTACTATCGAAATGGACAAGCACATTGCTACGTCGAAATTTCAGGAAGCTCTAAAGCCGTATCCAAAATATACAATTACCGAAAAAGCTGTTACGCCTGTGCACACAGTGGCTTTTGAAGAAGAAGCACCCCGAAGCTGGTTTGCTACCTACAAGCCACTATTATTAATTTTTGCATTTATTACCGGCGTATCAATCTTAAGCGCCTTTCATGGTGGTATTTATGCAGCCGAGCATTTTAGCGGTATGCATTTCATGAACAATTTCATGGCAGGCTTCTTTCTGGTTTTCTCATTTTTTAAGTTCTTAAACCTAAAAGGCTTTGCCGAAAGCTATGCCATGTATGATTTACTGGCAATGAAAGTGCCGGCTTATGGTTATGTGTATCCATTTATTGAACTGGTACTTGGTATTGCATACCTAACAAATTTTGAGCCCGTTACAACCAACATAGCAACAATTGCTGTCATGGGCTTTAGTTCGCTTGGGGTAATACGTAGCGTGTTAGACAAGAAAAAAATCCGTTGCGCTTGTTTGGGTGCAGTGTTTAACTTGCCTATGAGCACAGTTACGATTATTGAAGATTTACTAATGGTAGGTATGGCTGTTGCCATGTTATTTATTCTGTAAACTGAGATTAAGAGAGCTAACATGAAAATGTTTATCCAAAATATAGTTTCAATGGTGCTTGTGCTGTCGGCAATCAATGCTGCGGCACAACACGAGCACCATCAGCCGGCTCAGGTACAAGCACCCAAAACAATAAAGCCTGTCGAGAAGAAAACTGAGGCGGCTAAAACTGCCGAAGGTAAAACGGTGGTTTATCATCTCTATGTAAACGACACGCTTGTAAACTATACCGGAAAAGCCAGAAAAGCCATTGCTATTAACGGTTCTATTCCTGCACCAGCTTTACATTTTACCGAGGGTGATACTGCCGAGATTCATGTACATAATCTAATGAAAATGGAAACTTCTATTCATTGGCATGGGCTAATTGTACCGAATCAATACGATGGCGTTCCGTATCTGACCACGGCACCTATTAAGGCAGGGCAAACACATATTTATAAGTTTCCGCTCGTGCAGAATGGCACATATTGGTATCATTCGCATACCGAGCTTCAGGAGCAATCGGGTATGTATGGCGCTTTGATAATTCATAAGCGCAATGAGCCAGCCATGAAAGAACATACAATTGTGCTAAGTGATTGGACTAACGAAAAGCCAGCCGAAGTTCATAGAAGACTACACAATGCCACCGATTGGTATGCTATAAAGAAGAAAAGTACGCAAGATTATGGTCAGGCAATAAAAGAGGGTTACTTAAAAACCAAATTCGTGAACGAATGGAAGCGAATGCTGGCCATGGATGTAAGCGATGTGTATTACGATAAACTTTTTATCAACGGACACGACAGCACAGCACAAACTGGCTTTAAGGCAGGCGAAAAAATAAAGCTCCGAATTATCAATGGTAGTGCTTCAACTTATTTTTGGTTGAATTTTGCTGGCGGAAAACTGGAAGTCGTAGCCAACGATGGTAAAGATGTTGAGCCGGTGCAAGTCGACCGCATGATAATAGCCGTTTCAGAAACTTATGATGTGATAGTACAGCTGCCGGAAAATAAAAGCTTTGAATTTCTGGCAACTGCCGAAGACCGTACAAAATCGGCCTCGCTTTGGTTAGGTGATGGAGTAAAAGTAAATGCCAAGCCACTACCACGATTGAAGTACTTTGAAGGTATGATGATGATGAACGGAATGATGAAAATGAATGGCGACATGGACGACATGGGCATGAACATGAGTAATCAGGTAATGGATATGAACATGGTGATGTACCCTGAAATAAGCGGCCAACCCGAGCATAAACATAAAAAAGAACCGGAGAAAGCACTCGAACACATTGTTACACTTAATTATGGTATGTTACGTGCAACAGAAAAAACAAATCTGCCCGATGCACCAACCAAGGTTTTGCATTTTGAGTTGACAGGCAACATGAATCGATATGTGTGGAGCATTAACAATAAAACGGTTTCGGAAACTGACAAGATTCTGATAAAAAAAGGCGAGAATGTAAAAATAGTAATGACCAACAATACTATGATGCGCCACCCGATGCACTTACACGGGCATTTTTTCAGGGTATTGAACGGACAAGGAGATTACGCACCGCTTAAAAATGTGCTCGATATTATGCCCATGGAAACCGATACGCTAGAGTTTGCAGCGACCGAAAGCGGAGACTGGTTTTTCCATTGCCATATACTTTACCACATGATGAGCGGTATGGGTCGCATTTTCAGCTATGAGAATGCAGCACCTAATGACGGAATACCTGCCAATGTTGTGCTTACTAATCCTGAAAAGGCTATCAGAAAAATTTATAAAGACGATAGAGCCTTGCATTTTATGGCTAATGTTGGCTTAGAAAGCAATGGCAGTGACGGTGAAGCTATGCTCAACAATACCCGCTATCGGCTACAAACCGAATGGAGGATAGGAACCAATAAAATGATGGGCTACGAGTCAGAAAGTCACTTTGGTCGATACATTGGTAAAATGCAATTTCTGATGCCATACGTTGGTTGGGATATGCGCTACCGAATGGTAAACGGCGAACCGGGCAAAGCAAACACTAAAGATAACCGACAAGTATTTTGCGCTGGTATAGAATACATGTTACCTCTCTTGATAAGAGCCGATGCTCGCATCGATTCTAAAGGCAAACTGAGGTTTCAGCTCATGCGTGAAGATGTAGCCATAACAAGTCGACTACGTCTGAATTTCATGGTGAACTCTGATAAAGAATACATGGCGGGCTTTAGGTATATCATTACAAAATATATGGCACTGTCAACACATTACGATAGCGATATGGGGTTTGGCGCAGGAATAGCACTCAATTATTAATTACAAAATTTAAAAAACAAACATTATGAAAACCATAAAAACATTCGCATTACTATTTATCATTTTCGGCGCATCAAATACGTTTGCACAAACTAAAACAGATGCCGAAGTAGTGAATCAAACAAACGAGGTTCTTGTAGCTTATTACAATATAAAAGATGCCTTAGTAGCAACAAATGGCAAGTTGGCGAGTACCAAAGCAGCGGACTTTCTAACAAAACTGAATGCGATTAATACCAATAAACTTACTGCCGCACAAAAAGAATTCTATAAACCCTTGAAAGATAAATTAGCTTTCGACGCTGAACATATCAACGAGACACAAGATGCCGAGCACCAAAGAGACCATTTCGGTAGTCTTTCGACAAATGTACTGCTGCTAGTAAAGGCTTTTAAAGGGAATCAGAGCGATGCCTATGTGCAGTATTGCCCAATGGTGAAGAAAAGCTGGCTGAGCAACGATAAGGCCATCAAAAACCCATATTATGGCGATAAAATGCTGACGTGCGGAAAAGTAACAGAAACTTTAGGGAAAAACAAATAAGAGCAGGCATGAATCATTTAAAATACATATTTAGTTTTATACTGGTGGTTTCTTCATTATCTGGCTTTGCCCAAAACGTAACGGGTATTGTATTAGATAATTCGAACGGAAAAGATGAGGCACTTATAGGTGCTACTGTGCATTGGCTGGGTACGAAAGTAGCCACACAGACTGATATTGAAGGAAAGTTTTCGATACCCCGCACAAAATCCAATCAATTAATTATCAGCTTTGTAGGGTTTAAGTCTGATACTTTGGCGATAACAAACGAAACAGAACTAAAGGTTTACCTTAAATCAGAAAACCAGTTGCAGGAAATAGTTGTGAAAAGTGGCTCAACGGCCATCGACAGATTATCGCCACACCAGACAGAAATCATTACAGCTAAGGCACTGGCAAAAGCAGCTTGTTGTAATTTGTCAGAAAGTTTTGAAACCAATGCTTCGGTATCTGTTAGTTATTCTGATGCTGTAACGGGTGCCAAACAAATTCAGTTGTTAGGTTTGGCAGGCACTTATGTACAAATGAACGTTGAAAATGTACCTTCATTAAGAGGATTAGCCACCACTTTCGGGTTGAATTATGTGCCGGGCACATGGGTGCAATCAATTGATGTAGGTAAAGGTGCTGGCTCTGTGATAAATGGTTATGAATCAATGACCGGACAAATAAATGTAGAACTACAAAAGCCTGATATATCAGAAAGGGTATATCTGAACACCTATGTAAACAGTTTAGGCCGTGGAGAAGTAAACCTGAATCTGGCTAAAATATTATCACGTAAAAATGGTAAACCACGCTGGTCGGTAGGTTTTCTTACGCATGGTTCTACTATGCAAAGTGAGATTGATAAAAACAACGATAATTTCTACGACCTGCCTAAATACACACAGGCTAACTTTATCAATCGTTGGAAATATGAGTCTGATAAAATGATGGCACAATTTGGGGTTAAGTATTTGTACGATACCCGTCTGGGTGGGCAAATTACCAAAAATCCTTTGGCACTCGATAACATCATTTATCGTTTTACTAATACCACCAATAGAGTTGAGTTTTTCTCTAAAACTGCTAAATTGTTCCCAACAAAACCATACAGAGGGCTTGGCTTGATTGTGAATGGGATAATCCATGATTCAAAATCACAATTTGGATTCCGCCCTTATAATGGTCGTGAAAATACACTTTACGGGAATCTGATTTATCAGGATATTATCGGTAATACCAACCATACCTATAAAACAGGGGCTAGTTTCTTGTATGACGATTTCAACGAAAGATTCGCTGATACATTAATGACCCGAACCGAGATAGTGCCAGGTGCTTTTTTTGAATACACTTATAAATATTTAGACAAGATTACGGCTGTAGCCGGAGCAAGAACCGACTTCCATAACCTTTATGGCACTATATTTACACCACGCGTCCACGTATTGTATAATATCAATAACGATAACGCACTACGTGTGTCGGCCGGAAAAGGTTTCAGAACAGCAAACCCATTTGCCGAGTATTTCGGGAATCTGGTAAGTTCAAGAACAGTAAGATTTCTGGACAGAATCAAACCCGAAATTGCCTGGAATTTTGGTATTAGTTATACAAAACATTTTGGAAAGTCAAACCTGATTGTAGATTTATACCATACCAATTTTGTAAATCAGCTTATAGCCGATACCGAGCACCCGCAGTTTTTGTATTTCTATAATTCGGGCAACAAAGGTAACCATGCCAATTCGGCGCAAATTGAGTTGAACCTTGTTCCTATCAATCGTCTTGAATTTAAAGTGGCTTACCGTTACACCGATGTTTGGCAAACCTTGGGCAAGCCTTATAATCAAGCAATTACCCTTAAAAAGATGTTTATACCTCGAGACCGTGTTCTGTTTAATGTAGGCTATGCCTTACCTTATGACAAATGGAAGTTTGATTTTACCTTACAATACAACGGTACTCGTCGTATTCCGAATCTATCACCTAACTACCAGCACACAAGCTACGAAAGTATGCCTATTAGCTATGCTCCGGCCTTCGTGAATATCAATGCGCAGGTGTCTCGTTCGTTCCGTCGTTGGGATTTATACATAGGTGGCGAAAACCTTAATAATTTCACACAAAAAGACCCGATTGTAACACCAGAAACACCTTTTGGGTCAAGATTTGATGGCGGTAGCGCCTGGGGGCCGGTAGTTGGCCGCATTATTTATTTCGGTACAAGATATAAATTAGGCGGTATAATTTAAAGCAAGATCGATACCATACCCGATGGTTTAGCGTTACAAAAATAAAAACGCAACATTTGAATTATGAAGATTTACCTGATAATTTGTCATTTCTTATTTCTATCAGTTGTTTCATGCAAAGACAAACAACAAGTTCAATCCGAAAACATTGATTTTCCGGCGGCTTATGTCGTAAACGGCGGAAGCAATACGATTTCTGTCATTGACCTAAACGAAAAAAAAGTAAAGAAAATGATACAACTCACCGATTTGGGGCGTTTCCCTCATCACATTGAGTTGTCGCCTGATGGTAAAAAATTATCTGTGGCCTTGCCTGAATTCGATTTTACACAAAACCATGATTTACTACACCAGGCAACCGATAAAAAAGGCGGTATTGTAGTACTTGATGCTCAGAATGGTAAACAATTGTATAAAGTGGCGCTCAATTGGGTTAATTTCAATGCAGCGTTTTCGCCAGATAACAAAGAACTCTGGTCAGCATCTACCAGCCACTCGGGCGAAATGTTTGTGTTTGATGCCGAAACAGGTGCACAAAAAGAGGTGATTTTCTTAGGTGCCGACCCCACAGAAGTAGTTTTCTCTCAGAACGGGAATTATGCTTTTGTGGCACTCAACGAAAGTAGCTTTATTCTGGCCGTAAACACCAAATTGAAAAAAGCAGAGAAATTTATCAAAGTTGACCCCTTCCCTACAAATGTATGGGCAGTGAGTGACGGTAAAATTTACGTAGAAAATAAAAATCTGAAGACAGTAAACATTGTTGACCCCGAAACGCTGAACGTAGACGAGTTACTTGATTTAGATTTTAAACCCGGCCAGATTGCCTACAATAAAACGCTGAACGAGTTGTGGATATGCCAGGCCGGAGAAAATAAAGTGGCTTATTTTGAGCGCAAAGCAAATAAATGGGTATTGAAAGCAAGCATTGAAACAGGCAACGATGCCCATGCCATTAAGTTTTCGAAAGATGAAAAAACGGCTTATGTGGCCAATCAGATGGGGCATACGGTATCAGTCATAAATACGGCATCGCACCAAAAAACTATGGATATACCTGTGGGCCTTAACCCAAATGGAATTGTTTTAAAAGAATAATAGTTTTATATAACCAAACAATACACAAAATGAAAAATCTCTTATTTATCCTGTTTTTCGCCATTGTTTTCAACGGTTTTGCAACAGAAGACCCTCCTACGGCAGAAGTAAAAATTAAAACTTCGGCGGTTTGTGGCATGTGCAAAAAACGTATCGAACGTGACTTAGGCGTAAGCAAAGGCATTGTAGGCTCAACTCTTAACCTCGACGACAAGGTGGTAACGGTTAAGTATAACCCTAAGAAAACGAGCCCTGAAAAAATCAAAAAAGCTATTTCGAAAATCGGCTACGATGCCGATGAAGTAGTAGCCGACCAAAAATCGCACGATGCATTGCCAGACTGCTGTCAAAAAACAGCCGCTCCACATAAGGACTGATTTTAAGTCGTCTTGAACTTTGATTTACCTGATTTTTATGATTACGTTGATTTAATACAACGAATGATTTAATCATCCTAAAGTGATAAAATGAATCAGGTAAATCAATTCAATCAGTTAAATCACAGTTCAAGACAACAAAAAAGGAGGTGCTTTCGCATCTCCTTTTTTGTTTTTGATAAGCTATATAGAATTAAGCATTCTCTTGCAATACTTTTTCTACTAATTCGGCAGCTTCTTTCAACAAGATAGCTGAGAATACTTTCAAGCCTGAATCGTTGATGATTTTCGCACCTTCGGCAGCGTTTGTTCCTTGTAAACGAACAATGATAGGCACAGGAATTTCGCCGATAGCTTTATAAGCCTCAACAACACCTGTTGCTACACGGTCGCAACGTACAATACCACCAAAGATATTAATCAAGATAGCTTTCACGTTCGGGTCTTTCAAGATAATTCTGAAACCAGCCTCTACCGTTTTAGCATTTGCTCCACCACCTACGTCAAGGAAGTTAGCAGGCTCACCACCTGACAACTTGATGATGTCCATAGTAGCCATAGCCAAACCAGCACCATTTACCATACAACCAACGTTACCGTCAAGTTTTACATAGTTAAGGTCGCTTTCTGATGCTTCAACTTCTAATGGATCTTCTTCTAATTTATCACGCATTGGCGACAAATCAGGGTGGCGATACAATGCGTTGTCATCAAGGTTTACTTTTGCATCAACAGCAAGAATCTTGTTATCTGATGTTTTTAAAACCGGGTTGATTTCAAACATTGATGAATCAGACTCAACATAGGCTTTGTATAGAGAGCCTACAAACTTCACCATTTCTTTGTTGGCTTCGCCTGTTAAACCTAATTTATCAGCAATTTTGCGTGCTTGAAACGCCTGTAAACCAACACGTGGGTCGATCCACTCTTTGATGATTTTTTCCGGGCTATGCTCAGCTACTTCTTCAATGTCCATACCACCTTCTGTAGAGGCCATAATTACATTGCAAGCTTTTGCACGGTCAAGCAAAATACCCATATAATATTCTTTAGGCTCGCTGTCACCAGGGTAGTAAGCATCTTCTGCAACAAGAACCTTGTTAACAGTTTTGCCCTCTGCGCCTGTTTGAAGCGTTACCAATACATTTCCTAAAAGGTTAGTAGAAATACGCTCTACATCTTCAGCAGACTTAGCTAATTGTACACCACGTTGTTCGGTACCGACAATTTTACCTTTTCCACGTCCACCTGCATGTATTTGTGATTTAACTACAGCAAATTTAGAATTGGTCATTTCTGCAATTTGCTTGTAAGCAGCCACTGCCTGCTCCGGAGTTTCGGCAACTATCCCACGTTGGATTCGTACACCATAACGGCTTAGTATTTCTTTACCTTGATACTCGTGAACGTTCATGTAAAGTAGATTTTAGAGGTTATAAAATTTTCGCTAAATTAGTGAACAATTATTAATTATCAATCAAATATCATTTACTTTGCTAAATCATAAAATACGATTCTGAAAATTAATCGTCTAAAATTGCTTTTCACAAGACAAACAAAGAAGATTTGGTAGAATCGCTCCACAAAAAATAATATGCTACAAGCAAAGAACATAAAAAAAAGCTACGGAAGTCTGCAAGTATTAAGAGGTATCGATCTCACGATTAATCAGGGTGAAATTGTTTCTATAGTTGGGGCATCGGGTGCGGGCAAAACCACGCTTTTGCATATTCTAGGCACACTTGATAAAGCCGATTCGGGAGAAGTGATGCTCGATGGTGTTAATTATAGTTCGCTGAAAGACAAAGAACTGGCTCGTTTCCGTAACGAAAAAATCAGTTTCATCTTTCAGTTTCATAACCTGATGCCCGAGTTTACGGCACTCGAAAACGTGTGTATTCCTGCCTGGATTCAACAGACCCGAAATAATACCAAGAGTAAGGAGGAAGTTGAAAAAAGAGCCACCGAATTACTGACTCTGCTAGGTTTAGGCGAGCGAGTGCAACATTTTCCCTCTGAATTATCGGGCGGTGAACAACAACGTGTAGCAGTGGCAAGAGCTTTAATAAACTCACCATCGGTGGTTTTTGCTGATGAGCCAAGCGGTAACCTAGACTCAAAAAATGCCGAAGAACTACACCATTTGTTTTTTGAATTACGGAAAAAATTCAACCAGTCGTTCGTAATTATTACACATAACGAGCACCTAGCCGATATGTCGGACAGAAAACTGGTAATGCAAGACGGACAGATTTTGTAACGAATTAAAACAACTGATTCGTTCGGTCGTTATTTTATTTTCTCCTGCTCTTATGAAAAAACTCATTTTAATAGCGTTTCTATTGCCAGTACATTGGCTGGCGGCCCAAACAAAACAATTAAGGTTTGAGGATACTACCTACGACCCCAACATCAGGTCGGTACAGCTTTATCCATTAGTAGGCAATGCCGACGACCCTGCTAAGAGTCTGAATCCGCCCGTTGTACAACTAAATGATAATAATAGTTTATGGTTAGAGTTCGACGACCTGAACCCTACTTATCAGCAATACCATGTAAAAATATTGCACTGCGGCATGGACTGGAAGCAATCGGTGCTATCAGAAATTGAATATATGCCTGAGTATAACGATTTGATTATAAACGATTATCAGGTTTCTCAAAACACCAAAGTACCGTTTTATCATTACAAAATAGAACTACCAAAAGTATTGCTTTCGGGTAATTATCTGGTAGTAGTGTGGAAAGACCGTCGCCGAGACGATTATATGCTTTCTCGTCGGTTTATGGTCTACGAAAACGGCGTTAGTTCAATGGCAACGGTTCGCCAGGCGCAGAATCCGGCAAAATATAAAACCCATCAGCAAGTAGATTTGCAGGTTAATTATGGTGCTTACAGCGTGCTGTCGCCTCGTGATGAGTTTAAAATCATTATCCGCCAGAATTACCGTTGGGATAAAATAGTAAAGAATCTGAAACCTTTCAGCGTCAATAATTCTACCAATCAATTGGATTTTCGCTTTTTTGATGATGAAAATACTTTTCCGGGCACTAACGAATTCCGCTTCTTTGATTCAAGGAGTACTTATACCCGAGGGTTGTTTATTGATAAAATACAACGTGGCAAAGAAGACGATATGTGGGTTACGATGCAGCGAGACCGGGCCAAAAGTGTTTATATAGAATCGAATGACTTTGATGGCATGTATGTAATCGATAACCGTGATGGCACCAGAGCAGTAACCGAAGCCGATTACATTTTTATGACTTTTGCCTTAAAAACAGATGAATTAACACCCAATGAAAAGGTATATGTAAACGGCAGTTTCAACGATTGGCGACTGGATAAAAACAATGAAATGAAGTACGACACCGATTTTGGGGGTTACACGGCCACAATACAGCTCAAACAAGGGGTTTATAATTATGATTTTGTAGTGGTAAAAGACGGCAAACCAGATGAAGCATTTTATGAAGGGAATTTCGCCGAGACCGAAAACACTTACGAGATTTTTATTTATCACAAACCCGTAACAGCCCGTTCTGAAAAATTGGTTAGTTATAAAATAGTTGATTTTAATAAGAGGCGATAATTGTCTTGAACTGTGATTTACCTGATTTTGGTGATTGTTATGAAAAAAACTCTAATGATTTTATTCTTTTCTGATTGTAATTCTTTTTCAAAATCACATATCAATATTTAAAATCAGGTAAATCAATTCAATCAGGTAAATCACAGTTCAAGACAAAATCGCTCAATCACTAAATAGTTTATTCATGAAAACCGCCCTCATAGTAGGTGCAACCGGGTTAATCGGTGGGCATCTTACCCGTAAAATTGTCAGCGACCCTTCTTATTCGGCTGTCAAGGTTCTGGTTCGGAAGCCCCTGGATTTTCAGCACCCAAAATTAGAGCAGATTGTGGTTGATTTTGATAAACTGGACGCATCGCTTATAAAGGCAGATGATGTATTTTGCTGTTTGGGTACTACTATGAAGCAAGCGGGCTCTAAAGAAGCATTTTATAAAGTTGATTTTACGTATCCGTTTGAAGTCGCAAAAGCAGCCTTGAAAAATGGTGCTACGCAATTTTTGATTGTAACAGCTATGGGCGCCGACGCAAAATCAATGTTTTATTATAACAGGGTAAAAGGCGAAATAGAAAAAGCCTTAGCCGAATTGTATTATCCTAATCTCCTTATTTTCCATCCCTCTCTCCTACTTGGTGAGCGCAAAGAATCTCGTGCAGGCGAAGGATTTGCGGCTTTGGTTATGCGCGCGCTTGATTTTCTTACTCCGCTTAAATATAAGGCTATTAAAGGTGAAACCGTAGCCAATGCCATGCTCGCCTATGCAAAAAAAGGCATTAAAGGCACACAAATTATTGAATCAGGCACTATGCAATCCTTTGCCTCTTAATCCATCTGTTTAATACAATCTAAAATCTTATCGAAAAAAAATGTAAGATTTATTTGCTTTGAATAAAATTATTTAGATATTTAGACATATTTCTAAATACAGAATTTTTCGTTCAATTTAAACTCTTACAAAAATGGCAGAAATAACTACAAACGCCCGTGTAGCACGGGTTGACATGACTCCTATGGTCGACCTAGGCTTTTTATTAATTACTTTCTTCATGTTTACTACCACGCTTTCGACCCCAAACATGATGAAGTTGAATATGCCAGAGAAAGAAGTAGAAGATTCTCCTCCACCTATTAGCGAGACAAATACACTGAGCCTGATTCTTGGAAAAGATAACAGGGTTTTCTGGCATCAGAAAAACTTCAATGAATTAGATACCGATTTACTTCAAGAAGTAAATTATGGTATAGCGCTGCGCAAATTGATTTTAGAAAAAAGAAAAGAAGCCAAGAATCCAGATTTCTACACAGTAATAATACGAGCCACCGACGATGCCAACTACAAAAATGCCGTTGATGCCCTCGACGAAATGGCTATCACCAAACAAGATAGATATGTATTAGCTGACATTACCCCAAAAGAAAAACAGGTATATGAAGCTAAAATGAAACCTTAAATTATGTATTGCTGACTAAAAAATTTAATCCACACAACTCCACAGAAAATTGCTTATATTAGTGGCTTTACTAAGCCTCTATGATAAAAAAACTACTTTTCATTGCTTTACTAAATATCATTATCTGTCCGTTTGCGGGCTTTGCACAGGTTTTAAAAGAAGACCAGAAACTGAAAGCCAAACTCGAAGAGCTTATTAAAGATTTTAAGGGCGATGTGGGCATTTATGTGCGTAATATTAAAACTAATAAAGTTGTGGCTATCAATGCCGATACTATTTTCCCAACGGCCAGCATGATAAAAATCCCAATCATGATTGGCACGTTCGATAAGATAAAACAAGGCAGGCTTAAATACGAACAGGAATTGATCTACAGAGACTCACTGAAATACGATGATGGCATTGTAGGCTCACTTAAAGACAGCGCCAAGATTACACTAAGCAAAGTAGTAATGCTAATGTGTACCGTAAGCGATAATACAGGCAGCTTATGGCTACAAGCATTATCAGGCGGTGGTAAGAGAATCAATGCTATTCTTGACTCTCTGGGCTTTCAGGTAACAAGGGTTAACTCAAGAACACCGGGCAGAGAAGCTAACAGAACCCAATACGGTTGGGGACAAACATCGCCACGAGAAATGGCAAATTTGTTGACTATGATACGTGAAGGTAAAATCATTTCCCCTGCTTATTCCGATAGAATGTACCGAAATCTCGGCCGCCAGTTCTGGGATGAAGAAGGCCTATCTCAAATACCCGAAAATATTAAGGTAGCTACTAAAAACGGAGCGGTGAATCGCTCACGTTCCGAAACAGTTTTAGTTCATGCGCCAAGTGGTGAGTATGTGTATAGCGTAATCACCAAAAACCAAAAAGATGAATCGTGGGACCGAAACAATGAGGGTTACGAATTGTTACGTAAAGTAAGTGCCTTACTTTGGCATTATTTTGAACCAAAATCGAAGTGGAAACCAGTAGAAGGATACGAAAAACTATAATATTATGTGGGTAGAAGCCTATCAGAAAGACGAACAATTAATAAACGATATAAAAACCTCCATCTTTCAAACCGAAGGATTCAGGGTTTGGTGGTTAGGGCAAAGCGGATTCCTGATTCAGTATCTGGGTAAGCACTTGCTTTTTGACCCTTATTTGTCTGATTCTCTTACAAAAAAATATTCCAGCACAGACAAACCACACACACGCATAAGCGAGCTGGTTGTTAACCCTGCATTGTTGGATATGATAGATGTGGTAACATCGTCGCATAATCATACCGACCACCTTGATGCTGAAACTTTATTGCCAATTTTTGAGAAAAATCCGACTATCACAATGGTAATACCGGAAGCAAATCGGGCTTTTGTAGTAGAGCGTTTAAAATGTGCGCTTGACTTTCCGGTTGGCTTGAATGATAATGAAAGTATTGAAATTCATCCATTCAAAATTTACGGCGTTCCGGCGGCGCACAATGTCATAGAAAGAGACGAAGTAGGACAATTGAAATACATGGGCTTTATAGCTGAATTTGGGCCTTATAAGGTCTATCATTCGGGTGATACGCTTTGGTACGATGGTATGGTTGAAATTCTAAAACCTTTCAAGGTCGATATAGCCTTTCTGCCGATTAATGGCAATAAACCCGAAAGAAAAGTTGCCGGAAACCTAAGTTTTGAAGAAGCCGCAAGAATAGGTAAAGAAATAGAAGCCAAATTGGTTATACCGCATCACTATCATTTATTTGAATTTAATACCGAAGACCCCGAAAACTTTGTAAACAAAGCCCATGAATACGGTACGCCTTATAAGGTTTTGAGGTTGGGAGAGAAAATTGAGGTTATTTAGCGGCTGCCGTAGCAGTGATTATTAAATTAACTTCAATTCTCGTCATTATTAAAAACTATCACTTCTACTGCATAAACAGGAAATCACTAACACACTAAATATTTGTTCATTATGAAAAAAAACGTTTTTGTTTTTGCCTTAGGTACCATCATTTTCTCTTGTAGCAAACCATCGTCTCAGTCAGAAACGAGTACGCCTGATAGTATCACCAGCGTTGCCGTTGCTGAAGTACCATCAAGCGGCCTTGGCAATAGTGTATGGGTAAATGCACGCTATCTGGAAACGCTGGAGAAAACAAAATCGCCACTTAAAGCCAAAATCTATGCCGATACCGTGATGGTTTCGTTCAATGCTGCTGCTGACACGGCCAATATGGTTTGGAATTTCCATGAAGGCTCGGCTTTCAAAGTAAAAAATGGCGATAAGCTTGAATTATTTAACACTTACGAAGTAAAACCAACACCAGAATATGTAGGAAGCCAAGATGGTTCTACTCTAAAATTAGGTACAACTACTTTCAAAAAAGTAGATGCTATTGAATTTGTAGAGAATAAACTTTGGGTCGGTAAATATACTTCTAAAGGGAAAACCATTGAAGTTGGGCCTAATAATCAATTAAGTGGTGTAGATGATTTTGACACCTACCAGGTATGGGTTGATTATGTTACTACCGAAACCAACATTGATTTAATAAATTTTGGTAAAAAAGTTAGCGACCAAACTAAAACCTATGGTTATAAATTTGAAGGAAACGATATTGTATTTTATGATTTTATCTGGCAAGAAGATGGCGTAATGGGCAAAGCAGGCAAAGAACTTTTCAGATGGACGAGATTGTAAATGAAACCCTATCAAGGGTAGCAAAAAAGTCCCTTTCCCCACTGTTGGGGAAAGGGATTAGGGATAGGGGTAAAACTTGATATATCAAGCTATCTCCATCATTTTACTTTCCCAAACCTCATTAAGCTTTGCAAGCTCTGTTTTGGTTTGTTCGTATTCGATATTTGTTTTCTGCAATTTTGAGCTATCACCAAAAATCGTTGGGTCGGCCAGTTTTTCTTCCAAAAGCGATTTCTTTTTTTCTAGGTCTGATACTTTCGCCTCTATCTCTTCAATCTCACGCTCTAGCTTTTTAATCTGGTTTTGGTTTTTGGTATTGGTTTCTACCACCGGAGCCGGCTTTTCTTCTTTCTTAACAGCTACAGGCAAAGGCGCAGCAGTTGTTGGTCGATTAGCTTTGTTATCTTCTACCCAAGTTTCGTACTCATCATAAGTACCCGGATATTCCTTAATCTGGTGGTCTTCGATGTACCATATTTTATTGGCAACCTGGCTTACAAAGTGACGGTCGTGGGATACAACCACGTAAGTACCTTCGTATTGGTCAAGCGCCTGAATCAGGATATTTACCGATTGCATATCCAAGTGGTTGGTAGGCTCATCGAGTAGTAGAAAGTTCGCTTCTGAAATCAATACTTTTGCCAATGCCACACGTGATTTCTCACCTCCTGAAAGTACCTTGATTTTCTTGAAAACATCTTCGCCCTGAAACAAGAAACAACCAAGTACCATGCGTAACTCTTGCTCAGTTTTAGCCGAATCAGCGTATTTAAGTTCTTCCAACAAGGTTTCATCCATGTGCAAAGACTCTAACTGGTGCTGTGCAAAGAACGAGAAGTTTACATTATGACCCAGTTTGCGTTCGCCTTGTATTGGTTCTGAACCGGCAATGATTCTCAACAAAGTTGATTTACCCTTACCATTGGCACCAATCAATGCAATTTTATCGCCTCTTTCAATATTAATAGTCGTATTGTCCAGAATCACCTTTTCACCATAAGCTTTGCTTACGTTCTCCAAAGCCATTACATTACGCCCCGGATTAACACTAAACTTAAACTTGAAATGCACACGTGCATTGGCATCAATTACATCATCAATCAAATCAAGTTTATTCAATGCTTTTACACGAGACTGTACCTGACGAGACTTTGATGCTTTTGCTTTAAAGCGCTCAATAAAACGCTCAGTCTGACGAATCTGTGCCTGTTGGTTTTCAAAAGCACTCTTCTGGATTTCACTTCTCAGGGCTTTTTCTTCTACATAAAAAGAGTAATTGCCCGGATACGACCATAGCTTGTTTTGTGTTACTTCAACAGTTGTATTACAAACGTTGTCCAAGAACTCACGGTCGTGAGATACTACCACAACAGCGTTTTCGTAATTCACAATGTATTTTTCAACCCACTGAATCGACGGTAAGTCCAAGTGGTTGGTAGGCTCATCGAGCAATAGTAACGATGGTTTTTGCAAAAGCAATTTCGCCAGCATTACACGCATACGCCAACCTCCCGAAAACTCTTTCAGTGGTTTTTGTAATTCTTCTGTTCTAAAACCCAAACCTTCCAATATCTCCTCAGCTTTCGACTGAATAGTATATCCGCCAAGGTGGTCAAATTCTTCTTGCAGGTGGCCTAGTTTGTCAACCAGTTCGTCACGATAATTTACTTCCATTTCATGAAGTACTTTATCGATTTCGGTTTGCAGATAATTCTCACGCTCAAAAGCCTGCATGGCTACTGCCAGAATAGAATCATGGGTTTGGTACGAAAGCAAATCCTGATTCAAAAAGCCAATTGAACAATCACCGGCTTTTGAAATACTACCGCCATCGGCTTGGTATTCGCCTACAATTAGTCTTAAAAGGGTAGATTTACCCATTCCGTTCAAACCAATAAGGCCAATTCTGTCTTTAGGTTTAATCTGTAAATTCGCTCCATCAAAGATGGCTCTTCCACCAAAATAAAACGATAAGTTATTTATTGTTAACATTCAAATATGTTATTAAATCATCGGTTCGGCCGATGTTATTTTCTTTTGATATTTATGGTTCGTCAATATATCTTTTTAGAATCGGGCCGTAGCTATCAATTCTTCTGTCTCTCAAATAAGGCCACGTTGTTCGGTATTTCTCGGTCAAGGCAAGGTCTATTTCCTGCACGTGTACCTCTTCTTTATCGTGCGATGCCAGATAAAGCAAACTTCCGAACGGATTAGCCACAAAACTACCACCCCAGAATTTCTGGTCGGCTTCACGCCCTACCCTGTTTACCGATACCACGTGGACACCATTGGCAACGGCATGGCTGCGTTGAATCGTTTGCCAGGCATTGTATTGCTCAATGTTGGCTTCGTCCAATTTTTCGTTGGTATCCCAACCAATAGCGGTAGGAAAAAACAACACCTCAGCACCCATTAACGAGGTAATACGAGACGCCTCAGGGTACCATTGGTCCCAACAGATAAGCACACCGATTCTGGCAAATTTGGTATCAAAAACTTTATAACCTAAATCGCCCGGTGTAAAGTAGAATTTCTCATAATATCCCGGGTCGTCAGGAATATGCATTTTGCGGTATTTTCCTAAGTAAGAACCATCTGCGTCTATCACGGCAGTAGTGTTATGATACAGTCCGGCGGCACGTTTTTCGAACAAAGAGGCAATAATTACCACGTTGTGTTCTTTGGCTACTGCCGACAAGGTCATGGTAGTTGGCCCCGGAATAGCTTCGGCTAAACTGAAATTGTTGTGGTCTTCTACATCACAAAAGTAAAGAGAAGTAAATAACTCTTGCAGACATACAATGTTTGCGCCATTTTCTGCTGCTTTTTTTATACCTTCTATGGCTTTATTTATATTTTCTGCTACATCGGCCGAACAAGACATCTGCACAAGGCCAATCTTAACTTTTTTCATGCATTTTGCGTTCTGTGAACTGCAAAATTACGAAAAAAATATCAGAATATTTTAGTTAGAATAAGCAAAGCGCATGTTAAGAAAAATGCTGTGAGATATAATTGGTATGGATGAAGTGTAAATGTGAAGCAGTGCTTTGATTCGGTGAATAAATTCACCGGCTAAATTAACAAAGAAATTTTATTTTTAAGGCCGACTTGAGTCGGCCTTTTGCATAACTATTTTCTACTCAAAACTTCACCCCAAACCTCTCTCCTAACCCTTGTAAATCTTCTATTACCTTCTCGTTCAACGGAATCCCATCGGCTCTTCTGATTTTTTCTAGTTCTCTTTCAGGGTCTCCGGGAATTAACACTGGATTTCCGCTAACGTGTTTGGCTTCTCTGAAACGTTTAATCCAGGTGTCCATGCTCTCTTTAAATTCTTCTTTCGGACGGAAGCCATCTATGCGCATGGCACCTAAAAAGTGACCTGTACCTTTACCAACTTGCTCGGCAGCTACGCCATGAAAACCAGCCGTTGCAAAGGGTGGCACCCAAGGACCAAAATTTGCGCCAGACAAAACACCCGAAAAAATATCAACAATAGCACCCAAACCATAACCTTTATGGCTGCCATGTTCACGGTCTCCGCCTAATGGCAACAATCCACCACCGTTTTTAATAGCGTTTGAATCATCTGTTGCTCCACCTTCAGCATTTTGTACCCAGCCAATAGGCGCAGGCAAACCTTTGCGTTGTAGTATCTCTAATTTGCCATAGGCTACAGCAGTAGTAGCAAAATCGGCAACAAAAGGCGGTTGCTTACCCGCCGGTACCGATACCGCAATCGGGTTTGTGCCCAACATTTTTTCGGTAGCAAAAGTAGGTACAACCAAAGGTGCTGCGTTGGTCATGGCCCAACCAATCATATCGTTTTGAAGGGCAAGCATTGAGTGATAACCTGCAATACCAAAGTGATTAGAGTTTTGAACCGAAATCCAGCCGGAGCCATATTTTTTTGCCTTCTTCATGGCTACTTTCATGGCAAATGGCGCAACTACTAATCCCAAACCTTTATCGCCATCAATCACCGCAGTTGAAGGTGTTTCATGTACAATTTTGATTTCCGGTGTTGGGTTCAAACGTCCGTTATCATATAACCTTACATAACCTGCCAAGCGAGCCGTTCCATGAGAATCTACTCCTCTCAAATCGGCTGACACTAATACGTCTGCGGCCAGTTTTGCATCTTTGGTAGAGCAGCCAATGGCTGTGAATATTTTTTCTGTAAAACTTCTTAATCGTTTCTCTGTAATCATCTTTTCAATGGAATTGTGAATCAAATAATCTTCACAGGTAGCGATTGCTACACGAAAGATTGTCTAATCATTATTTTTTCAGCAAAGGAAAATAAAAAACGGCAAACCCAATATTTTTTATTAAAATTGTCGTCAGAAATAGATAAATTTTACGCAATAAAAATCGTTATTAAAGCGAACCGGGCGTCGGTCGCTTGAGTCCGTATAACTAAATAAAAAATACCTTTGTTAAATTAGACGGCGAATTCTATTCGCTGTTTCTTCGACAAAACCATCTGTATTTAAACCTATTTATTATGAAAAAATCAGTTTATAGAAGCTTTCCTTTTTTAATTCTGCTACTCGGCATGAGAATCTATGTTTTCTCACAGAATCAGGTTCGAGTAGAAGCAGAAAACCAGCATATTACCGTATTTTTGAATCGTGCACAGATTGATGCCAAAGTAAGAGCTACTGTACTAACAGGCACAAGCAAGCTGATTATCAGCAATGTAGCTTCTACTATTGACCCTAACAGTATTCAGGTAGGTGGCAAAGGCGATGTGGTAATAATGGGCGTAAAATTTAAGCATAATTATCTAGGCAATAAAAAGCGGAATGTACTGGAAGATTCTATCAGAATAACCAGAACTGAGGTTGAAACCCTTGATATGCTAGTAAAAGTAGCCGACAACGAGCGCAATATGTTAATGGCGAACGCCAGCATCAAAAACGAAAAAGATGGCGTAACACCAGAGGATTTAAAGGAAATGCTCGATTTTTTCCGTACCAAACTTACTGAAATAGGCACTCGCCAGATGCAGCTGGCTCGCCAGTCGAAAGAAGCGAACGATAAATTGGCTCGCTTGCAAAGTCAACTCAATTCGCAAGGTGGAAACCTTAACCAACCAGCCGGAGAAATTGAATTAACCGTTTCAGCAAAAGCTAATTCAACTTTAGAGATTAATCTCAGTTATGTTGCGCATGCAGCAGGTTGGTCGCCGATTTATGACATAAGAGCCAAAGATGTACGCAGCGATATAGCACTTGCCTACCGTGCCAATGTATTCCAAAACACAGGCATCGACTGGAAGAATGTAAGACTTACGCTCTCAACTTCGAATCCATCAGAAGGGGGTACAAAACCTGAGGTACTCGCACAATATGTAAGTGTTTATGAACCAAGACCTATTGTTGCAAGAGGAAGAGGCGACTATAATGGTACATTAGATGGAAAAGCATTATATAGTTCTCCTGCTCCACCAGAAGCTAAAATGGAGGAAAGTATAGTATCAACCGCCGATTTTGTAAATACAATTCAAACTACCTTAGCGGTAAACTTTGATATTTCGGTGCCTTACACAGTTATTTCGGGTGGCAATCCTGAAATGGTGGATATTCAGAATTTCAACTTACCTGCTACTTATAAGTATTATGCTGTGCCTAAATACGATAAAGATGCTTTTTTAACAGCAATTATTACCGATTGGGAAAAGTATAATTTGCTTCCGGGCATTGCTAATATTTATTTCGAAGGCACTTTTGTTGGTACCTCAAACATTGGTAACAGCGATACGAAAGACTCTTTATTGATTTCGTTGGGTCGTGATAAGAAAATCATAACCAAACGTGAAACAATAGCAGAATATAAATCAAGAAGAAACATTGGTTCTAATGTAAGAGAATCGTTCGGATACAGAATTACACTCAGAAACACCAAAAGCGAGCCGATTACTATTGTTGTTGAAGACCAGATACCTATCTCGCAAGATAGTAGAATTGAGGTTGAGGCCGAGGATATTCAAGGGGCTGAGTATAACAAAGAAACCGGAAAGCTCATCTGGCGCTTGACACTACAACCGCTTGATAACAAAGAATTGATTTTGAAGTATAACGTAAAATATCCGAAAGGAAAAAATATACAGGGTTTATAAAATTAATTTAACTAGTCTGCGAACTGACAGTTCGCACCACACGAAAGATGAATTTAGAAAAAATCTGTCAAGAGGTAATTCTGGTAGCACAAGAAGCAGGACAATTTATAGCCGCAGAGGCAAAGAAGTTCAGTACCGCATCGGTTGAATACAAAGCAGTAAACAACGTGGTATCGTACGTTGATAAAGAAACCGAAAAACTGATTGTCAGCAGATTGGAGCAAATATTGCCCGAGGCTGGATTTATAACCGAAGAAGGAACAGTTGAAACCAAAGACCAGAACGGCCTTAACTGGATTATTGACCCGCTCGACGGAACAGCCAATTTTATACACAGTTTGCCTAATTATTCGGTAAGCCTAGCTTTGGCGCAAGGCAAAGATGTATTGGTGGGTGTAATTTATAATGTGTGTACGCAAGAGACTTTTTCGGCCACTAAAGGTGGCGGCGCATTCAGAAATGGCGAGAAAATCAGCGTTTCGGCAAATAAGCATCTAGGCGAAAGTCTGTTAGCTACGGGTTTCCCTTATTATAAATTTGATAATCAGTATAAGTACTTGAAAATACTGGAATCGCTGATGCAAAAGACACATGGCTTGCGCAGAATGGGCTCAGCAGCAATCGATTTGGCTTACGTAGCGTGTGGCTATTTCGACGGCTTCTATGAATACAACCTCAACTCATGGGACATGGCCGCAGGGATTTTGCTCATCACAGAGGCAGGCGGTGTAGCCACCGATTTTTCAGGCACTGACGAGCACCTTTTCCGTGGCGACGTAGTAGCAGGCTCAGCCGTTCACACCGAGCTTCTTGCAGAGATACAGAAGTTTTGGATTTAGTGATTTTGTCTGAACTTTGATTTACCTGATTGTATTGATTGAACTGATTTGAATTTTACAATTTGATGAATCATTTATTTCATTTGATTAAATCATACAAATCAGGTGAATCAGGTAAATCAAAGTTCAGACAAAATCACCACAGCGGCGGCCGCTCATTCACAAATCACTCATTCACTAAATTTCGTAACCTTCTTATGAACCTCGAACAATTAAAGTACCCAATTGGTGATTTTGTATATGGCAAACAATATACATTAGGCGATACCAAAGCACATATTCAGGTCTTAGATAAGTTTCCTGCAAGATTAAAAGCACTTACTGCTAAGCTAAACGAAGCGGAACTAGCCACACCTTATCGTCCGGGAGGTTGGACGGTCCGTCAGGTAGTACATCACCTTGCCGATAGCCATATTAATATGTTTACCCGCATAAGATTTGCGCTAACTGAACAAAATCCGCCAATAAAAGGTTATGATGAAGCAGCGTGGGCTGAATTACCCGACCATAGTTTGCCCATTAAACCATCGTTACAGATTGTGGAGGGCGTGCATAAGCGGATGGTATATTTATTCAAAAGTCTTGATAAAGAAGGTTTAAAAAAGACTTATTACCACGGCGGGTATCAGAAATCTTTCGAGATTCAGGAGGTTATCGCTTTGTATGCCTGGCATTCAGAGCACCATTATCAACATATTTTACAAGCTTTAGGAAGAAGATGATAGAAAATATTGTAATCGGAGCGGTTTTCTTGGGGGCATTGGCCTATCTGGGTAATATGGTACGAAAACAATTCATAGCCAAAAACAACGCAGGATGCGCCAAAGGCTGTGGTACTTGTCAGGTCGATATGTCAAAATTCCCTACCCTAAAAGAGCAGTAAGCTGCTTTTACAATAGGGAATTTACTATTTCTTGCTCTATTGGGCTACTTACATAGGTGTAAAAGTAGCCTCGTCAATAATTTTGTGTGCGTGCTCTTTGCCCAGATATTTATCTATCAGATTATGCGCCAGATAAATAACAGGTGTTAACAACACCGCCACGGCAAATTTATAGATATAGTTGTTTGTACCTGTTGTAAATACTTCTGTCAGCGTCCAGTTATTAAATACATAGAACGCTATAAATACTACCACATAGCTATCTATCAACTGCGAAACAACGGTAGACCCCGTTGCTCTTAACCAAATCATTTTGTTGTTGGTATATCTTCGTAACCAATGAAACACCGTAGCATCCAGAATCTGCCCCACAAGAAAGGCCGTGATTGAGCCGAGAATAATACCCAAGCCTTGTCGGAAAATAATTTTATAGGCATCATTTATATTTAACGGATTACCCGATAAGTCTTTATTATTATGGTTCACCCAAAATTCAGCAGGCATAACAATGGTTGAAAGGTAGATAATAATAAAGGCATAGGCAATCAAGATAGCCGTGAGGTATGAAATCTTACGCACGCCACTTTTGCCAAAATACTCATTAATAATATCAGAAGTAATAAATACAAAAGGCCAGTTTAGCACTCCGGCCGACATATTGAAGTCGAATTTCTGTCCGAAAAGTGGTAATTGCATGGGAGCTATGCCCAATGTTTGCTCAACCGAAAAGATTTTTGAGCCTATTATTTCGGCTACAACGGCATTGGTCAGAAAAATACCGCACAAGATAATGTAAAGCGTTTGTTTCTTTGAATTAATAGATTCGGTGTTAGCCATGAGGGAAATTTGTGAATTAGTGATTATAGATATCTCATTAAGCTTAAAGAAATTAACGTCCTCTAAAATATGCTGTATGTGGGTAGAGACAGGGCAATGCCCTGTCTCTACGAGTACGATTCAGTTTATTTCTTAAATCTTAAATTCATATAGTTGGTTTTACCCGAAAAATTACTTTTCTAAAATTAGCCTTAAATCTCTTTTCCTCAAATATTTCTTCGCTTTTTATTGGCTATCTAGGCTATTTTTAATGAAGTTGTTTAGTGTTTTAATTTCTGTTTAAAAATAGGGGCGTTTTGAGCGAGACAACTTCAATATTCCGACAAAATAAAAATCCCAAACAAAACATAGTCTGTTTGGGATTTTTAGCTTTATATATAGGCAATTAAGCTTTCTTTTTCTTGCCTTTTGTTGCTTTTACTTCTACTGCAGGCGTTGCAGGAACTTTCGCTTTCAAATCGCTGATACCTTTTTCGATACCATCTTTGAAGAACGGATAGATACCATCGCCGTCACCAAGGCTTTGCGCTTTTTGTGCAAAAACCAAAGCTTCTGCTGGTTTGCCTAATTTATCAAGGATTTGCGCTTTTACCCAGTTGTTACGGAAGTTTTCACGTAGGGCTAAAGATTTGTCAACCAAAGTTAATGCTTTGTTTAAATCTGTGCCTTTTTGTAGCATAAACTCAGCCGCTTGTTGGAATGCCGCCGAAGCTTCGTTGTTTTTTTGCGCTACTACGTTTTCTATAGATGCCATGTTATCAACACCGATAGCTAAAGAAACTTTAGTTTTTTCCCATGAGATATTCAATTTTGCAGCATCGTCTTTAATATCAGAAAAATCGATTGTAAACGATTCTACAGTTGGTACAGCTTGTGGAGTAGCAGTTACACGCAATACATCGTTCGATTGGTTGTAGCTTTGCTCCGAAACATTAAGGTCTTTGCTGAAAATAACTGTCCAGCTAGATGCCGAAGGAATAGACATGATAGCATATTTACCGGCTTTCAAGGTTTGGCCTTGCACGGTAATATCGCCAGTTGTTTCGATTTTTGTAGAGGCATTTGCACCTGTACGATATACTTTGTCAAAAGGGATAAGTTTTCCGAAAACTTCACGACCTTTTACTGACGGACGAGAATAGTCTACTGAAATTTTGGTTGTACCAACTACCTGAGAAACCGTTGCAGCCGGACTTGGTGCCGGAGCAAACTGAGCAAAAGTGTAAGTTGCTGACAATAAACAACTTACAACAAGACATGTAATTTTTTTCATTTAATTGTGACTTTCGTTGTTTTAATAAACTAATTTTCGACGCAAATTAATAATAAATATTGAAGTATGCACCGAAAAAAAATACTTGAGTTGCTTAATAGCCATGTTGGACACGACCAGAACGAACAAAAAATGACCCAACGCACAATAGCATTTGTGAATGACTATACAAATTGCTTTGACAGGGAACTTCTGATTGGACACATTACTGGTTCGGCGTGGATTTTAGATAAATCAGGACAGTTTGTATTGCTAACGCATCATCGTAAACTAAACAGATGGTTTCAGCCCGGCGGTCATTGTGATGGTGATTGTGATGTAATGAATGTTGCCTTAAAGGAAGCCATAGAAGAAACAGGTGTAAGCGAAATTGAACTGGTAAACGAAGGTATTTTTGATATTGATATTCATACTATACCAGAGCGCAAAGGAGTACCCGAACATTTACATTATGATATTCGCTTTTTGTTTAGAGCTGATAAAGATTTGCCTCTGCTGATTACCGAAGAATCAAACGATTTAGGTTGGATTGAACTAAGCAAAGTAGAGGAATTAAATAGTGAAGAGTCGATGATGAGAATGGTTAGAAAAACCCTTATACCCGCATGAAAGTTACAGGATTTACCATAGTGCGTAATGCCATCAAATACGATTATCCTGCCGTTGAGGCTATTACTTCGGTATTGCCTTTGTGTGATGAATTTGTGGTAGCAGTAGGCAAGTCGGAAGATGATACCTTGGCATTGATTCAATCAATTGATTCAGATAAAATCAGAATTATTGAAACCGTTTGGGATGATTCATTAAAAACAGGTGGCAGGGTTCTGGCTGTTGAAACCGATAAAGCCATTGCTGCCATAAGCAACGATACTACCTGGGCTTTCTACATTCAGTGCGATGAAGTGGTGCATGAGCAATATTACCCTGCAATCAGACAAGCCATGCAGCAATATGAAAAAGATATGGCCGTAGAAGGCTTGCTCTTTAAATATACCCATTTCTATGGCTCGTATAACTACATTGCTGACTCAAGAAAATGGTATCGGAATGAGATAAGAGTTTTCAGACATACTAAAAATGTAGCCTCATACCGTGATGCGCAGGGTTTCAGAAAACTTGATAATACCAAGCTACACGTAAAACCGATTGATGCCTATATTTATCATTATGGTTGGGTAAAACCTCCTAAAAAAATGGCAGAGAAAATTCGTGGATTTATTGCGCTATGGCACTCACAAGAAGAAATAGACAAGATTCAGCCCGAAAACACAGATTTTGATTATTCAAAAATAGATTCGCTGCGCATTTTCAGTGGCACTCACCCAAGCGTGATGCAAAAACGTATTGAAGCGGCAAGTTGGAACTTTGAGTTTAATGTGGCCGAGAAGAAATATAGCACTAAAAACAAGATTCTGTTTTTTATAGAAAAACTTACAGGTTGGAGAATTGGGGAGTATAAGAATTATAAGGTTTTGTAGGTGATTAGCTCTAAGCTCGAACAAAGTATTTTATAATCTTTGGTAAAATGAAAAAACTTCTTGAAAGAACTTACTTAGCAAATTGGGTTGCATTTGTTATATCGTCCATACTCATATTTATTATAATGTATCAAGACGAATCTGGTTTAGGAGGCTGGGTACTATTCTTTTTGGTTTTCATTCCTGTATATTATTTAGCGGTTCAGCCTGTTTTTTACTTTCTTAACTATAAAACCGATTCAGAAAAGTATTATAAAGAAATAGCTAGAAACCTATTAATCTGTAATATTCTATTCCATTTATTATTAGTTTATCTGATTGTAATATTAATTTAGCTATTTATACCCTAATTTAATAAGCGAATGTTTTTTATAAAATTAATGCTCACAGTCAATGTCATAAACTTTTGGGTTATTTTCTTATTCTGTTTTATCAGGAAAAATCATATTGAAAGTTTCTTTCCTTTTAAACTATTAGCCGGATTGAACTTAATAATGCTTATTATTTTGCTTTCATTACAACGAAATTACACATCGAATTCAAAACCTACGGTTATAGCTCTTTATATGCTCTATTATTTACCATCTGTATTTTGCTTTATTTTGGCGTTATTCATTTTGTTAAATATTATTTGATTAACCTAAATCAAGTTGATGACACAGATACAACAAAACCCCGAAATCGCAAGAGTTTTACAATTTTCGGGGTTTTGCTTTTAAGCGACACATAATAATAGACTCTCTTAATTCCTAGCCACTTTAGTAGTAAAATTCAGGTTTTCAGAAGTCACTTTTAGAATATAATTTGTTTGCCAATAGTCAATTTTTGTTGGTAGTATAATATTTTTATCCGTAGTTGTCAGCGACCAGATAGTTTTACCTGTCATATCTACCAGTTTATAATCAAAGTTTGTTCCGGCATCGTCTTTCAATACCCACACTTTCATAGGGTCGGTTTGGCTATTTGCTGGATTCGGAAATACGACTACGTCTTTCCCTTGTTTTTTGAGATTAGCTATGAATTTATCTAATTCAGCTATTTCAGAGGCCTTTTCAAAATCAGGAATGCCAAAGCCTATCCTATCGTCAGGATTTTCGTATTGGCTAGCCGAGCGAATCAGGTAATCTCTGACCTGCATATTGGTTAACTCAGGAAAAGCCTGCCAGAACCCAGTAGCAAAGCCCGCCAATAATGGCGAAGCATAAGAAGTACCATTGCCGTAACTCGTTACATTATTTGGTGTGCCCAACAGCGTACCAAAACCCTGGGCTGCAAGTTCAGGCTTAATTCTGCCATCGCCCGAAGGGCCATAAGAACTAAAACCAGCTACTACCCTATTGCTACCCACTGCACCTACCGCAATTATTGAGTCGGCATCGGCAGGCGTACCTATATATTTCCAAGAATCATCGCCTTCATTGCCAGCAGAGGCAACTACTAATATACCCGCCTGCGCTGCCCAGTCGGCTGCTCTTGTAGCTAAGGCATAATCACCATTTAAATCTGAATATTTGTAGTTTTGCGCAGGGTTATCGAATGTTGTATAACCTAATGATGTGTTGATTACATCAACGCCCACGCTATCAGCCATTTCAGCACCAAAAAGCCAATTGGCTTCTTCTCGTTTGGTTTCAGAAGAAGTATCTTCTGTACGCAGCAATAAATAGCTGGCTTTATAGGCTGTGCCTACTATACGGCCACTTTCGTAAGCAGCCATGCACGACAATACATTTGTGCCATGCGAGTGGTCATTGTATACGTTCAGTTCACTGGCAACAAAATCGTAAGTGCCTACTACTCTTTTTTCGGCAAATAAATCTTTAAAAAAGCTCAGCTTATCGGCATTCAAAAAACCTGAATCTAATACACCAATCAGCATTCCTTCGCCTCTGAAACCTTTCTGGTGCATTTTGTCGGCACCGAGCATAGCCAATTGTGTTGCAGAGAGGCCATTATCAAAGAGGTCTCCCTCTTCTATACCAAATTTATTTCTTGGTGCAGAAGATTCAAGCACTACATTGGTACGGGCATTTCTGATGTCTCCGGCTCCTTCAAGACCCTTTACAAAGGGCAATTGTAGTATTTTATTTAAAGTAGCGGCATCGGTCTGAACCAAAGCAGCATTGAGCCAGCGAGACTTATATAAGATTTTTGCACCGGTTTTACTTATTTCTGCCAGATACGAAACATTAGGTGGTAGGTCTCGCTCTGTAATAGCTATCTTTTGCTTAGCTCGGCGCTGAATAGAACGCTCTGATAGAAACTGTTTTGGATTTGAAACAGCATACGTAGAGTTGGCTTTGTCTTTAAACACAACCAGATACTGGTTCTGAGCAAAGGCAGAGAATTGGCACAACAGAACAAAAAAAACAAGTAAATTCTTCTTCATATATTATCCCGGTAAATACTTCAAATATAACGCCCCCAAGCGACATTTGTTATTAATGCATAAAAAAAGTGCTTCGATTCTGATTGAGCGAAGCACTTTTAAACAATTCAATAAATTCAGGATAATATCCTGCCCTTACTGCTTAAAACTCTTCAATATCCAGCCACCGCCTACTACGTCGTCGCCTTCGTAGAAAACAGCTGCCTGGCCTGGGGCAATGCCTGTTACAGGCTCGTGGAAAATGACTTTCATTTTTGCGCCTTCTTGTACAATTTCAGCAGGCGTACCTTCGTGTTTGTAACGTACTTTGGTTACTGTTTCCAACGGACGGTCTATCAGGTTTTCGTATTTCTGCATTACCAGTTTGCCTACCATCATGCCATCACGCTCTAAGTCTTTTTCTTCGCCCAACACTACCTCGTTGGTATCTTTTCTGATTTCGGTTACAAAAACAGGTTTACCTAATGCAATACCCAAACCTTTGCGTTGGCCGATGGTATAGAACGGATAGCCTTCGTGCTGACCAACCACTTTGCCATCTTGCATCACAAAGTTTCCGCCTCTTACTCTATCTTCCAGCCCTTCAACTCTGCGTTTCAAGAAACCACGATAATCGTTATCAGGCACAAAGCATATTTCGTATGATTCCGACTTATTCACCAAATCATAAAAACCTTTTTCGGTAGCCATTGCTCTGATTTCTGTTTTTTTCAGATGCCCCAAAGGTAGTTTAGTACGCCCAAGGCTTTCTTGAGATACGCCCCATAACACATAGCTTTGGTCTTTCCATGTATCTATACCTTTCGAAATGATGTGGCGCCCGTTTTCTTGTCTTATGTTGGCATAGTGGCCTGTGGCTATAAACTCACAGTCTAGTTTATCGGCTCTGCGTAGTAGGGCATCCCACTTGATGTGCGTATTACATAATACACATGGGTTGGGTGTGCGTCCTTCCAGATACTCGCCTGTAAAATGGTCTATTACGTAATCACCAAATTCGTTTCTGATGTCCAGAATATAATGCGGAAAGCCTAAACTAACGGCTATGTTACGGGCATCGTTGATAGAATCGAGGCTACAGCAGCCCGTTTCTTTTTTGTTTCCGCCTGACGAAGCGTAATCCCATGTTTTCATGGTCATACCAATTACTTCGTATCCTTGCTCATGAAGAAGGACAGCCGCAAGAGAGCTATCGATGCCGCCACTCATGGCGACCAAAATTCGTCCGTGTTTACTCATTGATTTAACTGCCGTAGATTCAAAGTCTACCGTTTTGGAGTATGCTTGCGCACACTCGCTGTGAATTAATATGCAAAATTAGTGAACAGAATTTGATTCTGAATAGTTCTGAACTAATTTTGAAGTTTGATTGACAATAATAATTTCAGAATGGCACTAGAAACACTCGTTAAAGTAAGTAATATCACCAATTTATCAGATGCACGCTATTGTGCGGGCATGGGCGTTGAATTAGTTGGTTTTGTGATGGATAAATTTTCTGATGATTATACACCACCTGAAAAGTTGAAAGAAATCAAATCGTGGTTGGCAGGTGTTCAGATTGTTGGCGAAACAGATGCTTCTGATTATGATGAAATTGCTGCACTATTACAAAGTTACGAAATAGATATACTGCAAATCTCAGACCCTACGCTATTGCCTAAAATAAATACGCTAGGTAAACCCATTATTCTGAAACTTGATGCCGAAAGTACTTATCTGGAAGATTACCTCAAGAATTATAATACATTCGTTGAGTATTTTCTGATTGACGGAAAAGAGCTAAGCGATTTCTTTTTGTATCATCTGAAAGAATACGCTGCTGATAGCGCCGTAATTTTAGGCTTTGGCATTACCCCAGAAAATGTGCATCAGCTTTTAGCCGAAACTCCAATAAAAGGCATTGCCTTGAAGGGTTCACACGAAATACGCCCCGGATATAAAGATTATGAAGAACTGAGCGATATACTGGAGCAATTAGATGTGGATTGAGCCTAATGCTTCATAAGCTACTCTACTCAACCATATAATAAACTGATAATCAATAATTTATTTTCGTAGTCATCAACTTTTTGGCTTATATTTGGTAAGCAAACAGTTGATGACTATTTAATTGAAAGGGGAATTTTAAGATACGATATTCGCAAATCGTCACACAATTTATCCCTTTGACATTAAAATTTTCCATTCATGTAGTTTGCTATACATAGTACCGTTTTTTGCCCATATCTTTGTTTCATCAATCACACAATAAGTGGTTGAAATAAAAGAAAAACACAAACTATAAATATTTAAGAAAATGGAAAAGCGCTTGTATAGAATCAAAAATAGCAAAATGTTGGGTGGTGTAGCTGCCGGTTTTGCCGAATATTTTAATATAGATGTAACATTGGTTAGGGTTTTATTCGTGATAGCATTCTTTGCTCCGATTCCGGCCATTATTCCTTACATCATTTTATGGATAATTATGCCAACAAAAGAGTCAATCATTCAAAATGAGACTATCATCATAAACCCATAAGGGTACCAAAATGAGCAGACTTGTAATGGCGTAGATTACTCAATCATATTAACGGGGCAAGTAAAAGCCTTGCCCCAAAACATGCAAAACAATGGAAAAGAGACTATATAGAATCAGACATAACCAAACCTTGGGAGGTGTTGCGCAGGGTTTAGCAGAATATTTTAATATTGATGTAACACTTATTCGTGTGATTTTCGTATTATTATTTTTCACTCCGTTTCCGTCAACACTTACATATATTATTTTATGGGTTGTATTGCCAGTTAAGGATTCTTACGGCTACGCCCAGGTAAATACAAACGAAACTATTAATTCTGAAACCTCAAACTTTACAACTATGAGCAGTCGCAATCAAAACAACAATTTGGTTGGAGGAGCAGTCCTCATCATTCTAGGTATCATTTTCTCTTTCAAAACTTTCTTTCATATTAACCTGTGGAGATACATTGGCCAGATGTGGCCGCTAATTCTGGTTGGTTTAGGTGTTTGGTTAATTGTGAGAGACCGCAAAGACGATGATTTTCCGAATTATCCTAAAAACGATATAGATACAAATCTTTAATAACCCCCACTTCCCTACCCTTTCTCGTTGAGGCTTACCAATACATGGGAAAGGGTTTTTATTACCCAAACAAACAGCTTGAGTAATAAAAGGGAATCCTAAACTCTTAAAACAATGGAAAAAAGAAGTAGTAATATTTTCTGGGGGGCTGTACTTATCGTAATTGGCTTCCTGTTTTTAGGCACAAACCTTGATTGGTTCGATTTAAACTGGTCGTTTGGTGGTATTGCCCGTTTCTGGCCACTTCTCTTAATTGTGGCAGGTGTATTTGCCTTCCTGAATCGCCGACGCTCAATTTACAATGCCACTTCTGCTTTATTAATTGCCTTCGCAATTCCGCTTGGTATATTTACCTGTGTTGATGATGGCGTAAACGATTGGAAAGAAGACTGGCATGTTAATTTCGATGACGATGACGACGATGATTATGATAACAATAACAACGGCCGTCGCTCTTATGATTCTGATAGTTCAAGCGATGATGGTTATAAAAACTACTTTACTGTACCAATCGGCACCGATATAACAGAAGCCAAACTGAAAATTGGTGGTGGTGCTGCCGAGTTTGATTTAGAAGAATCGACAAGTAATTTGTTTGAAGCCTCAACTCACTTACAATACAGAGGTGGTTATACGCTTACCGAAGACCAACAAGGTAACTTAAAAACCATCGAGTTTGAGCAAAAAGGTAAAAAAGGCAAAGGAATGAATTTCCATTTTGATAGCGATAAAAACTTTGATAACGATGTAGTAATTAAACTCAACAAAACGCCTGTGTGGGACATTGACATGAGTGTAGGTGCTGGAGAAGTTGACTTTGATTTTAGCGATTATAAAGTAAAAAGCCTTAAATTGAACTCAGGCGCAGCCGATTTAGATGTGAAACTTGGCGATAAAATAGATAATGTTGATGTTGACATTAACTCAGGCGTAACAAGTGTAAAAATCAGTGTTCCTGAGGGTGTTGGATGCCAGATAAAAATGGATGGCGCACTAAACGCAAAAGACCTTGATGGTTTTGAAAAAGTAAGAAGCGGCTTATGGCAAACACCGGGCTACGACAACGCCAGCAAAAAAATCAATATTGATACCGATGCAGGTTTATCGTCAATCAAAGTTGTACGTTATTAAGATTATTTAATACAGCTTTATATAACTAAATAGGCACACAGGTTTTGAAACCTGTGTGCTTTTATTTTACCTTTGTATCAAAAACTATCCTGCATGAAAAGATACGCTCTGCTCATTTTATTTGCCCTTATTTCTGTTTTTTCTAGTGCTCAAACGCTCTCGCCGTATGCCAATGTAAGTTTACTGACTATTGCTCCCGGCGATGCGCTTTATTCTACTTTCGGGCACAGTGCCATCAGGATAAACGACCCTATGATGGGCCTTGATATTGTATATAATTACGGGGCATTTGAATCATATACCGAAGGCTTCTATCTTAAATTCTTGAGAGGCACATTGCCTTATAAAATTAGTGCCGATTATTTTGATAACGAAATTTATGGATGGAGCTACGAGAAACGCCTTGTAGGTGAGCAGATACTCAATTTATCGCAAAAACAAAAGCAAGCATTGTATGCTTTTCTGATAAAAAATCATTTGCCCGAAAACAGGTATTACGCCTATAAATTCTTTTATGATAATTGCTCAAGCCGCCTGAGAGATGTAGTAAAAACCATTGCAGGCGATAGTCTGGTTTTCCCGGCCAAGTTACATGCAGATAGCAGCTATCGCCAATGGATAGATGTTTATGCCCGCAAAAACAACAAATTATGGGCTGATTTCGGAATGGATTTAGCCATCGGCCAACCTTCTGACCTTAAAACAGGTGCTAGTGGTGCCATGTTTTTACCCGATAATCTGAGAGATGCTTTTGATAATGCCAAAATAAAACGCAATGGTGTGTGGCAACCCTTGGTATCTCAAAAAAGAGACCTCAATCCAGAGGTGCTAAATGATGTAATAAAAGAAAAAGAACCCATAACACCCAATATGCTATTCTGGCCTCTTTTGGTGCTGACAGGTGCGCTAACTTATTTTCAGTTGAAGCGCAATAATACAAATTTCGTATTCGATAAAATACTATTTAGTATAACAGGTATTGTGGGTTGGGTAATTGTTTTGTTGTGGTTCTTTACCAATCATGGTGTTACCGAATACAACCTTAATATTATCTGGGCTTATCCTTTGTTATTCCCGATTGCACTCTTCCTGAAAAAGGATACTACCCGCCATTGGTTAGCTAAGCATTTTCTGGCTTATGGCATCATTCAGCTATTGTTGTTAGTAAGCTGGGCTTTTTTGCCGCAAGAAATTAACTATTCGCTTATTCCGGTTGTATTGATGCTAGCCATGCGAGCATTCTTTGTATGGTGGAGATTAAGAATGAAACTTCGTTCGTTTTGATATGCAATAAACCCAGTCCTTATAAAAGCAAAAAGCCAAATCAATAAAGACTTGGCTTTTTGCTTTTTTTATGGTCGATTAGAATCACTTCTTCTCAGGCAATAAAACGAATTTAGCAAAATTATCTCCACAAAATTGGTTGGCGGCTTTTTTCACGCCTTCAACACTTATTTTATCAATCATTTCTTTGCTGTATTTGTTAATATAATTCAGGTCTTCACCATCAAAATATTGGTCTGATAAATACGAATTCCAAAAGCTGTTTTCTTTTACCTGCAACTCAACCGAGCGTTTTTCTTCGGCTTTTACTTTCTCAATATCAACTGCCTCTGGGCCATTGGTTTTTATTTTCTGAATTTCATCCATTGCAATTTTAGCCAGTTTTTCAGCATTGGCTGGCGAACAACCAAAGGCAATTGTGAGGTTGTAAGTTGGTGTAGGTAGCTTATTGTACGATGCACTGATACTTGGTGAGTACACACCTGCGGCTTCTTCACGTAGTTTTTCTGTGAGTTTAATATCCAGCACTTCAGCCAATGCATCAAGCATTACTCTTTCTTCGTCGCTATAATTAAACGTTCCATTGAATTGCAGATTAACCGATGCTTTGTCTTCCAAACCTTTGTAAACAGTCTTTTCAACCTTGCCTTTTACTTTATCAATATGCAAATCTTTGTAGCTTTCTATTCGTTTGGTTGATGGCAAACTACCGATGTATTTCTCGAGCAAAGGTTTTATTTTCTCTACTTCAAAATTACCAACAAATACAAAAGTAAAATCACTTAAATCGCTGAAACGGTCTTTGTAGATTTCAAAGGCACGGTCAAGATTTACTCTGTCAATATCTTCGGGTTTAACAGGCAAACGGCGGAAGTTTTTCTGATACAATACCGTTGAAATCGTATCGTTAAATACTTTTTCAGGTGTTAGTGTTTTCTGTGAGTTAGCAATCAGTTCTTTCTGATTCTTCAAAAAACTCTTTACTACTTCGTCGTCTCTGCGAGGTTGTACTACATAGGCGTACATCAATTGTAGTGCCGTTTCTAAATCGTTTGGCGTAGTATTGCCCGAAATACCTTCATTAAGCTCATCGATATAAGTAAATACATTTACTACTTTTCCTGCCAGAAACTTGTCAAGCTGGGTATCTGATAGTTTAGCAACCCCACCTTGCGAAACCGCAGTTGTAGCCAGTTCGGCCGAATAATAATCAGCATCGCTGTATAATGAGGTTCCACCTTTGCTCACACCCGAAAACAAAATCTGGTCGTTCTTGAAATTCGTTGGTTTCAAAGCTACTTTAATACCATTACCAAAAACAAGTTCAGTAACACCAATTTCGTCTATTTTCTTTTCTGAAACCACCTTCGTTCCGGTCGGAATCTGCTCAAGAAGTGCCGAAGCAACGGTTTCGTCTTCATACGGTTTTAAGTCAGGATTTTTGGTATTGATTAACTCCAGTATTCTGGCATCAGTCGGTAGTTTTTCCTGGTCTTTCTCTGAGCCAATTACCAATCCTACACGGTTATCTTCTTTTATCACTTTGGCAGCAATGGCGTTTACATCGGCCAAAGTAATACCTTCGAGATGTTTTTTCACGAAATCATATCTGAAATCGGCGTCGGTATAAGGCGTGCCATGTAGGTAATTCTGAATCATGCCATTTACAAAAGCTGCCGATTTGGTTTTGTCTTTTTCTTTGTAGTTTTTCTCGGCACCTGCCATGTAATCTTTCTTGGCTCTTTCAAGTTCGCCTTTTGTAAAGCCAAAACGTTTAATACGCTCTTGTTCATCTAATACAGCTTTTATGGCAGTTTCAAGTCCATCAGCGTTTTTTGGTATTGCTACTATCTGAAATGCATCAAGCTTTGCCAGAAAAGGGCTGAAACCCATTATAGCAAAAACAAAAGGTGCGTTTGGCTTTTTAGCGATTTCCTGCAAGCGAGTAGAAATCATCTGGTTAAATAAATTCTCGGAGATGTCAGTCTTGTAATCGGCCAATGTTCTGCTTTTCTCCTGCGGCAATTTGGTAATTAACTGAAAACTTGACTGCGGCATCTCTTTATCAACTATCAATGCTGTTTGTGTACCTTTTGCAGGTGGCACATCATAAGTTATGCGTTTAGGGCCTTTTTTGTTTTCAGGAATATTACTGAATTTTTCTTTAATTAAAGCCTCAACTTTAGCAGGGTCAAAATCACCTACGGCTACTACCGCTATTAAATCAGGGCGATACCAGTCTTTGTAGAATTTAACAATTTGCTCTGGCTTAAAGGTCGTCAGTACATCAACCTTGCCAATAGGAATGCGCTCGGCATATCTTGAATTATTCAATAAAAGCGGTAGTAGTTTTTGCTGTACACGGCCTTGTGCATTTTTCAACCTTGCTCTTTCTTCTTCTAATACAATACCCCTTTCGTTGTTAATCTCGGTAGTATCTAAAGTAGCTGCATACGACCAATCGGCCAGAATCTGAAATGCTCTTTCGAACAACTTGGCCGAATCGGTTGGTACTTGCAATTGATAAATAGTTTCGTCGAAGCCCGTAACGGCATTTAGGTCGGCGCCGAATTTCATTCCTGATTTTTGCAAAAAATCAACCAAATGATTTTTAGGAAATTCTTTTGTACCGTTGAAATTCATGTGCTCCATGAAGTGCGCAAGCCCTAGCTGTTTTTCAGTTTCGAGTATCGACCCGGCATTTACCACCAAACGAATCTCCATACGGTTTTTAGGCTCTTCATTCTTGAGTATGTAATATTTCAAACCATTTTTGAGTGTTCCGGTTTTTACGGCAGGGTTATTCGGAATTGGCGAGTTCAGGTTCTGTGCAAATGCATGTGCAGTTACAAGCAAAAACAACAGCAGGTTTTGAATCTTTTTCATAAAGTAGATTAATTAAAAATTCGGTTTTAGTTAATTGTTATCTTAAAACTCTGAGCAAAAACGATAATCAATGTTTGCTTAGTTTTTTTGCAAGACTACTATTTTTTATTTGCTCTACAAAATCTTTTAGCTTATTCGGGTAATCTTATCACTGATATAAAATGTAAATATTTTGCTGTTTGGGCATTAACGTTTGCAGGAGATAGTTTTATTGGAGTGAAGGTGTTTTAATTTATGTATGAGCATTCGTTACAATAGGGATTACCTAAATTAATAGACTATTTATTCAGATTTAAAGTGATAAATACTAGTAAAAAACGCCTAATTTGGTAGAGACAGAGTAGTGCACTGTCTTTACATGAACGATGAGGAAATTTGTTATTTCTATTGTATTTCTTTAAATATTACCCCCTATTTCATATTTTAATTACACCTTACAAACTTTTAATCTGGCATTAGCGTTTTTCTTTATAAACCTCTTTACCCTATTTTACATTACTAATTCTTACAACACCTTTTTATGTCTGGCAGAACTATTCTTAGTCGTTTGTTTTCTTATTTTATTCGTGGATTACTTTTCGTAGCACCTCTGGGCTTTACTTTCTTTATCTTACTCGGTGCTTTTGATTTTGTTGATAACATTATTCGCATCAGGATTCCGACCGAAGACCCTAACAGAGATTTATTTATTCCTGGTTTGGGTTCTGCTATTATCATTGGCGGTACAATGCTTATTGGCTTCGTATTTTCGGTTTTACTGCCACAAACCCTGCAGAATATCATCGAGAATGCAATCAGCCATTTACCTTTGGTACGGATTTTTTATTTTGCATTCAAAGATTTAATTTCGGCCTTTGTTGGTGACAAACGCAAGTTTAACCAAGGAGCAATTGTGCTAATGAACAAAGATGCACAGGTTTATAAAATTGGGTTTATTACACAAAATGATTTGAGTAGTATTGGCGTTAGTGATTTAGTTGCGGTGTATTTTCCACATAGTTATGCCTTTTCGGGCAATCTGGTGTTGGTACCAAGAGAAAATGTACAAATGCTCGACTTACCAAGTGCCGATATTATGAAACTGATTGTTTCGGGTGGGGTTTCGGTGAATGAAAAATTCTAGAAATCATAAGATTCTAATCAAAAGCATTATAAAACAGCGGCGAGAATGCATCGCTAATAAAACAAACCTCATGACTCATTTAAAACATTGCTTACTACTTTTGATTTTTTGCCTGCCTTTTGCTGGTTTTGCTCAGGATATACACCAGAGAGAAGCACCATCGGTAGAAGAACTGCTGTATAAACAAGACCCTTCCAGAGCACGGAGTATGTTCAGAAAAGATAAATACCTGGTGCTTGAAAAAGTGCGGAGCGGCAAACGAACCAAATTCTACAAAGGTGATATGTTCAGGTTTAAAACCAAAGATGGCAATGTGTATGAAGATAATCTCTACGATATTACCGACTCAACGTTTGTGATTACTTCATTAAACGAAGTGATGAATAGATACGAATATGTAGAAGTAAAGATTAGTGATGTGAGCCGTATCTATAAACGTGGTAAAAGACCTATTCGTTTTGGGATAGCTAATTTCTCGCCTTTTGCATATGTATTGATAGAATGGGCTGCATGGAATGTGAATCCGATAACTAATCCGAAATTGATATTGGCAGCAGGCTTAACGGCGGCTTCTCCCTTATTTACGGTATTGCAGAACTCTACACGAAGTAAGCGCCTTACAGAGAATTACAGGCTGAGAGTGTTTCAGAGTTTTTAAGCGCTGATTTTCACTCTCACACCCAATATTTTTATTTATAAAGCCAAACTTAAGCAGTTGCTAGATCTGCCTGCCAGCTTTTGATAGTTTCAGTCATGGCTTCAAACTCAATCAAAAAGCCATCGTGCCCATATAAAGATTCAATTAAAGCGTATCTTGCTCCGGGTATATGTTTACCGATAAACTCCTGTTCTTCTGGTGGAAACAGTACATCAGACGAAATACCAATTACCAGCGTTTTAGATTTGATGGTCTCGAGCACTTCTTCTACTTTGCCTCTCCCCCGCCCTACATCGTGCGAATCGAACATCTTTGAGAGTGTCCAGTACGAAAATGCATTGAAGCGTTTACCGAGTTTCTCGCCCTGATAATTCTGATAGGTATTGGCCCTGAAAAAATCTACCTGCCCTGCGTCTCTCGATTGCGTGCGGTTATAAGTAGCATAATTACGGTACGATAAAAGTGCTATCGACCGAGCTACTTTCATGCCATCAGCACCGGCTTTCGGGCTGAGCTCTTTCCAGGTTGGGTCGGCAGCAATAGCCATTCTCTGAGACTCATTGAAGGCAATGCCCCAAGGTGAATGAATGGCATTTGTCGAAAAGAGAATAAGGTTTTCAATCAAATCGGGTTGTAAAATAGCCCACTCTAAAGCCTGTTGCCCACCTAGTGAGCCACCCAGCAGCGTATTAATTTTATAGATACCTAGGTGCTGGCGTAGCAAATCTAGCGAACGCACAACATCACGGATAGTAATAAAGGGGAATTCGTGGTAATAAGGCTCGCCCGTAATAGGGTTTTTGCTAAGTGCATTGGTAGAGCCATAATGAGAGCCGATAATATTGGCACAAATAATAAAATGTTCGCTCGGATTATAAAGACGTTTTTCGCCGATAAGGCCATTCCACCAGTCTGTTGGGTTAGCGTTTCCTGTAAATGCATGACAAACCCATATCACATTATCCATTGCGGCATTCAGCTTTCCAAAAGTTGTATAAGCAAGCTGAAACTCAGGCAGCCACTGGCCTGATTCTAATTTAAATGGTTCGTCGTAGCGAAATATCTGTTGGTTTTCCATTGTAAAAGAGTAAATACAAAATCTTCAGTCTAATTTCTGATACACAGCAAATCAGCGTGCATCAAAACGCTTACCCTTCGGTAATACGGCAAACAAAACCAATTTTTAACACGATTTGTCTATGATTGGTTTATAAGTCCGAATGGTGTTAACCCTTTCGGTAGGTTTTGGCACCTTATCGCAAGTAGCGGGACAGGTTGCCCGAGATTCATAGAGCCTATTCTCTCCTCTCGTCTGTATAAATCAATCCATTTAGCTACGGGAAAGTATCTTTTTGAATTGATGATGCAAATATGGAACTTGAATCTGTAGAAAACAAGATTTTGGGTCTTTTTTATTAACGCTGCTGAAAGTACTCGTTAATATCTTTGATACCGCTTGGCAGGTATTTCATACCTACGTATATACCATTTAAGTGTAGTATTTCTATCAGGTCTCTTGCGCCTGCTTGCCCGGCGGTATCGTTATCGAACCAAATCCAGACATTAAATTTCTTGAAATGCTTTATCCATTCTTTCTTGAAGGTCTTGGCACTACCAAGGCTTACGGCTATCATGCCCTGCTTCACGAGTGTCATGCAATCGAATGCACCTTCGGTAATATACACCTCTACATTGCCTCGTTGGTTTTTAAGCGAATCGATATTGAAAATAGTACGGGGAATGCCCGTCAAGAACTGGTATTTGTTTGTACCTTCGGGAGGGTCGCCGATGGTTCTGCCTTGCAGATAGGTAATTCGCCCGTTCTGATAATATGGAATAATGATAGGATGCTTAAAAAACACCAGATTACCTCGCTCGTTCATGATTCCACTCGCTATCAGCTCTGGCGTGCTGTATTTTTCTTTGAGGTAATCATTAGCCAAGCCGTAATTCTTAATTACAAAAAGCCTGAAATGGCGGATTGTCCAGTCGTCAATGCCTCTTCCTCGCAGGTATTCAGCCGCTTTGCGTGTCGATTCTGTTGCAGGCAGGTTTAAGCAAAACTGCTGAAAATCTTCATAAATACGGCTGAACTGCTCCTGAAATACAAAAGGCTTTTCCTCAACCGGCTTTTGTGTGTAGATACTCTTTACATCAATCTTTCGGGTTTTGTTTGAGCCATGCCCATCATAACCCGGTATGTATCTGTTGCCAAGTTCTTCGAGCGCAGTTTTAAAATCTATCTTGCATACATCGGCATACAAATTAATTACATCACCACGCTTGCCACACCCAAAACAATGAAACTCATTTTGTGGTGGCGGATAAAACACCAACGATGGCGTATCTTCTACATGAAACGGGCACAGCATTCGTCGGGTTTGAATCAATTCAAACCCGAGGTCTCGGGCTACCTGCCTGATGTCTATTTCTTTCACCCGCTGTAACAGGTCATTCATATTATCTCTATTCCGAATGTAAGTTTTGGCTTAGAATAATCTTTTATTTCCGATGAATTACAGTTGGCGCCGACTGTGCACCTGCATACAATACAATATCTGCAATAGTAACTCTTGGTGGCGTATTTACGGCATAGAGAATTGCATCGGCTACGTCTTCAGGTTGTAGAGGCTCAAAGCCCTCATATACTTTTGCCGCACGTTTTTCGTCTCCTTTAAAACGAACCAATGAGAACTCGGTTTCTACTGCTCCCGGCGCAATATTGGTTATTTTAATGCCGTGTTGCGTCAAGTCTAGTCTCATACCCTCGCTTAGTGCTTCAACGGCTGCTTTTGATGCGCAATAAACTGCACCATTGGCATAAGTGTATTTTCCGGCTACCGAGCTCAGGTTTACAATATGTCCTTTCGCACGCTCTACCATTCCCGGAATTATCGACTTCGATACATAAAGTAGCCCTTGTACGTTGCTATCAATCATTGTATCCCAATCGTCAACGTCTCCATCCTGAATGGCCGACAAACCATGTGCATTACCCGCATTGTTAACCAGAATATCTATGCTTTTCCATTCGTCGGTTAAGGAGTTAATGGCATTAGTTACCTCTACTTTGTTGCTTACATCAAATTTCAAGGTCGTAACCTGTACTTTTTTTGATAGATGCTCTTGCAGGCTATCGAGGCGCTCTTGTCTGCGGCCACATAAAATTAAATTAATACCATTGTTGGCAAAAGCTGTAGCTGTAGCTTTGCCAATACCCGAACTTGCGCCTGTGATAAGTGCTATGCGTGACATAATTTATTTAAGTTTATGTGAATGATTGATTGTTGATTATTTGAGTATAAGCGAACTATTAGGATTAAAGAAATAAGCATTCCTAAAAAAATTGTATTTTACGTAGAGCCGTATTGCAATACGGCTCAGAGGTATATCTAACTTCTTAAACCAATTACGGGCAAAATACTAAAAAATCGAGCCAATTTGTAAAAAAAACAGGTTCTACGACAGGAGACGTATTGCAATACGTCTCTACAAGATTTGTGTTTTTTCTAGTATTTCGCAAAATATTTAAATCCTAATCACTCGGTGAAAATCAATAATCATTATCTATATTTTTCTCGTCAGTTACGCTGAATAAGGTTGTTGCAGGGCGAGAAAGCTCTACTGCATTTTTTTCTAATATATTCAGAATAGCCACGTTTACCTCTTCTCTGATACTCTTACTAAGCCAGTAGTCAGGCGTTGCAGCCATAAATACTACTAGTATATTGATTGAGTATTCGCCGATGGTGTCTAGTTTTACATGTGGCCCTGTACTGATTGACTCATGGTTATCGAGCACCGTCTGAACTTCGTCTATCACCTTTTTTATCTGCTGAATAGATGTTTCTAGTTTTAAACGGATAAAAAATTTGTGCCTGCGCTCCATGCGCTCCGAAATATTGTTGAGCGATTGCGAAACCAATACCTGATTGGGCACAACTACCAAGCTACCGTCAACATTGCGGATACGTGTGCTTCTGAAACCCACCTTTTCTATTTTACCAACCGTTGTGCCTAGCTCTATGTCGTCGCCTACAATAAAAGGTTGTTCTGTAAAAAGCGTAAAAGATGCAAAAAGGTTTTCGAGTGTGGCTCGTGCAGCCAAAGCTAAAGCAACCCCACCAATACCCAGACCAGTAATAAGGCTGACAACATCTTGCTTGAATACAAAGCCTAACGTAAGAAAAAACGACACAAAGGCTATAATTACAATAATAATATCACGGAAAAAAGGTACAAGCTGCCGTTCTTTGTTCGATTCTGTTTCGTCGGCTCGTTTCAGATATACCAAGGCAAAAAAGCGAATCAGCCTGATAATAAGCCATGTGATACCCACCACGAAAAGCATATCGAGCGTGCGGTCGATGAAATCGGCGACACGCATTTTGCCTAGTGGGATGATACGCCATTTACGTGGAAAAATTATTTCGTTGAGTGCTGCATAAATAATAAATAAGGCAAGCAGAAACTCAAGGGGGCTGCGCAGAAGATTTACAAAGTCGGCAAGAGGCACACCTTTGGTCTCTTTCTTCATTAATCGGTAAACAATTTTGCTGACAATTACCGAAATGATACGCTTAAATAAAAAACCAACAATAAGTATCCCGAGAAACCAGAGCCAGTCTTCTACAGTATTATATAAGAAATTAGTATTAAGAAATTTATCCATTCAAAACAAATTTGGGAGCCTTTTGGCAAGGCCCTATACAAAACTGATACTATCGTTTGTAACAAAATCAATTACTCTTCTTTCAACCCATGTTTCGTTGGTGTCGGGTAGCATAAAGCCCACGTGTCCACCAAAATCAAGCAATTGCAGAAGCAAGTGTTTGTTATGTTCGGCCTCGCCGAGGTCAAGGCATTCGGGCGATAGAAAAGGGTCGTTCTTTGCCTGTATTATTAAGGTAGGTTTATTGATATTTTTAAGGTAAGGCTTTGCACCTGCTTTTCGGTAAAAATCATGTGCGTTTTCAAAACCATACATTTTGGCTGTATAGCGGTTATCAAACTCTTCAAAGTTTTTTATAAGCTCATAGCCATCATGATTAAGCAAAGGATTACCCGGATGCTGTGTAGCTTTTAGCCTTATTTTTTTACCTAGCTTGTCAATAAAGCGTTTCATGTAGAAACGTCGGCCCGGCTTGTATAACTCATATACAGAGGTGAACAAATCAAGCGGTACCGATACCGCAATACCACATTTTACTGCCTCAGGTAGTCTTTGCGGCTCATCTCCCATCAATCGTAAAGTCATACTGCCACCCATGCTAAAGCCCACCAGAATCACCTCTTCGTATTGGTATTTTTTGATGGCGTATTCTACCACAAAACGAATATCGTCAACATCGCCATGATGATAAAACCTTGGCAGGCGATTCATCTCTCCGCTGCAACTGCGGCAGTTCCAGCCCAGGCCATCGTAACCATTATCGTTAAACTTCTTTATCATTCCCGTTACATAGTGGCGGGTTGAGTCTCCTTCAAGGCCATGTGTAACAATAAGCAGTTTTTTAGCAGGCTTATCGGCTGCAAACGACCAGTCTAAATCCAGAAAATCGGTATCGTCGAGCTCTACTCGCTCACGTTTGTAATTAACCGGAATTTTGCGAAACAGACTCGGGTAAATGGTTTGAATATGTGCATTAAACTGCCATCTGGGAGGACGGTAATCGGTATTGACTGGTAAAACTGGCATAAGCTAACAGAATGAATTATTTTGTTGGGCAATGCCGGTTAAAAACCGACAGAACCTATTGTATATATAACAGCATTTTTATCAAATCCATTTCTTTTGTTTAAAGAAAAATAAGAATGAAAGTGATGAACAAACCATAAGAGCGATGGCTATCCAGAACCCAAAGGGGTGGTCTAATGAGGGGATAACCTGATAATTCATACCAAAGATACCTGCAATAAGCGTTGGGGGCAGAAAAATGATGGTTACAACCGTAAATATCTTTATGATTTCGTTCTGCTCAAGATTAATAAGACCCATAAAGGTATCTTGCAAATACTCTAAACGCTCAAAGTTGAATGTGGTGTATTCGAGCAGGGAATTAATATCTTTTAATACAATACGCAGGCGTTCTTTGCGGTCTTCGGGGAAATACGAGCTGCGGAGAATCTGCGACAATACCCTTTGTTTATCGATGATACTTTCACGAATCAACATGGTATTTTCTTGCAAATCGTTGATTTTAAGGAGTGATGCCTGTTTAGGTTTCTTTTCACGGCTTAGAGCACGGCTCATGGTTTTTACGTCTTTGGTCATAGCCTCAAGCAAATCAGCATCTGACTCAATACGGGTTTCGAGCAGTAGCAGCAGAATATCTACGCCATCTTTAAACACCTCTTCTCCTATCTTGATTTTTTTGACCGTATCGGCAAAACTCCGTGAATCTCCCTGACGGTAAGTAAACAGCACATTATCCCGAATCATGAAAGACACCGGATAGAACTGATAGCCCTCGCTATCACTTTTCAGGAAGTTTGAGTTGGCATTGATGGTGTTGTTTTGCTCAAAATAACGGGCACTGCTTTCAATCTCTACAATCTCTTGGGGTGTCTGAAAACTAATGTCGCACTTGGCTTCAATCCATTCTTCTTCATCTGCTGATGCCGACTGTAAATCGACCCACATCAGGTTTCTGAGATGCCCAATTTCACGTACATCTGTTTCTTTCTTGACTTGCTTGCCTTCTTTATAAAAAACACGTACCATAAGTCAATGTGGTTTGTAGAGTGTGTTTATGCTAAACCTACTCTTAGCCTAAAATCAGTTTTTCTATCACTTCCGGAAAATGCTTGTGCTCAAGCACTTGCACTTTGGCGGCAATATCTTCTGGCGAATCGCCTTCTTCAATGTCGCATTTTGCCTGAAATATCACTTCACCTTCGTCGTAATGCTCGTTCACATAATGGATTGTGATGCCCGACTCAGTGTCTTTGTTGGCGTGCACGGCTTCATGCACAAAATGCCCCCACATACCCTTGCCACCATATTTAGGCAACAGCGCAGGGTGAATATTGATAATTTTGTTGGGATACGCTTTAACGAGATTTGCCGGAATTAACCATAAAAAACCTGCAAGAATAACCCAGTCGATTTCTTGTTTTTTGAGTATTTCAACAATCTTATCAGTTTTAGCAAATGATTTCTTATCAAATATAATAGTCGGAACACCGAGCCTGCGGCCTCGCTCTATGATGCCTGCCTGTGGGTTGTTGGTGAATAATAAATCTACCTGCACCAATTCATTGTCTTGAAAATAATTAATGATTTTTTCGGCATTACTCCCCGACCCCGAAGCAAAAATGGCAATTCGTTTCATCTTTCTAATAATAATTTCTGGCATAAGATGCCACTTATTCAACATATTTAACCCATCGGCAAAAGCAAATGAGCAACACGGCTTACAGACTGCGAATCACGGAATTTTTTTTTAAAGATTTAAATTTTTAGCAGATAAAAAGCCATCCGGTTGATAAGTTTATGATAATTTATAAACCCTAAACCCTCGAACTACTCGAACCATTCGAACACTGTTAGAGAAGTTCGAGCAGTTCGATTTGGGTTTGTAATAAATAAATTATATAAATAGTAAAGTTCAGAGACTCGAACTACTCGAACTATTCGAACACTGTTCTAGAAGTTCGAGCGGTTCGAATTGGGTATTTAATAATTATTATATATAGTTCTTTATTTCATTCTTAGAACTCAACAAAAAGCCCATTGAAATTGCATTTTTCGTAGAGCCGTATTGCAATACGGCTCCTGTCGTAGAATTTGTTTTCAACTGTAAATTGACGTAAAACCTCGGAAACATCTAGAATTTTGCATACATTTCGCTCAAAAAGTTAGGTAAGCCCTTGAGCCGTATTGCAATACGGCTCTACGAGAACTATATTTTTTATAAATATTTAATATTTCAATTCTATACAAATAAATATAGTATAATAGATAGAATATCTACTTTGATATATCGAACCGCTCGAACCATTCGAACACTGTTAGAGAAGTTCGAATGGTTCGAATGGGGTTTGTAATAATTATTGTAAATGCGAATAAGGGGTTAAAAATTCATACAAAGGCACAGGCAATCAACAATGATAGTATTTGCAGACATAGTAGTAAAGGGAGTATAGCTTTTTCTTATTGGCAGTTTTTCTGTGATTAATTTACAGTAACAGACGAGATTTTTTCAGAAAAGAGTCGAGCATAGCTGTGTTTTCGTATTCAAGTTCTATTATCTGTCTGATTGCTTTTTTCTTGTTTCGTGCCTGCTCATAATAGGCTTTACAAATAGTATAACCTATATAATAGCCTAAATCAGCATCTCCTTCTTTTTTATACCCACCATTATATAACCAATCGGCAGTATTTTTTTCGTGCATCTCACCCTTAAATTTGTCCCATAATTCCTTCTCGTGGACTTTGCCGTATGCCATATAAGGCCTATCGATATTTTGCTTCAAAAGTAGTTCGGCAATAAATTCACAACTACCCTCAGCCAGGCAAAGTCCTAATAAATTGGTATTACGCTTCCCGCCTAAATCACCTCCTTTTTGCTGCGTATGTGTAAGTTCATGGGCAACAATTGAAAACGCTCCTTTATTAGAACTTATAAAACTTTGTACTAAAGGATGGAGTCCTTCAGTATTTACTGTGCTGTCGGCAGCGGCTATTTCTGTGCCAATTAAGACCTGTTTCTGAGTAGTTGTACCTCCGGTTTCAATATAGCCCATCACAAAGTAGATTTCAGGCGGGGCAAAGTTTTTATATATTTTTTTGTATTGCTTAAAAAGCTGGCGAATCTGTGGCAGGTTATTATTTACCCCTAGTGTTTTATGGCGCACCGTTTGCCAGAATGTCGGGTGCTTCGCTATAGTTTCTACAAATCTGTGAGGTGTCCAGGCTCTTAGTTTAATAAATTCGGATAATCCGGGTGTGGCTTTCTCGAAATAATGTCTTCTGATAATTTGCTCATGTCTATTAACGTCTGTTTCAGCTTTTAAGCTATCAAATGCTATCCAGAAGTTGTTTACATCAGTGGTTTCTACAACAACACTTTGTCCGAAGGCAGTTGCACAGTGCAATAGCAAGGAAGATATAAAAAGAATTGCTTTCATATCTATGAGATGCACTATCGTCAATAAAGGTTACACCTGACAATCATTGTTATTGAGCAGAAACCCAAAATTTGTAGTATCATCAAGAACACCTTTTAAATATTCAAAGTAGAATCTTTACCCGATAAAACAAAAAGCCTCTTCCTTGATACATAAGAAAGAGGCAATGTATAAATATAATTGATATTACAGTTTCCCTTTATAAAGTTCGTCTTGCCATTTTTTGAGTTCGTCCCATTTTCCATCACGTGCTAGGGCTGCTTGGTCGGCCCAGGTTGTAGGGTCATGAATCTGGAATCGGCTACCGGCTTTATCCAATATCTCTTTCATTCGGCTGGCTGGCGTATCGGCCAACTGTGCAAAGGTATAAATACCCGCTTTATTGAACAATTCTTCAATTTTTGGCCCAATGCCTTCTACAATCTTGAGGTCGTCTTTTGCGGTAGGTGCCACAGGCGTTGGTGCAACAGCAATTCCGGCTACTACACCTGCAGCGGCAGTAGTGGTGCTTGTATCAACGGCTACCGAAATGCGTGTTTTGCGGCAAGCATCCAACTCACTTTCCAGATATTTTATTCTATCGTGCAGCTCTGCCTTGTGGGTCTCGAGGGCTTTTATTTTATTATTCATAAACCACCAAAGCAAAAACGCCAACAACAACAAAGGTAAAAGCCAGAAAAGAAATATATCCCAAGGGAAATTATCGAATAAACATTGTAGATTTTCCATTATATAAATATCATTAAATAGTAAGACATTAGTTTTGGTTCGGCTGGCACCAAGGCTTTATTTTTTGAGCCTGATAGTTGCCCGGCGGTTTTTGGCTTTGCCTTCGTTGGTATCGTTAGAGGCAATTGGTTCTTTTTCTCCCTTCCCCTCGGTGCTCATCTGATTTGCCTTGATACCCTCGGTAACAAGTAAACTTTTTACCTTATCGGCACGCACTTCTGACAACGTCTGATTTTTTTCGTCTGGCCCATCGTTATCGGTGTGGCCAGTAATCAACAATTGTTTTTCAGGATATTTGGCCAAGTACCTTTTAGCTGTTACAAGAAAAGTATCAACAGCGGCTGTATGTAAAATTCCTGACTGCCCCGATACAAAATACACATCAAGCGGCGTGAAAAGAATCTGCTCTTCAACCGTAAGTTGAACTGTATCAACAACTGCTGGTGGGGTAATTGTGGTGCTATCTGTTACAGGGTGCGTATCAAGCGACACGGCAGTACCGCTAAAACAATAGGGTCGGCGATTGCAATTCCAGAACCAACTATATGCCAGAGACCATAACAGAATCAATACTAAAATCAAGAATCTGTTCATTTCAGTTTTTGGGTTTAAAGATATATGCTAATCAATAGATTTGGGACAGGAAATGTAACAAAAAGTAACTTAATGACCATAATGTATATATGTTTTCTTTATAAATTTAACAGAAAATGAATGTTTGCTTAAAAATTTGGCCACCTGCCGCACAGAGATAATAAAATAATTTCTGAAAATCGACCAAAAAGATTAATTTTGGGCTAACCAAAGAACCTCATTTTTATTTAACTTAATGGAATCAATTAAAGTTTTTGCTCCTGCTACTGTTGCCAATGTTGCCTGTGGTTTCGATATTTTCGGTTTTGCTGTAGATGCTCCCGGCGACGAGGTTATCTTAACAAAACGTAACGACAAGCAGATTGTAATTACAAAGATAAGCGGTGACGAAGGAAAACTCACCCTTGATGCCAGTAAAAATGCGGTTTCGGTTCCGATAATAGCCTATCTTAAAAAGAATGGCATAGAGCAAGGCTTTGATATAGAGCTTCATAAGAAAATGCCACTTGGCAGTGGTTTGGGTAGTAGCTCGGCCAGCTCGGTTGCAGGGGTATTTGCAGCCAACGAAATGTTGGGTAAACCTGTAAGCACACAAGCCCTGTTACCTTTCTCGATGGAAGGCGAACGTATAGCCTGTGGGTCGGCACATGCCGATAACGTTGCTCCGGCACTAATGGGTGGTTTTGTGGTTATCAGAAGTTATAATCCGCTTGATATCTTTAATGTACCTACCCCTTCCGAATTATTTGTTACGATTGTTCACCCTGATATTGAGGTAAACACAAAAGATGCCCGCTATATATTACGCAACGAGGTATCTATGAAAAACACCATTGCACAAATGGGGAATGTGGCAGGTATGATAGCCGGCCTGATGCAGTCTGATTATGATTTGATTGCACGCTCGATGGTTGACTTTATTATTGAGCCCGTAAGAGCTATTCTGATTCCTGAGTTCTGGGAGGTAAAACATGCGGCCCTTGAAGCAGGTGCGTTGGGGTGTAGTATATCAGGTGCAGGGCCATCTGTATTTGCATTCAGCAGAGGCCGTGAAACTGCCGAAAAAGTAGCCTTTGCTATGAAATCGGCCTTCGAAAAAGCCTCTATTCACTGTAATGCCTATGTTTCGGGTGTGAATAGCCAAGGGCCAAAAGTAATCGGCTAAAAATCTTTTTAGGGTTTTGAACTTTATTGGGGCAGTGATTCGTTATCAGTACGTCAGGTGTTGAAATATAATTTATTTATTTGTCAGAATGCGTTTCTGCTTCAAATTCTGAAATATTTGAAAAAAAAATATTTCAGTAAATATATTGACAAATCAAAATAAACGTTATATAATTGCATTCAAATCCGAGTAAAACTTCAATAGGCTTTCTGTATTAAGAAATTACCTTCTTTGAACTCAGTCTAATTGTTTCTGAAATTACAATCCATAAAAATTGCTTGCTAATTTCTTATCCCGGGATATTTCCTAAAAATGTAAATTTAGTATAAGGTATAATTAAACAAGCTCCAGTTAAAGTAAAATACTTATAACCAATAGTTTTCGCATACTGCTTGTAATTTGCTTCAACTGTTCACAAACTTATAATGTCCTTTTCTTTTTTTCAGCATCGATAATAACCGCTAACCGTCGTATAAAAACGTACTCGTTAATTCTCACGTATGTATACATCAGAAGAACTGAATCTGAAACTTCTATCAGAGTTAAGAAAAATTTGTATTGAACTGGGCGTAAAAGACGTCCGCAATGCCTCAAAAAATGAGCTCATTGAAAAGATTTTGGAGCATCAAGCCAATAAATCAACTTTTAATATGCCAAAAGAAGTAGGCGACGTATCGTCGAATACAGAATTTGAAGTACCATTATTTAATAATAGTAATAAAGCCCCTAAAAACCGTACAAGATTGCCAAAACAGGGAGATACCAAACCAGCAGAGACAAGTGCACTTTCAAAAGAACCAATAAAAAAGGTTGGTGGCAAAAAACCTTTTGATAAACCTGCTACACAAGATACTTTTGAAGAACTTCCTCAAGCTCCATCAAACGACACTCTTCCTTCTGATACTGACATTCTTCATGACCCGGATTTAGAACCTCTATTAAATTTAGAAGAAGCCGAAGACTTTGACCTGTCGCAGATTGATGCCGAAATGAGCGAATATGAAGGCCTGACAGACGATATAGTGCCGGATATTGCCGAACCAAAAGAAGATAAAAGATTTGTAGACGACTACACCAAGGTTATCAAAAAGCAATTCAATAACCTGATTAAGGAATTTGATGGCTTGATTGAAAACGAAGGTGTGCTTGAAATAATGCAAGAGGGTGGCTATGGTTTTCTTCGTTCAGCCGACTATAACTATCTGGCCAGCCCCGACGATATTTATGTATCGCCGTCACAAATAAAATTGTTTGGTCTTAAAACGGGAGATACCGTAAAAGGCGCCATTCGCCCACCAAAAGAAGGTGAGAAATATTTTGCTCTACTAAAAGTGCTTTCGGTAAATGGTAAAACCACAGAAGAAATCCGTGACCGTATCCCGTTTGAATACCTTACGCCTTTATTCCCTGAAGAACACATCAAACTAAGCAGTAAGCCTGATATTTACTCAACACGTGTATTAGACCTGTTTGCGCCAATCGGTAAAGGGCAACGTGGTATGATTGTGGCACAGCCAAAAACAGGTAAAACTGTATTGCTGAAAGAAATTGCCAATGCCATTACCCGTAATCATCCTGAAATCTACTTGATTATCTTGTTGATTGACGAGCGCCCGGAAGAGGTAACTGATATGCAACGCAGCGTAAGAGCAGAGGTGATTTCGTCGACATTTGATGAAACCGCCGACCGCCACGTAAAAGTATCAAACTTAGTGCTTGAAAAAGCCAAACGTCTGGTAGAATGTGGGCACGATGTGGTTATTCTTCTTGACTCTATCACGCGTCTGGCTCGTGCTTACAATACTGTTATCCCGTCGTCAGGTAAAATCCTTTCGGGTGGTGTTGATGCCAATGCTTTGCACAAACCTAAGCGCTTCTTTGGTGCTGCCCGTAATGTTGAAAATGGTGGCTCGCTTACCATTATTGCAACAGCACTGATTGACACAGGTTCAAAAATGGACGAGGTAATTTTTGAAGAGTTTAAAGGTACAGGTAACATGGAGTTACAGCTTGACCGTAAACTATCTAACAAACGTGTGTATCCGGCTATTGATATTCTGGCTTCGGGTACTCGTCGTGAAGACTTGTTGATGGATAAAGATACACTTCAGAAAGTATGGTTGCTACGTAAGTACATGGCTGATATGAACCCAATGGAAACAATGGAGTTTTTGTTAGACAAAATGAAAGGTACTCGTACCAACGAAGAATTCTTATTGACAATGAACCGATAAAATCAGGAGCCGTGTGCGTTGGTTTCTTAAAAATCAACACACACGGTTTTCAGGCGTTTTTAATGATTTTCTTAGATCGAATAACATCGTCCTGATTTACTATCACAAAATATATACCTTCCGGAAGCCCTGCCAGATCAAAATCGTGCAGGGCTTTTGTATGTACTTCTTCCTGCAGAATTTTCCCGGCCAGGTTAGATAACTGGTAATGTGTTTCTAAACCGGGTGGCACTTTTACATACACTTTTTCGTCGGGTTCGTTATAAAATATTACTAGTTCGTCTTTTCTCATTTTTCTGTTGGTTTAAAAGTACTTCTCTACTCTGGTAGAGGTAAACAGGTAGTATTCGCCTGCTTTGAGCTTTATTCTCTTATTTTTTTCGGAGATATGCCATGTTGTTTCATTAAAAAAATCATACCACTCTCCTGCTTCAAGGTTACTTTTCACCTCTACCTCTTTCAGATTAAAGTTGGCCATAATTCTGACACATAGTTCACGATGATTAATATTAATTTTCTTAACAAGGCTCTCTGATACCTCAATAAACTCACCCTCTCTAAAGGCAACAATATTTTTTCTCAAATGAATCATTTGTGCATAAACTTCAAACAGAGCTTGTCGCTCGGTGTCTTTCAGGTAGTCCCATTTAATAGGCTTTATACCAGTGCGGCTGTTATAATCAATAGAAATATCATAGCCAAACTCACCAAACTGCCAGAACATTTTTGGGCCAGGGTAGGCAAAAAATAATACGGCAGCAGCCCTTGCTCTTGCCAAGGCTATTGATACATCTTTCAGTTTTTGTTTGGCATCATAAATCAGCCTTTCTTCGTCGTGGCTTTCCATGTAGCCTATTAGGTGTGGGTGTTGCCAGCCTCTGGTTTTATGGCTAAGCCATGAGATACTGTCATTTTTACCCTTTAACAGATTTCTGAATTGATGATTCAGATGCCCCCAAAGCAAAAATCCATAATCGGCCAACTCGGTTTCTTCATCATTAGCCGCCAGATGCTCTAGTATAAGGTAGCAGTTTTGGTTATACTGCCTGATTTTGTCATAAAGGCGTTTCAACAGTTTTACCCGACTGGCATCATAGCTTGACCACTTCAATACATCGGGATACGACTGCACCTGTGTAAAGCCTTTGGTTAAATCAAATCTGAAACCGTCTATCTTATATTCGTTAAGCCAGAAGCTACATACATCGTCAAAAAAGGTTTGCGTATAAATACTCTCATGATTGAAATCAAAAAAGACAGAATAAGGGTGCGTAGCCTTTTCGTTAAAGAAAGGATGCTCGCCATCGCTGCTCTTGTGTTCTTTATAGGCTTTGTAGTAAGAAAATTTCTTATCGGCGTGGTTGAATACCACATCAAGTATCACGGCAATGCCGTTTTCGTGGCATTTATCAATCAGGTATTTTAAATCGTCTTTTGTGCCATAAGCCTTGTCGGCCGCAAAGTAGAAAGTCGGGTTATAACCCCATGAGTCGTTGGCTGTAAATTCTTGTACAGGCAGCAGTTCAATGGCGTTAATACCTAGTTTCTTAAAGTATGGAATAAAACTGACAATATCACGGTACTTACGTGACTCCACAAAATCTCTGATGAGAAGCTCATAAATAACTAGTTCTTCTTTAGCTGGGGCTATGAAATGCCGGCATTGCCATTCGTAAGGCACTTGTGCAGTTTGCAAAACAGACACACTACCTTTGAACGGATTTCCGGCAGGATATTTCCGTAGATTAGGATAGGTATTTTCAGAAATCTGAGAATCAAACTGTGGATCGAGAATCTTTTCCGTATAAGGGTCGGCAACGGCTATTTTCTTGTCAATCAAAAATTGGTAGGCATATTCTCTTTTTGGCTCAAGATACTCAATTATGATACTAAAAGTTTCGCCGTCGGCTTCTTTCTGCATTTCATAATCGGCCAATACCTGCCAGTTGTTAAACTCGCCTACTAGGTGCACTGTTTTTTTATAAGGAGCTTTAAACCTGAGTTTTACGCTATTGTGGTTTAAATATTCAATCATCAGGTTTAGCGAAGCAAATATTTTTCGAGTGCCAGATATACCCTATGAATCGGCAGACCCATGACCGTATAAAACGAACCCTCTATTTTATCGATACCTATCATGCCTATAAAATCTTGTACACCATAGCTACCTGCTTTATCAAATGGCTGGCATTTATGAATATAGTATTCTATTTCCCATTCACTCAATGCCTTGAAACTTACCTGCGTAATATCAACAAAAGTAATAGTCTCAGCCTCGGTCATAATACACACACCTGTAATAACCCGATGCACACGGTTGCTTAAAAGCCTGAGCATTCGTCGGGCATCTTCAACGTCTTCTGGTTTATTGATAATTTCATTTTCAACCACCACCACCGTATCGGCACAGAGAACAATCTCGTTGCTAAGGGCTTCTCTGAAACATTCGGCTTTGTTTCGGGCCAGAAAAGCCGGCACTTCTTCTACTGGCATATCGGCCGGAAAAGCCTCATCGGTGGGTATTACTTTTACTGAAAATTCAAACCCTGCATTATGCATGATTTCTTTTCGGCGAGGAGAATTAGAAGCTAGTATAAGGGGTTTGGATAATTGCATTACAAGAAATTTGAAATGCGAAGTAAATAAATATGCCTTATAAATACGAACATTCGGCCAAGTTTTCAGACAAAATAATAAGCACAGAATTGCTAGAGCTATTTATTTTTGGGCATTTCAACTTCCGTGCCAAATTATTATTGAAAGGTATATTTCACAACAAAATCTTCAATAAACTTAAAAACACTGATAATCAACAACTTACCATAGAAGCATTTAATATTTTTTTTTTACTAAAATGTACAATTCATTAATTATTTAACGGTGCAATTTACTTAAAAACTACAATTTAAAATAAAACAATACCTTTTGATAAAAAAAACTGGCACAATTATTTCTTGATTTCAGTTAAGTTGAAAAATTCTCTTGCGTCTTCTGAAATTGTTAATTTAAAGAGAATGTTTCTTAGTTTATAGACAATTTTTGCTAATATTTAAAATAACCTTTGTTGTAATTGTAATCATTAATTTTTGTGGTAGGATGTACCATTCAAGTAATATATCACTTCCAAAATCTTAATTCTCTTTCTTAAAAATTAAGTACGGTAGCTTTATACTTTGAAGCGGAATTTGCCATCCTATCATTTAGTATCGTCCCATTTGCTTGGGCTTGATGAACTTAAAATAACTTTTGCAAACCAATGTATCCGATCAACAACATATCTCTCGTTTCATTTCTTATCTGACAATAAGACTTAATTCTATTAGATGTGTGGCTTTGTGGTACATTATTTAAAAAACTTTTGCCAATTAAAATGTAAAGAATTTGCTGTAAAATGTACATGCCAACAAAATATCGCCCACTGTTTTTCTTGATAAAAATAGAAGCAGAAGACTTTCAGTTAATAGTCGGCTGCCAGATACGCTTGTTGATACTCTACTTCGGCACTTTCTGATGTTACTCAATTAAACAGAACCTTTTGCTGTTCGGATACACGAATGAACATTAACTCAACCTATCATTTCTTATTATTTAAGAAACAGCAGGCTTTTCTGTAAAGTTGCTGGGTAGATTACTATGTCCGGTTGTTGTGTCCAACATTTAAAACTTTTGCTGAAAACACTTAATGTATGTATGAGATGACCTTTACAATTCCTTTACGAATTTATTATACAAAAAAACCAGGAGGCAAAAAAACCTCTACTGGAATTTCTATGTAGGTTCGCTAAAATCACGATTTACAAAACTTTTCCCGGCTTTCTAAACAACTTTTGCATTAAAAACCAAAACTCCAACGCTGCCCATCATATAAGGCTGATGTTGGTAATCCAAAGTCCTAAATCTTTTGCTAACATTTAAAAAAAAAACAGGAAATGGTAACTTTAAAAAATCTTTTGCTGGTAATTTTAACTTTGTGCACCAGTTTTGCATTCAGCCAACAGACCATTGAAAACAACAGAATTTGTAACGACCCTATTGTTGGTAGAGGCGTATATGCATTGCCATCGCTGAGTGGTGGCGGTATATGTCTTCTTTGTAATACCTCAGATGCGGCAAACGTAACAGATGGTAATCTGGATAACTACGGTGTTGCTGCAATACCTGCAGGTGCTATTAGCACTACCGTACTGATAGCCATTAAAGATTCACTACAATATTACCCTGGCGGCAATACAGTAGGTTTTGTTATTGGTGGGCACAATGGAGGTCTACTCAATGGTGGGTTACTTTCTGCATCTATTTTAAGTAACCTAAGCATTCAGACATTGCGGAACGGAACTGTTGTTCAGACCGTGAATTATACTACGGGTTCATCTGGCTTGTTATTAGGTGTTTTACAGGCAACATCAACAGGAAAACAAGTGTTAAGCTTTGCAACAGGCGCAGGGCAAGACTTTGACGAAGTGCGCTTAATAGCCAGCGGAACAGTAGCAGCCTTAACGAGTGTTCGTATTTATGAAGCGTTTGAAAGCCCGGCAGGATGTGCAACCGACTGTGTAAACGCCCTTGTTGGTACCGATGCGTCTGGTGCTCCTGCTACTGGTTCGTCAGGTGTATGCCTTGGTGGCAGTGTAGCCAATGCAGGCAATACAACCGATAGTGACAGTACAAATAATTTTGCCACTATTACTTTACCTACCTTGGGCCTTGGTTGTGATCGTTATATTCAGGTTAATGCCAGCACAATATATGACGAAGGCACATTTGCGGGCTTTGTCATTTCAGAAACTTCGGGGCTTTTAGGATTAGACTTACTTGGGGGAATAACAATAGAAACCTTTAATGGCGGAATATCTCAGGAAAGCTCAGTAGGCTCGGCTTTGCTAACAGCAAATGTTCTCAATGGTTCAACAAATAGCTATCAGGTAGGCTTCAGAACAACAAAGAAATTCAATGCAATCAGAATTACTATCCGAAGCCTGGGCGTAAATTTAGGAGGAACCTACCGCATATATTATGCCTACGTAAAAGCTGACTCAGATAACGACGGCATACCAAATTGCCTAGACAAATGTTCGGGTTCTGATGCAGTAGATACTGACGGCGATGGTGTGCCAGATGCCTGCGACAACAACATAATCGATTTATCGCTCACTAAAGGAGTTGACAACTCAAGACCTGCCCAAGGGGGTGCAGTAGCTTTTACCGTAACAATTACACGAGATAATACGACTCAGAATGCCACAGGTGTAAAAGTAACCGACCTATTACCTGCCGGGCTGACTTACACTGGCCATACAGCCCCTACAGGAACACAGTATTCGCAAACAACAGGTATCTGGAATGTGGGCAGTGCCCTTGGTGGTACAACCAACAGTTTGTCGCTCGTTATTAACGCAACGGCCGATTCTACCGGAGTAATAATAAATCAAGCTTCAATCACGGCATCAAACGAAACCGATACCGACAATAGTTCTTTGCAAGACCACATAGCAAGTGCCTGTGTTACGGTGCCGATTCAGATATGCCAGGGCAGCTCAATTATACTAGTGGCACCATCGGCACCATCGTACGTTTGGTATCGAGACGGTGTGCCAATTCCAGGAGGCACTAACGATTCGTTGGTAGTAACCCTAAGCGGCGATTATACAGTTAATTTTACGTCGTCAAGTGGTTGTGCTTCCGGTAACTGTTGCCCAATTGTAGTTAATGTAAATGCATTGCCTAGCATTAGTGCCGGAGCCGATGTAGCAGTTTGTAGTGGCGTATCTACTACACTTACAGCAACAGGCACAGGTACTTTTCAATGGAACACAGGCGAAACTACTGCTTCAATCAGCGTTTCTCCTACACTTACTACCAACTACATTGTTCGGCTTACAAACGCCCTCGGCTGTACAAATGCCGATACTGTTATCGTAACGGCCAATCCTTCTCCATTATCGGCTAATGCAATAGCTATTTGTAACAATGCAGGTACAACCGACAATTCACTAGACGATACCTTTACTATTACTTTAAACCCATCGGGTGGTAGTGGCATTGGAGCTTCTTATTCGGTAGCCCTCAATGGGTCGGCTGTTACAGGTGTCTCGTTTACTTACGGCACACAAAGTTCGCCAATTTCGGCAGGCTTAATATCTGGCGGTAGCAAAACATTGTTAATAACCGATAATAATGGTTGTACACTCAACACTACGGTGAATCCTCCGGCTAGTTGTTCGAGCTGCCCTACGAAGGTCTGTGTACCGATTACAATAGTCAAATCAGAGTAACCCAAAATTTATACTTCAGTTCAAATAAATCTAAGCAGGTGTCAATTCATTTTGGCATCTGCTTTTTTATGCCTGTTTCTAAAACAATATGCTAGTTATTTCGATTATAGCTATACTGAATCCGACAAAAGTGCGTTTGTTAACAGGTATGTTAAAGCGCAAATTAATGTTGCGATTTTGTTTAAAAATCGTATCTTTTCAGCATGAATAAGTGGTCGATTATATTTTTACTACTATCACATTTGACATTCGGACAAACCCAAGACTACGAAAAATTTGACAGTGACAAGTCTGCCAAAGACAGTGTCATGTACACCAAATTAAAAAAGAAGATGGGCAAAAGTAAGATTGGCAGGCAAATCTATGGCTTTTTGTTTAGAGATGTGTATAACAGTAACGTATTAAAAAACGAAATAAATAAGCTGGAAACCAATCCGTTTGCGCCTTATGAAGATAAAATTATAGGCAAAATCACTATTCAGCAACTTGATATTTTTGGCCCTAGTGTAAACGATACTACCCGAAGAGGCAACCGCTTTGAGCGATTTGCCAGTAAGAATTTCCACCATAATACCCGCGAAAGAGTAATACGAAACTCTTTTCTGCTTTTCCGTGAAGGCGACAAGCTTAACCCGCAAGTTTTTAAAGATACCGAACGCCTACTGAGAGCTAACCCCATCATTCACGATGCCCGTATTCTGGTAAGTGAGCGCAAAGGCAGCGAATGGCTGGTAGATGTACTTATAATTGTGCAGGATGTATGGTCGGTTAACTTCGATATTGGCGTTGGTAGCCCCAAAGATTTCAGGATTGGCCTAGAAGAGCGTAATTTTCAAGGCAATGGTCATTCTTTACTCTACAAAGTAGCCTGGCGGAAAGACGACCCCTATCAGCAATTGGGCGGAAGAAGCATTTACACAGTACCTTATATAGGCAAAACATTTATTACAGGGCAGCTTAGTGCTATTTATGAGCGAGACCTGAAACAGTTTTCGGTAAGGTTATCTCGCCCTTTCCTGACTGTCGACATCAAAAATGCCGGTGCTATTGAGCTGGGCTACTACAAAATAAGAGAATACAAAAGGCTCGGCATTGATGTTAAAGATAAAGAACTGGTGTATCAGACTGGTTACTATTACTCCGATATATGGTATGGCCGTGCATTTAAGTTTCGAGGATTTGAACCCAACGAAAGGTTTGTAGTGGCTGCCCGCCGTAGCAGCTATGAGTACCGTACCCGCCCCGAAGTACGTGCCGATACTAACAAACTATACTGGAACCGAACCATTATTCTGGGAAGCGTGGGCTATTCGAATCGCTTTTATAAACGAGATATTCTGGTTTATGGCTTCGGACGAACCGAAGACGTACCGACCGGAAATTTGCTTTCTTTCACATTTGGCCGTGAGCAAACAGAGTTTGGTGCACGCAACTACTCGGGTATTCAATATGCACATGGCACTTATCTGGCCAACGACAGAGGGTATCTGTATTACCTGGCTCATGCCGGAACATACCTGAAAGGCAAAGAAGCACAACAGGGCACCATTGGTGTACAGAGTAATTACTTCAGCCCATTAATGAAACTTGGCCGGGCACAAACCCGCCACTTTATTAATCTTGGTTTTACTTATGGTATCAACCGAGACCCGCTCGATTACCTGAACATAAGCGGGCAAGATGGTATATTGGGCATAAACAGCAATTCATTAATTGGTGATAAACGCCTTACAATTGGGTTCGAATCGGTGTTGTTTTCCAAAAAAAGCCTTGTGGGTTTTCGTATTGCTTATTTTACTTTTGCCAATTTTGGTTTAGTTAGTTTGCACAATGTACCTCTTTTCGACAGTAAATTGTATCAGGGTTATGGGTTGGGCATGAGATTCAGAAACGAAAACCTTACCTTTAAAACCTTTCAGATTCGTGTAGGTTATTACCCCAATATACCTAATATAAGCTCAAACTTCCGCTTTGCCTTTGATGGTATTCAGCCACTTCGCCTGCGTGATTTCGATATATCGGCACCTAGTGTTATTCCGCTCCGATAATTTTTTTCAAACTTTGGAACTATCCTTCATCGACACTTGTATTATATGTACTAACATACATTGTTAATGTATTTTTAAAACCTCATTAGTTATTTACAAAAAGTATGTCGATAGAAAAAGACATAAAACAACAAAAGCCCTTTAAGAGCCCATATCAGAAGTTGGTAGTGAATATACTTTTTACCAACAACTGGATGAACAGCGACCACATGAATATTCTGAAACCGTTTGATTTAACGGCACAGCAATATAATGTGTTGCGAATCTTGAGAGGGCAATATCCAAATCCGATTACGGTGAATGGAATCATCGACCGGATGTTGGATAAGATGTCGAATGCGTCTCGACTTGTTGATAAATTACTTGTGAAAGACTTTGCAACAAGATGCGACAACAAAGACGACAGAAGAGCGTGTGATGTACGGATTACTCAAAAAGGGCTTGATGTGTTGCGAGAAATTGATGTTCTACAAGAAAACTGGGAAACGTCATTTTCGAACCTGACACCCGATGAAGCTGAAACCCTGAGCGATTTGCTCGACAAGCTCCGAGGCAGTAATTAATCGTTTTTTCGAAGGCTTAAATAGGTACACAAGAATAACCTACTTAATCTATTGATTATAAAGATTTTAATTTTATTTTTTATTTTAATTGCTTAAATCAAATTTCAAAACCAATGAAAATTTTTAAAAGTTTATTCACAGTAGCAATCGCAGGTCTAGTAAGTGTTTCAGCAATGGCTGATAACGGAAAAAAAGCACAACAAACTTTGAAAGTAGATACCAAGGCTAGTTCGTTCAACTGGTTAGGTAAAAAAATCACAGGAGAGCACAATGGTACTATCAATATCCAGAATGGTGCACTTGTAGTTGATGGCGACAAATTGGTAGGAGGAGATTTCACGATTGACATCAACAGCATTAAAGTTTTAGACGTAAAAGATCCAGAATACAATGCTAAATTGACAGGCCACCTAAAAGCTCCAGATTTCTTTGATGCAGCTAAATACCCAACAGCTACATTTAAAATCACAAAAGCTACACCTAAAGGTGGTACTAACTATGATATTGCAGGTAACCTTACTATCAATGGTGTTACACAAGCAATTACTTTCCCTGCAACTGTAAGCATCGACAAAAAAGGAACTGCTAGCGCATCGGCTAAATTTGAAGTTGACCGTACGAAATTTGGTAGCAAATATGCTTCTAAATCATTCTTCGACACTATCGGCGACAAAGCTATCTACGATAACTTTACTGTTGAAGTTAAATTAGCTGCTGCTAAAGCTGGTGTTTAATTTTGAGCCAAACATATAGTTAAAGTTTCTTAAAAGCCGTAAGTGTGCATACACCTACGGCTTTTTTGTTTGTAGTTTTATTATGAAGTTGTTTAGGATTATTTCTTTCGTTTAAATGCATTATTTTAGCTATGCCTTCGTCAAATAATTTCAACCATAGCTCTCATCATTTGACTTGTCTCGCTCAAAATACCACTATTTTTAAACTGAAATTAAAATCCTAAACAACTTCTACAATAAATTTCTAAAGCCGCTTAATTGTATGAAAACACCACTCCTACTTCTTTCCTTATTTATCACCTTATTTTGTTGTGCACAACAGCAATTCCAAGTCAATCATGGGATTGATACATCGAATGTCTATACTAAGGCTATTTTAAAAAAATGGAAAAAGTATGTAAGCTATGATGCTGACTATCTGAACAGAGAAGCACAACAAACATTTGGTGGATTCTGGTCGGAAAGAATGATAAAAAAATACAAGTACCCTGATTTATTAAATTATTGCGGAGCATTATCTCCTTCTTTATTAGGGCTTGGGCTTAGCAATAAGGTTATAGCCATTTCTAAAAGGAATGGTTTTTACTGGCTTAAAAGTATTTTCTACTATGCTGAAAACGATTCAGTTTTTGTTCCGATAGCTATTACAAACTATCCGTTTACAAATGAGAATAACGATTTCCGTTTGCACAATACTTTACTATTGAACACCAGCACCTGGAAAAAGAAAACAGTGGGGCAAATTGTTTATCATTATAATTCCAGCCATAAATTCAATAGCAAAACTGCCTTCAAAGCCAACAGTGCGTATCTGCAATTAACATCACTTTTTGGCATAAAACCCGAAAAACTTAATTATTATATATTCGAAAACTGCGACAATCTCTATCAAACAATCGGATTCGACTACAGGATTGGCATGGGTGGCGAAAATAACAGGTGTGGGTATTATGATGCCAAAAACAACAATATCTACACAGGTGGATACGAAAATCCCGAATTTCATGAGCATGAAATAATCCATATCATCAACAATTCTTTTTCTAATGCGCATGATTGGTTTCTGGCAGGCATATCGGGTTACTGGGGAGGGCATTTCGGCAAAAACCTGAACTACCATATTGATAGGGTTTATGATTATTTGAAGAAAAACCCCGATGTTAACCTTAACAATATACTTGCACATAGCAAACTAGACGACTTCACCAACCCAACTTATGTGTATGGTGGTATATTTTGCCATTTAGCTTTACAAAAAAATGGCATAAATGGGCTAAAGCGGCTCTTAAGCTATGGTACCAGCGATGATGATTTTTATAATGCCATAGATAAAGAACTTGGTATTCAAGAAAACGAAATACATACTACAATGATGAAACTACTGGAAGAATATAGCACAAAGAAAATACCCACCATCTCGTATAGAGATTTATCTGGAAAATGAATAAGGCAATCAAAAAACAGTTTCTTCTAAAAAAGGTATTGGATTTTTAAATTATACAGTATTTTCGTGAAATAATACAAAATCAAATTCAACAATTAAATCCAAATAAAATGGCTTATAACCAACCCATGCTAAGAGATGGTGCGCTTGAAGGCAAAACCTTTGTTGTAACAGGTGGTGGTACCGGACTTGGCAAATCGATGTCGAAATATTTTCTGGAATTAGGTGCTAATGTGGTAATCACGAGCCGCAAACTACAAGTACTTGAAGAAACTGCGCACGAACTAAGCCAGGAAACTGGCGGCAAAATATTACCTATTGCCTGCGATGTGCGTGATTATGGTGCCATTGAAGCCATGAAAGATAAAACCATTGCCGAATTTGGCAAAGTTGATGGGCTACTGAATAATGCCGCAGGTAATTTCATCTCCCCTACCGAACGCCTCTCGCACCGTGCCATTGATACTGTGGTTGATATAGTTTTAAAGGGCAGCTATTATTGTACCCTGGCCTTTGGTAAACACTGGATCGAGCAACAACAAAAAGCAACGGTACTTAGCATTGTTACTACTTATTCGTGGACAGGCTCAGCATTTGTGGTGCCTTCGGCAATGGCAAAGTCGGGCGTATTGGCTATGACCCGTAGCCTTGCCGTAGAATGGGCTAAATATGGTATTCGTTTCAATGCCATTGCCCCGGGGCCATTCCCGACCAAAGGTGCGTGGGACAGGTTATTTCCGGTAGATGCGTTTCCTGAGCACTTGCGTGAGCGTTTCTCTGATTTTGGCAATGTGCCGCTCAAACGTGTAGGTGAGCATCAGGAACTAGCGAACCTTGCTGCATACCTGATGTCAGATTTCTCGTCTTATATAAATGGGGAGGTTGTAACAATAGACGGTGGTGAATGGATAAACGGCGCAGGAGAATTTAATCATCTCAATGCTATTCCGAACGAAATGTGGGACGTGATACAGGCCATGATTAAGAGCAATACTAAGGGTAAGAAAGAATAATAATTTAAAGGGCAGATATTTGAGGGTTTCTGCCCTTTGTTTTTAATTGATAATTATATCACACATCTAATTTTCACACAATCTTGAAAACTTCTTTCATATTCTGGCAGAGGTGGCTTGTTTACAGTAGCCTTTTTCTTGCAGTAGCAGCCATACTCTTTGCATTTGACCTCAGCTCAGCAATCTTTGTGCATTACGACCAAGCCATTGCACAGATTTTCTGGCAAACGCCAAACATCCCAACAGATGTACAAGCTTTCAGGAAATTTGTAGCAGGGCCTTTAGGTGGTACTATCGCCTGTGCTTACATACTTCTTGCTTATCTGGCTTGGTATCCTTTCGGGCAAAAAGAGCAATGGGCACGCAATGCTATTATGGTAAGTTTTGGCATTTGGTTTGTCACAGATTCTTACATTTGCCTGAAATATGGGGTTAATTTTCAAGTGTACCTAATCAACGGCTTATCGCTACTTCAAAAAGCTTTGCCTATTATTTTCACATGGAAAGCATTTAAAAAGTAAAACGTCCAAAAAATTCTACCTATACGTGCGGAGTATCGACCACAACATTGCTAGAGTACCCGTCATTTAAGGTTTATTTTGCGTTTGGAATAGATTTTTAACCTCAATAAGCAGAAGTTAATTTTACTATTAACCGTAAACTATTGAAACCATGGCAATGATACAAAACAGACAACGAAATGTTAAGAATATTTCAATGTCGAATAACAAGCATATTGCACCAAGAGATACATCAACAGGCAACAGAGATGAAGCGCCTGACTCGAGAGATATAAAAAATGAGGTTGAAAAACCAAAAACGGCTGATAATGATTAAAACGTCGTTATAGTAAAATATTAAAGATTTCTTCTTTATGTGATGGAACCCCACCTTCTTCTTATTTGTGGGTTTCATCACATTTTTTGTTTTGAGCTGTTGGCAAACAAATCCAGGTTTCTTCAAAAGATTAGCGGCTTACTTTCGTTATACAGAAGGCTGTGTTTACATGCAGGTCATAAAATGTCTTTTCTTCAGCAAAAACTATACTGTTTTCTGTGAAAGAAAAGCTTCCTGATACGTCCACAGAGCCGTTTTATCCTTAGCTATACCTATCGATTTATTTTCAGTACAAGAGCCCTTTTGTTCCAAAAAAGCAATTTACAGGGGGCTTAATTCAATTAATTTAATAACTTTGTCATCACAATCACTATCTCTATGAAAATTAAAAATTTCAAGTATTTTATACTATCAATTACCCTATCAGTACTTGTTTGGTCTTGTGAAAAAACACCCGAAGCCAATCCTCAACCAGTTTACCTTGTAAGCGCAACCTTAGTTCATGAATATTCTAAAGAGCAACTTTTAAGTGCACTAGGCGCACAGGCTACCGACTTCGCCCTCTTTGTAAGAGGTGGTGTAAAGCAATATAAGATTATTTATAAAACTAAAAACACCGATGGTACCGACATTCAGGCATCGGGTGCGGTGGTTGTGCCTAATATTTCCGGGGTAGATACCTACCCATTAGCCAGCTATCAGCACGGCACTATTTTTTCTGATACCGAAGCACCTTCGTATTTCAATGCAGGTGGTGAAGGCACACTGGCCTCTATCCTATCTACTTTAGGTTATATTGTATCTGCTCCCGACTACATTGGTTATGGTGCTACCAATAATTTGCCACATACCTACGAACACCGTGAGGGCTTAGCTACTGCAAGTTTAGACATGCTAAGAGCAACCAAAGAGTTTATTCAGCAAGAAAAACTCAAATGGAATAATAACGTTTATTTAGGCGGATACTCAGAAGGTGGGTATGCTACCCTTGCCTTGCAAAAGAAAATGGAAGAAGAAGCACAAGGCGAGTTTAACCTGAAAGCCTCTAGCTGCGGTGCAGGTGCTTACAACAAAACTTTGAGCTTCAAGACAATTGCAACTACAACATCATCAGGTGAGGCTAACCACAATGCTTCTTACATCTGGGTAATACTTACCTACGACCACGTGTACAAACTCAACCGTGCCATGAGTAGTTATTTTATTGAGCCTTATGCCTCTCAGATACAACAAAATAAGCAAAATGTACGTATTTCGGGCAGTTTCAATACTTTAATTACAAATGAGCTTAAACTTGCCATTAGTAATGGAACAGATACTGCATTAATGAATGCAGTAAAAGACAACGATATTTTTGATTGGAGTCCGAAAACGCCAACTATGCTTACACACGGTACGGCCGATACTTATGTACCTTATTTTAATACTCAGACGGCTTATGATGCAATGGTAAAAAGAGGCGTAACTACTGTAAGGCTCAATCCGGTAAGTGGTGGTACGCATAGCTCGTCGATAAACAAATATATTTTAGATACACTTGTGTTTTTCTCTAGTAATCAATGAAGTTCTTTATGATTATTTCTTTCGCTTAAAAATGTGTTATTTTGGCTACGCCTGCATCAAATGATTTCAACAATAGCTCTGCTATTCTTTCATCATTTGATTTGGCTCGCTCAAAACACCAAATTTTTAAACTGAAATTAAAATCCTAAATAACTTCAATAATCATTTTTCACCTAAAAAACGTTATTCTAACATGGCAAACTTAAAAAAAGGATTTGTTCACACTGTATTTTTCTGGTTGAAAGACCGCAACAACGAAGCCGACCATAAAGCACTTCACGAAGGACTACTTGAACTATCGAAAATCGATTTGATTCAGACAGCCTATGTGGGTACCCCTGCCGATACAAACCGTGCCGTAATTGACACAACTTATCAGTTCTCAATCACTTTTATCTTTGATACGCCTGAGCAACAAGCCGGATACCAAACCCACCCCGACCACCTCGATTTTGTAGCCAAATGCTCTCATCTTTGGGAAAAAGTTGTGGTTTATGATGCTGAAAGCTAAAAAAGCTTAATCCAAACTGCTTTTTAGACATTCGCATTTTAAACCTAAGTAATACTAAACATGAAAAAAATCTTCGTCCCATTATTTTTACTCGTTAGTATCACTTCTTTTTCGCAGAATTTATCCTTCGATGCAAAAGGCATTGTGGCTATCTCTGACGCCGACATGGCAGCATCGGCATTTGCTAACGGAAAAATTTATAAAGAAAAAGGAATAAAAGATGCTTTTACTTCTATAAAATTACCCTTAGAGAAATCTTACGACGAGGTAAGGAGTGTTATTGTGTCAAATTCGGCGGCTAATCATACCAAGGCTATGGTGGTATCAAATACACATCATCTGGCTTATGTAGTTGATACCAGAGGCATGTTGGCTGATAACGTAGCCGAACTCAAAAACATTAACGAAGACCTACCCGCTGGCGGATTTATAACGGTAATTGATATAGCAGATGTGGCTCACCCAAAAGTGCTGTATAAATTCCCTACTGGTAAAAACCCTATCGGAATTGATATAAGCCCCAAAGGAGAATACCTAGTGCTTTGTACCGAAGAAGAAGGCAAAGAACTACAAGTATTAGAGCTAGACCCTAGCGGCAAGCCTGTGCGTATTATTCATCGCCCGCAGGGCTTACCAGCCGGAAAAATATCTGACGTAAGCTGGCATCCTAACGATAATTTTATTGCCTTTACATTTGAAGATACCAAAGAAGTGGGTTTGCTAAAAACCACTCGTGATGGGCCAACCAACAAGATTGTTCGTTTGGAGCTTCAAGGAAAACCAGTAAAAATAGGCACAACACCCGGTGCAGGGCAATTTACACCCGATGGCAAGTTTTATGTGATTCCTGACCTGAAACGTGGCCAGGGCGATGTAGAAGGCGAAATTTTTGTTATTAAGTTTAATCTTGAAGGCACAGAGCATTTCCCGATTAGTAAGGCAAAAGTCGGGCAAAACCCCGAAGGATTTGCTATTAGCCCTGATGGTAGCCTTATTGTGGTAGCTAATATCAAAAGAACTTTTCTGAACTGGGAGAGCGCCGACCTGAGCCGCAAGGCTTCGCTGAGCCTGCTTAAACTAACGCCTGATGGTAGTTTGGTGAATCATGGAGAATATGAGTTTGAGGGTATTCTGCCTAAAAGCGTTGAGTTCGACAGAAGTGGTAAAAACATAGCTGTAACGGTTTATGATTATTTTAATTATGGCAAGCATTTTGGCGGTATAGAGTTCTGGAAAGTGAACCAAGGAGCTAAACCCAGCTTGCAGAAACAAGACTTTAAAATGTTTCTGACCAGAGGCTGCCATTCTTTGCGAGTAGTTAAATAATTGGCTGAAGTCCAAGACCTTGATATTAATTAAACCCCGTAGAGTTGGTATAGTCTTTATCACTCTTACGGGGTTTAAAATAAATAAAATCTTTTGTCGCTACAAGTCACAACTTTAGCTATATAACCAATCTATTATCAAAGAATTTATTAAATTTAACCCATACATTAATCACTATTCGACACCTTTCACTTATGGAACGTAGAAATTTCCTTAAAAACTCTTTCTCAATGGCTGGTATGGCCGGTGTATCTGCCGTACCTTTTGCAGATAAACTAGACCTTTTTCCGGCTAAAAATAACTTTAAACTTAAATATGCACCGCACTTTGGTATGTTTAAGAATCTGGCAGGCGATGATTTAATCGACCAGTTGAAATTTATGGCGGATACAGGTTTTACTGCCCTTGAAGACAACGGCATGATGGGACGCACACCTGAAATGCAAACCAAAATTGGCGAAACTATGGCCAAATTAGGTATGGACATGGGCGTGTTTGTAGTAGATAAAGGCGGAAATGGAGCCAATACTCTTGCAGCAGGCAAAAAAGAATACATTGAGATATTTCTAAACGGCTGCAAACGTGCCGTTGATGTTGCCAAACGTTGTAATGCCAAATTTGTAACAGTAGTACCGGGCGACTTTGAGCGTAACCTACCAATTGGTGTACAAACCGGACACGTAATTGATGCCTTACGCCGTGGTGCTGAGATTCTTGAACCACATGGCATTGTAATGGTTCTTGAACCACTAAGCGATAGCCCGAATCTGTTTTTAAGAACATCAGACCAGACTTATGAGATATGCCGTGGTGTAAACAGCCCTTCGTGTAAAATATTGTTTGATATTTATCACATGCAAAAAAATGAGGGTCATATCATTCCTCATATCGATTGGACATGGAGCGAAATCGGGTATTTCCAGATTGGTGATAATCCGGGCAGAAAAGAACCGACAACCGGAGAAATTAACTACAAGAATATCTTCAAACATGCCTACAACAAATGTAAAGCCGAAAACAAGACTTTCATTTGGGGTATGGAGCACGGTAATTTCAAACCTGGCAAAGAAGGTGAATTGGCTTTAATTAAAGCTTATATTGAGTCTGATAGCTTTGAGGTTTAGGAATAATTTCGTCTTGAACTTTGATTTAACTGATTTTACTGATTGCACGGATTTGAAAATAATCGGTTAAATCAAAGTTTGCGGCTCTTATTCTAGCATAGGTATATATGTTGGTAGTGGGGAAATAAGGGTTTAAATGCAATTGCCACAAAGTACACTAAAACACAATGTAGCACTATTGTCTTTGTTGATTTGATAAATTGAAATATGTATTCTGCGTTAAAACACAAAATAGAAAATGATGGCTTTGCCGTTGTGAATGAGGTTTACAATGCTGCTGAAATTGAAAACTTACTTCAAACAATAGCATCTATTGATACCTCAAAGCCTACTTTCCGCAAAACCAATGATTTATTTGCTATCAGGCAGTTTCTGAAAGAAGTACCCGGGACGCTCGAAACTATCTTCAATGAGCAGCTTAACTCTATCATCAATGCTATTTTTGGAGAAGACTATTTTGTAGTAAAATCAATTTATTTCGATAAACCCGAAGATTCTAACTGGTTTGTGGCCTATCACCAAGACCTTACGATTTCAGTCGATAAAAAGTCGGATTTAAAAGGCTTTGGCCCTTGGACTGTAAAACACAAGCAATTTGCAGTACAACCGCCACTATCAATTTTAGAAGATAATTTCACAATAAGAATTCACCTTGATGATACCGACGAAGGTAATGGTGCTTTGAAAGTAATACCGTCATCACATCTAAAAGGAATCTGCAGACCCGAAACCATCGATTGGAGTATAGAAAAAGAAACCACCTGTCCGGTTCAGAAAGGTGGTATTATGTTTATGAAACCTTTGCTGCTTCATGCTTCTAATCGCACAAGCAATCATCAGAAAAGGCGGGTTATTCATATTGAGTTTAGCAGAAGTACCCTGCCAGACAACCTTCAATGGTCAGAATCACTACAAAGCGTTTCTGCTTGATTAAATCAAATTCATTTCCTTAATAGTCTCAAATACGCCGTTTTCGTTGTTTGTGTATTTGGTTACATAGTTGGCGGCTTCCAGAATTTTCGGGTGAGCGTTTTTCATGGCGTAACTATATTTGGCAGCACTCATCATTTCGAGGTCGTTGAGGTAATCACCAAAAACCATTGTTTCTTCTGCCGAAATCCCGAATTGTTCCTGAATCTTCTTGATGGCTGTTCCTTTGTTTGCGCCCCAATCGCTTATATCAAGCCATATTTTGCCGGCAATGGCTACTTTATAGTCTTTCTCAAACTCTTTAAAGTACAGATAACTGTTAGTTTCAGAGTTTTTGAAATCACAGATTGTAACCTTTAATATAGTGTCCTCAACTTTTGTTAAATCAGCCACTATTTCCATTCGCTTAAAATATTTTCCGGCTTCTTTCAGAAAACGCTCGTCGGTATTCTCCACATAGGCCGATTTTTTGGCACTTACAATCACATAAGCGTCAGGTACGGTACGACCAATCTCGATAAATTTATTAGCTGATTCTTTATCAAGCGAGTCTAAATGTACCTGTTCGTCACGATAAACCACGTATGAACCATTATCGGCCAGGAAAATCAGTTTATCTTTAATACTATCAAATTTATCGACCAGATTATAATATTGGCGTCCGCTGGCAATGGCAAACTTTATTCCCTTATCGGCTAGTTTCGGCTCTAAATCCCAGAAATCTTCATTAAGTTGCTTCTCATCGTTCAGAAGCGTTCCGTCCATATCACACACTATTAATTTTATCATTCCGTTGGTTGTTTTTTGACTGCAAAGATACGGATAAATGATTTTTATCTTGAACTTTGATTTACCTGATTAAATGATTTAACTGATTATTAATAATGACATAGTTAGTTAGTACTTTGAAACGTGTGAGTAAATAACATGAAATTCATATTTTGTCTTAATTATTAAATCATAAAAATCAGTTTAATCAGGTAAATCAAAGTTCAGACATTTCCCTTATCTTTGTTAAACTTCACTTCAGCTCATGGCAAACAATAAAACTATTGAAACTACCCAAAGCGTCAACGATTTTCTGAATCTTGTGGCTGACGAAAACAAACGAGCAGATGGCTATCACCTGCTGGAAATTATGCAAAACCAGACAGGGCTTGAGGCACGTATGTGGGGGCCTAGCATTATTGGTTTTGGCTCTTATCATTACAAATACGCTAGCGGCCACGAAGGCGATGCGCCTTTGGTTGGTTTTTCGCCCCGTAAAGATGCTATTAGTTTATACACTGCCCTCGACCCCGCCAAAAGAGATGATTTATTGCAAAGACTTGGCAAACATAAGGCGGGCAAAGGATGTATCTATATCAAAAAACTTAGCGATGTGAATCTGGATGTGTTGATGGAAATGATTGATGAGTCGGTGAGCTTCAGTCGTTCACAAGATGTTTCTTCTCAATAAACTATGCTTGAACTAAACATTAGGCTAATCGGCAACGATGAAGCCATCCCTTATGATTTGTTGCTATCGGCCGACCCCTCAGAACAAGCTTTGATGGCCTACCTCCCTTACTCTACTATCTATGTTGCTTATTTGCAAGATAAATTAGTTGCCCAATATGTGCTTTATCAGATTGATGCGCAGGAGCTTGAAATCAAAAACATTGCCGTTGATGATGCCTATCAGGGAAAGGGTATAGGAAAATTATTATTGGAAGATGCCACTCTAAGAGCCAATGATGCAGGTTATAAGACCCTTTCTATTGGCACTTCAAATGCCAGCATCGGGCAATTGTATCTTTACCAGCAGCAAGGTTTTGAACTTTCAGGCGTTAAAATGAATTTCTTTATTGATAATTACACCGAACCTATATTCGAGAACGGTATTCAGTGTAAGCACATGATTATGTTGACCAAAGTATTGATTAATGACACCTTATAACATAAGCCCGGTAAACCCTAACGAACACGATAGCTTATTAGACATCTGGGAATTGTCGGTAAGGGCTACACACCATTTTTTGGAAGAAGAAAACATTTTGTTTTTTAAGCAGACCATCCACGAACACAAGTATTTCGAACTGGTAGAACTCGTTTGTGTTCGAAACCAAAACAACAGGATTCTGGGATTTATGGGCACCGATGCCGATAGCCTTGAAATGCTATTCGTGCATCCTGATGCCATTGGCAAGGGTGTAGGCAAAACCCTGATGAACTACGCACTAAATACCCTTAAAGTGCGTAAAGTAGATGTAAACGAGCAAAACCAACAAGCCTATCTGTTTTATTTGCATCATGGTTTTAGGGTAGCCAATCGCTCTGAAACCGATGGCACAGGCAAGCCTTTCCCGATTTTACATTTAGTATTAGAGTAAGCATTTACTCGTAATTATACTACCTTTAGTCACTAACTTAGCCCTATCCCCAACAATAATCACCCAATTTAGGGGATGCTACGACTAAAAATTTAGTAGAAATTTGTGGTTTGGTCTCAATTACAAATTAATTCATCAATATTCTAAAAATAATTCTTTCTATTAGCTTACTTTTACGAAGTTTTTTCATCAAACTATTAAATTTTAATTATGAAATTATTACGCCTAGCACTGATTCCCTGTGTTTTGATGGGAGTTACCCTTACGGGATATGCCCAAAAGAAAGACGACAAAAAAAAACCAGAAGAACCAGCAAAAACTACCCCGGCAACAACTACTCCAAAACCAGCCGAAGCACCTAAAACAGGACCGAAACCCTACAAAGATGTAATCACCGACAAAGCTAAAACCAGCAAAGGATTAATCACAGTTCATAAAGTTGATGATAAGTATTTCTTTGAAATCGCTGACTCTTTGATTGGCCGTGACATCATGACTGTAACACGTTTCTCTAAAACGCCTGCAGGTGGTGGAATTTTCGGTGGTGAAGAAGTTAACCGCCAGATGGTAAGATGGGAAAAAGGACCAGATAACAAAATTTTCTTGCGTTCTATCTCTATTATTATGACCAGTGCTGATAGCACTAAGCCCATTTTTCAGGCTGTAAGAAACTCAAGCGCCGACCCTATCATTGGTGCGTTTGACATCAAAGCTTTGAAAAAAGATACACTTTCGGTTATTGATGTAACTGATTATTTCAAAGGCGACAACCAAGTGTTTTCACTTGACCCTATCTCAAAACAATTGTATAAGATAACCGCCTTACAAGCCGACCGTTCGTATATTCAACATATCCGTTCGTATCCTATCAATACTGAGATCCGTACGGTGAAAACTTTCGGTGTGGTACCTCCAACGGTTTCGTTGATGCCAATTCCGCAAATCGGGCAGTATTTCCCTGCTTCGCGTGATGCAGGTGTTATTACAATGGAATTTAACACTTCAATGATATTGTTGCCAAAATCGCCAATGCGTAAGCGTTTCTTCGACCAACGTGTAGGTTATTTTGCAAGCCAATACTCTGTATTTGGTGAAGAATCTCAGAAATCTGACCAGGAGGTATTTGCTGTAAGATGGAGACTTGAGCCAAAAAGCAAAGAAGATGCTGAGCGCCAGAAACGTGGTGAAGCTATTGAGCCTAAAAAACCAATCATTTACTACATTGACCCTGCAACGCCTAAAAAATGGCAGAAATACCTGAAAGCAGGTGTTGATGATTGGCAAGTAGCTTTCGAGAAAGCAGGTTGGAAAAACGCTATCCGTGGCGAGTACCTTGACGAAAAAGATAGCCTTAGCCTTGAAGATGCACGTTTCTCTGCTATCCGTTATTTTGCGGCTGATATTCAGAATGCTTACGGACCAAACGTAAACGACCCACGCAGTGGTGAGATTCTTGAAAGCCACATTGGCTGGTACCACAACGTAATGCGTTTGCTACGTAACTGGTATTTGATTCAGACAGCGGCGGTTGACCCTCGTTCAAGAAACAAAAATTTCAGCGATGAGCTAATGGGTGAGTTGATTCGTTTCGTATCGTCACACGAGGTTGGCCATACAATTGGTTTACGCCACAACATGGGTGCAAGCTCGGCTACTCCGGTTGAAAAACTACGTGATAAAAACTGGATTGCACAAAACGGACATACATCGTCTATCATGGACTACGCGCGTTTCAACTACGTAGCACAGCCGGAAGATGGTATTACTGATTTCTTCCCACGTATTGGTGATTATGACATCTGGGCTATCAAATGGGGTTATTCATACTTCCCTGAGGCTAAAGACGCCAAAGAAGAGAAGAAAACTTTGAACGAATGGACAAAAGAGGCTTATAAAGACCCACGTAAACGTTTCGGTACTGAAATCAGTCCTTATGACCCACGTTACCAGACAGAAGATCTTAGCGATAACGCCATGAAGGCTTCTGACTACGGTATCAAAAACTTGCAAAGAATTTTACCAAACCTTACAGAGTGGAGCAAAGAAGACGGTGAGTTCTACAAAGAATTAGCCGAGCTTTATGGCAACGTAGTAAGCCAATACCGTCGTTATGTGGGTCACGTAACCAAAAACGTTGGTGGTGTCTTCGATGACCCTAAGACTTACGACATGGAAGGCAGTGTGTTTACGGCGGTTCCAAAAGCTACGCAAAAAGAAGCGGTTGCTTTCTTGAACCGTCAGGTTTTTGCAACACCAACATGGTTGATTGACCCTAACGTATTGAATAAAATCAATATCGAAACTGGTGTTGAGGCTATAAAATCGATTCAGGAGGCAACGTTGAATAGCTTATTGCTAGGCGACCGTGCTGTAAGATTGATGGAAACAAGTGCTACCAACCCTGCTAACTACAACCTTGATGATTTGATGACTGACCTACGTGGTGGTATATGGGCAGAGTTGAAAAGCCGTAAGCCGATAGATATTTATCGTCGTAATCTTCAAAAAGTGTATGCAGAGAAAGTAATTACTTTGTTGACACCAACAACTACAACTGTGTTATCGATTCCTCCGGGAGTAACTTACGGATACGATATTCGTACGGTTGATTTGAAGAAAACAGATTTACCTTCGATTGCAAGAGCGCAATTGGAATCGTTGAAAACTGAAATTAAAGCTGCATTGCCTTTAACAACAGATAAAATGAGCAAATACCACTTACAAGACGTTTTAAAACGCATTGAAAAAGGCTTAGACCCTAAATAATTGGTGGTTTGTAATATAAATAAAAAGCGGAAAGGGTTGCCTTTCCGCTTTGAGACTGTAAAAAAAACTGTGTCAAGGTAAAAATTAGCTAAAATGTTAATTTTTACCTTGACACAGTTTTTTTTATAGAACAGAAAGAAAAATTTGATTTTGAAGAATTCAAAAAGTAAGCAATAGCAGGAATATATGCTGGTAAGCCTTTTAGTGGCGAGAAGTTGTAAAATCCTTGGCACAGTTCAGTTTACACTCCCCTAATGACAATATTATACAATTCAATTTGTCCATTAAATACCAGACTCAATACCTTCCATAATACTTCCCCAAAAATAACTTTTTGAAAGACTTGAGTAATCTAAAGTATCCTTATCAAGATTTAATAATTTTTCAGAAAAATAGTTGGCATACTTTTGCTTATCTTTATAATAGCTCCCTAATTTTTCTTTCCATAATATTTCCGTTAAGAAAAACTCATACTCGTAAATGCATTCTAGCATTATTCTTACATTTTTATTTGTAAATAGGATTTTATATGTTCTATTATTTAGTTACTTGTTAGATTTTCTATAAAACCTGCATCCTCTTATTAATTACCGAATTTGGTGTATAAAAGATTTTTGCAGACAAACTATCAAAATAATCTTATAACCAAACCATAAAGCTAATCTCTATATCAATCTCCACCCCAAACCACCAAAATTTGACATTCTCATATTTCTTTCTAACTTTGCCTCTGGCTTTAGGGGTATTCTGAAAAGAATTGAGAGAGTCCCTTTGAACCTGATACGGTTGATACCGACGTAGGGAAAAGCGAATAAAATATAGCTTTACATAAGCGTATCTTATCCTCTTTTATTTCAAAGCAATCTTCTACAGCCATTGTATTTTAAAACAAATCGCAATGGAAAAAAATCTTTGGAAACACATCGAAACTGTCCGCACGCAATCTCCGCTTGTGCACAACATTACTAATTTTGTCGTGATGAACAATACTGCCAATGCCTTACTGGCTGTGGGAGCATCGCCTATTATGGCTCATGCACACCCTGAGGTGCAAGACATGGTAAGCATCTGCCAAGCTTTGGTAATCAACATCGGCACACTTAACGATTACTGGGTGCGCTCAATGTTATTGGCTGCCGAAAAAGCCAATCAGCTTGGCAAACCCTGGGTGCTCGACCCCGTTGGTGCAGGCGCAACCAATTACCGCAACCATACGCTCAGTGCATTACTCAGCTATAAGCCTACGGTTATCAGAGGCAATGCTTCCGAAATACTGGCTTTGGCCAAAGCCAACACTACCCCAACCAAGGGGGTTGACAGTACCGCCGAAAGCAGCGAGGCTATTGAAGCCGCCAAGTTGATTGCTGAAAAATACGATACGCTGGTGTGTATTTCGGGCAAGACAGATATTATTGTTGGCAAAGGCGCAATTATCAGTTTAGACAATGGCGATGCCCTTATGACCAAGGTTACAGGGCTTGGTTGTTCTGCAACGGCTGTTATCGGGGCTTTTATAGCTGCCATCGACAACAAACTGGAGGCACTTACTGCTGCTACAGCCTTATTTAGTATTTGCGGACAGCTGGCTGCCAAACAAAGCGCCGGGCCGGGGAGTTTACAAGTAAACCTCCTCGACAAGCTGCACAATATCAGCGAAGAGGAGTTTTGGCAAACACTCAAAATAGCATAGCGTATGGCAAACCACACAATGTTCCCGTATAAGTTATATCTCGTTATTTCAGCCGAAGCCTGTAAGGGTCGGAATTATCTGCAAGTAGCCGAACAAGCCATTGCGGGTGGCGTTGAGATTATTCAGCTTCGTGAAAAGACACTCGATACTGAAACATTTACCGAAAGGGCGCTCCGCCTGAAAGAAATTACAGAACGCTACAATGTGCCCCTAATCATCAACGATAACGTGGCTGTCGCCAATGCAGTAGATGCCTTCGGGATACACGTGGGCAATAGTGATATGCCTCCAACAGAGATTCGGACAAAATGGGGTAACCAACTTCAGATTGGCTATTCTATTGAGTATCTGAGCCAATTAGATACAGCCGAAACAGCAACTGCTGACCATCTGGGTATTAGTCCGATTTTTTCGACAGCTACTAAGACCGATACCGTAACTGAATGGGGGCTTGAGGGTCTGCAAAAAATCAGAAGCCTGACAGACAAACCACTAATTGCCATTGGTAATGTAAACAAAAGCAATGCAGCAGCCATTATTCAAGCCGGAGCGGACTGTATAGCGGTGGTATCGGCCATCTGCGCAGCCGATAATCCCGAGAAGGCAGCTTATGAATTGCGCAGGTGTTTACTTTAAACACATTTTAGAAACCTCTTTTTACGATGAATAAAAAATACACCTATCCATCGGCGCTTACAATTGCCGGATTCGATGGAAGTGGCGGAGCCGGTATTCAGGCCGACATTAAAACTTTTTCGGCGCTGGGTTGCTTTGCTACCTCGGTGCTTACGGCTTTACCTGTACAAAATACCCAGGGAGTGCGTAGTATCTACCCTATCCCCTATCAGGCCGTGGCCGAGCAGATAGAAACTACTCTGGACGATATTTTTCCTGATGCCATTAAAGTTGGCATGGTGCATACGGCTGAGTTGGTGGCTACTATTGTAGCAACACTCAGCAAATATCCGTCTATACCCCTTGTTTTTGACCCCGTAATGGTTGCTACCAGTGGGCACAAACTCATAGAAGATGCCACTATTGAAACCATTATTAAGCAACTATTCCCTATTGCGGCAGTTGTTACGCCTAATATGGACGAGGCTGCGATTCTGGCACAAATGCCAATCAAAACCCTTGATGATATGTATGTAGCGGGCGAAAAGATTCATTCATTGGGTTGCCAGTCGGTACTACTAAAAGGAGGACATCTCGACTTACCCCGAATCACTTCTTTATATTTCGATGGGAAAGGCGAAGTCCATTCGTTTGAATTTGAGAAATTCCCAACCAACAATACACATGGATCGGGCTGCACGCTATCGTCAGCCATTGCGGCTTATATTGCCCAAGGTAAAAGCCTGTTTGAAGCAGTTTCGCTCGGACAAACCTATGTGCATCAGGCCATTAAACACGGTGCCGATGTGGCTATCGGCAAGGGAAATGGCCCATTAAATCACTTCTTCAACCCTCAAAAACTGATTAAAAATGAAATGGTCTGAACAAGCATGGCTGAGCATTGAGCCAATTTATGAGTCTATTCTGCAAATGCCTTTTATTCAGGAACTGATAGACGGTACGCTTCCGCTCGAAAAATTTCAGTACTATCTGATGCAGGATTCTATCTACCTTGAGCATTTTGGTAGGTCATTGGCTATTGTAGGTGCTCGTGCACAAAACATACCAGATATGCTGGCATTTTTTCGCTTTGCCGAAACTACAATCATTGTAGAAAACGCCTTGCATGAATCTTATTTTAAAGATTTTGCTATTGTCGATAAGGATACTATTCAACCTGCTTGCCATCATTATGCGCATTTTTTACGTAGTACTGCGGCTTTAGAGGCTGTTGAGGTTGGTATGGCGGCAGTCTTGCCTTGCTTCTGGATTTACAAAGCCGTTGGCGATTATATCTATCAACACCAACAAACGGGTAATAATCCCTACCAAAAATGGATTGACACTTATGCAGGTGAAGAATTCGGCATTGCCGTAAGGTCGGCTATAAGTATTTGTGATGCTAACGCTGCACAAGCCACCACAGTCACACAAGCTCAAATGACAGAAGCATTTATAGCTTCGTCTAAACTAGAATACGATTTCTGGGAAGCAGCTTATATTAATCGTCGGTGGAAATGATTTTTTAATTGTCGAACTTCGATTGCGGATTGTCGAATTTGCCGCGCCACGCCTATTTCTTGTTCGTAACAGGGCGTGGCACGGGTAGTACAGTAGATAGCTGTAATAGTGCCCACTTTTTATTGTGAAACATTGTGTTTTTGTGAACATTGTGGCAATAAAAACTAGCCTCAATTCTTTACCGTTTCAGGATAATTCATTTGAAAAATACCCGTGCCATGCACTTTTACTTTCGAGTATGGGCATAACACGGGTTGGGCAACTATCTTACTTCCTGCTCTTCAGCTACTATTACCTTCATGTGCTCACGGGCAAGTTCTCGAATAGAATCAAAGCGATCATACACCCAAACTGCCTTCGATTTTATACCCGATGCACGGGCAATGGTATAAGAGGCTAGGCTTAGTTCGCCTACGCCGTTAATAAGTTCTATAATGTTTGCCAATTTGGTATCAATAATTGCTCCAACAACACAAGTTACGGCGGGTATGTTCTTAGTCAGTTGCTCGTTTAATACCTTAAACAACTGTTCATTAGCATGTGGTCGGTGATACAAATACAACAACGCAATAATGATTTGCTCTGCCGAATCAGAATGAAGATACGAACTCAATGAATCATATTCAAAAGAAATTTGAAAAGATTCAAAACTGAGCGTTTCCTCTTTCAGTTTGCCTGGAATTACCAAGTTATCAAGTGCGTTCTGGCAATAGTGCTTAATTATCTCTTTAGGATGGTTAAGACCGTTTATCAATACTGGTAATACTCTATCAAGTGGGTATTGTCTGTAGTTTTCAAGAAATTTATCAATGCACATATAAGCAACTACCTCTAATTCAGGGTCAATTATATAGCACAGAAATAAATCTAATACAGCCTTTGGGCTGTGCCCTCCTAAAGCAATATTTAGCAAGGCATGTTCTTTTTCTTTAGCAGTTCCGTTTTTTAAAACTTCCATGAGTTCAATATTATTCTCAAACTCATCAGGAAACTTAATAATGTAAGGGTTAATCATAAAAATGTGAGGGTGTTTTATTTCAGTGTCGCAAAACTCTAATCATCGCAAGGTCGTCGGCCGGTTTTAAGTCATGGTTAAGTGCCAGGTCCTTTAATTGCCAACTCAACATTGTACTATTTTGTTTTTGGGTTTTATCAAACAGCATAAAATTAATCGGATTTATTTCATCTGCCCGACTATCTTTTCTCATAGGTATAAACGTAAAAATCCCGTCAGTTGCTATAATTAGGTCGTTTATTTCATAAAATAATATTTTCTGCGTTTGGGAATTATACCATTCTTCAAAATCTTTATGAAGATGATACCCTAGATAATCGGGTGTATTATCTTGGTCGAATTCTGTTACTTGACCATTGATAGAAACCAGACCATCGCCAATGGCTAATACAACCCCTTCATTGGCTTTTTTATCTATGAGCATAATAATCAATGTTGTAAGAAGCTCGTCTTTTTCCAACATTAATTGATTCTTAACCAAAGCTAGTTCTTTGAATAAGTCTGCTAATATAGTTTTCAGATAACTCTCAGGTGAAATATAAGACTCTTCTTCATAAAAAGCCTTGTAAGATATTTCCTTACTTATTTTCCTCAATAATTTCCCAACAAGTGTTGACGCGAAATAACTATCGGTAGCCATTGTACAACCATCCATCACAGCACATAGAACTTTATCGTTGCCAATTTCACCAACAAAATAATAGTCTTCGCAATAATTCAGGTGGTGCTCCCCTTTTTGTAGTGTTGTGTATATTTTCATTTTTCGGTACTACAAAAATATACAAAAGATTTTATAAATTGGTATTAATTCTAAAAGTGTTGTTCAATTTTGTATTTCTAATAGCAGCGCCCTCCGCTGTGGGCATACTTTGAAGATACATGTTTTATAATAAAAAAGTGCCCTGTGAGGGGCACTTCATGCTTGACAAATAAAGCGAACATACAATCAGGAACATCGCTCTGTATTTTTAAATTGGCGTGCTATAAATTGCCGCCGTAATCTCTTTTGCGGTCACGGTAAACTGAGCGATAGTGAATTTCGTTGGCTTCTATTACACCTGGTCGACATATAAACTCTATCCAGACACTTGGCCCGTCTATGCGCACATAGTCGCCGCTTTGGTTAAACAAAGTACTCCCTGTGTAAGAGATATAAGTATCGTTTAACTCTTGCTCATAACTACTCAGTAATGATGCCGCCGTTACATCATCGGCGTCGAGTATCCAGGGTTTTATGGCTTCTAAAACCAATGCTTTCTGGCTGGCACTTAGCGCGCTTACGGCTATACCCGTTTTGTTTGACGGGAAATCGGTGTCTTTGCCCGGCCCTAGTAAAACATCGGTAAAAACTGTGTTAAGCTTTGCGGTATTTAGCTCTGCTGTTGAAAGCCCTGCCAATAATGCCGCCATAGCATTTTTCTCGTTGTCGAGCGGTGCATAAACTATTGAAGCCTGTGCCCATGTGCGTGGCTCAACCGCCTGATAAGAAGGCGTAGTGCTTACCACAGCCCCATTATTAAAATTAATATGTTTAGTATAATTATGGCCGCCAAATTGTAACGTCCACTTACCAGTTTCGCTTGGTGTGCCAATAAAGGCAATGCTATATTTCTTTGATGAATAATTACCGTCTGAATTAGCCGCCAGCACATCTTCGGCTAGTGTTATTTGTATAAACTCATCGTAACCTTCATCAGCAGTAGTACCTAGTGCCGCTGCAATTACTTTTTTGGCAGCTATCACCTGCATTGCGGTCATGGTACTGAACTCAAGCCCGTTCCGGGTCACATTTCCTGCCTGTACCGACCATTTGTTAAGATTTGCGCTTGTAAATGGCAATAGTATGGCTGTACGTTGCGCCGCCGACAAAGTAGTTTGAAATGTATCGATAGCTGCTAAGACCTGCCCTACTGAACCAGTTGAAGGCTTTGGCGTGGTGGTATCGGCCTGTATTGCTACCTCGATTGTACAACTTTGGCCCGCAAAATTAATCGGAAATGTAGCCTTACCGACGGCACTAGGCGTACCTGTAATAGTATAAGCAATAGTACCCTCACCATGCGATAATATCCCTGCCACAATGTGTGCCTTCAGGCCATTGATACCTGTTGAAGCAATGCTGTCAGTTGATGAATATACCATGCCGTTTCCACCAGAATAAGGAATCGTTACCCGGCCCGAAAACGCAACGCCATTTACAGGTGTAGCTGAAATGGTAGCGGTTTCGCAGTTTAAGCCCGAAATCATTGGTGTTGTAATAAGCTCTTCGGGCTTGCAACCCTGAAAAATAAATATAGGTACTAACAAAAGCCCTAGCCAATAGAATCTGCGTGATCTCATAGTGTATTCAATATATTAAAGTTGTATGGATTGTTCACTGAAAACAAATTGGTGATTAATCTCTAACGAGACTATACAACAACATTCTTAAATAGGGGATGAAAGGTAAAAAGGCGAAGCGAGTAGGTAAAATAGGGTGTTTATGTGTTATAAACGAATAAAAATATCGATTAGTTTAAAATAAGGCATTAAAAATTTAAATACAACGTTAACATTAAGTAATCATCTTTAATCAAATAGTTATTTATTATTCGTTTTTATTAAAACTAAAGTAAGTCGACAAAGTTTACATAATGACTTAAAACACAGCATAAACATTAACACAAACTATTGCAAAAACAATGAACTATCTTTTTTTATCAGTTTTATGCCTGCTAGGTTTTTATTGGCCTGATTCGGCTCAAACCGAAAACAATGTGGTGAGTATCAACATCTCGCAAATAAGAAGTAACAGCGGTGTAATCAAAGTACAGGTGTTTACAGATGAGGCAAGCTTCAAGAAATCGAAACCGTTTAAAAATATTGCTGTCAGCAAAGACCATATCAATAAAGGTAGTTTATCGGCAAGAATTCAATTGCCCAACGGCACTTATGGCATTGCAATTCTGGACGATGAGAACAACAATGGCAAAATGGACTACGGGCTGATGATTCCTAAAGAAGGTTTTGGGTTTTCAAATTATTACCTCACAGGTATGAAAAGACCCGCTTTCGATGATTTCAAGTTTTCGTTGAACAACAGTAATATATCTGTTGTAGTTAAGACACGTTATTTGTGATATGTTCTTAAAAATATCAAACTCAAAATTGTACATTTTCAACTTCTGACAACTTTTGTAAGAGGGTTTTAAACGAAAAAAAAGCAGGATAAAATCCTGCTTTTTTAAGTATGTTTTGCTGTGACTAAAAAAGTTTACAAATTTTGCGATATTTAATCTTAAAAGTCAAGTCGAAAGCCAAAAAGTTTATTTAAAATTCAATATAAGGTTTAGAAAATCACGAATTGCCACCTTTTTAGATAAAATTATTTACCAAACATGTAAAAATGAACAACAACAAAGCCCTTATTGAAAAATATGGATTGGTAATAAACCAAATTGAAGCTACTGATTACCTGCCATCTTTTGCTTATAGTATAGGCTTATGGCAAACATATAAACACCCTGAAATTATCTGTTTTGGTTTGCCTACTAAATTAATGCACGAAATTATTAATGATGTAGCTGCTTTGATAAAAGATGGACAAACCATTGTTGCAGGTGAAGTAAATACAGAAATTTTCAAAGACGCCAGAGCTGCATTTTTAACCGTAGACAAACGTAATATGGCAGACTATTTTAACCCTGCTATTAGTTATTATAATAGTGAAGATTTTCCTGCCTTACAATTAGTTTGGGCTGACGAAGCAGATTTGTTGCCCTGGGAAACGGGTTTCGATAAATCCCTGATTCATTACCAACCTTTGCTCGATAGAAACGTAGATTTTAAATTTAGAGAAGCAAAGAATCTGGGTGTTTTTACAACAAGACAATGGATGGAAGAACAAAAGCCAATTTTAAAAGTATTGCATGAGGCCAACGGCGACTGGCAGTTTCTGACAGGCAATCAACTGCCGGAAGATGGAAGGCTAGTTGCTTTAGCTATATTAGTAAAAAGAGACCCAACACTTAATGAGGTTTTTGACTTAGATTACGGCCAATATGCTGAGAGAAGTTCTGTTGGTGCAAAATGGGAAAGATATGATTTAATAGACGAGACTTAATAAGAGCAGAAACTACAGGATAGTTAAAAATTTAACCAATAAAAACGAAATCACAAAGAAGTTTTTTTTAACCACACAAACTGGCTTTCACAGCTTTGGGCTGCGTATATAAAAAATTTTGCGAATGGCTGCTTCCTGACAAACCCATAGGTTTTCCTGCCAGAGATTTTGCTTGTCTCTGTAGTCTGGTTTTTGTGTTAAAACACATAAGCGTATTCACTTGGCCGGATTATAGTCAAGGAGCTTGAAGATATTGTTTTTTTATTCTTGTTCTTTGCTCTGATTGAACCCCAGAAAAACTTTTCCTGTGGTTTCGGCACAAATCATTTCAATAAGCATTGCATTGATAATTGTGCCATACATGGCATCGGCCCAGAAAGAAAAAATAAGTGTCTGCGACACCATAACAGTTAATATACCAACGCTAAGCCAGCGACTATTGCGATTGTGATAAAGAACTGCAGTAACAAATAATAACACACTACATAATAACCACATAAGTCCCCAAGGCTTTGAAACCGCCATCGAAAACTCATTAATTCTCATTAATTCGTATGCCTTAAAGAACCCAAGCAGATGCATCAATGCAAACAGCAGGATTACGCTGAACGAAAGGCTTCTCATCCTAAAATGGTTGTAAATTTTTTCTACTCAAAAATAATAGGTAAATATAGCTTTATTAAATGTTAAAGTACTAAGAAATGACTTAAAATTATTTTTAAAGATTTCATATTTTTGCACCAGACAATTAACTTCTTCCCTTAATCGCTGCTTTTTATTTTCCTGTTTCAATAAATCTTGTTTTGCTATTTGCTCTATAACCAATTTCAGATGCTTGGTTTGTTGAAAAAAATACTGAAAATAGTTGAAAAACAGATTAGTTTTCTCGTAATCTCTATTGGATATAATCTGTTCAGACTGCAGTGAGGTAAGCAGACTCAAAAAGAAATCATTGTCTTCGGCAATTATTTCTAGTTCATTCTGCCAAAGTCGCTCTTCAACATCTATCGGTGTTGATGTAAAAATAGGTTGTATATTCATGGCTTTTTATTTTAATGTTGTACTCTATGCAAGTGCACCTCCAATATTTCATAATCATAGCTTACCTCTATTTTACTGACATCAACATTTTGAGGCAATAAAAATTCACGAGAAAACGAAATATACTCATAGGCTTTGCTATATTGCATTGCCATGTTGGTCTCTAAGATTATGGCTGTTCGCCCTTGTACTATCATTACTCCATTAGCTATTTCAAGGCTAAAATCTTCTTTTCTAATACCCGGCGCTACTATTTTTAGCTCAAATGCCCATTCGCTTCGCTTTATTTTTACCAAAGGCACACATACACGCTCTTTGCTGAGCAGATTAGTTTGGGCAATATCATTTTTAAGCACGTCAGTCATTTGACTATTGATTTCATACTTTCATTTACCGCATTCATTCTTTATTTTACAACATCCACTGAATGGGTCGTTCAGTATTGTCGGTTTCATCAAAAGCTATAGGTGTAGCTGCATTTTTTACCTCATAAATTACCTCTATGAGCCGTGCTTCAATACTTTCTGGATCAGTAAAATCTTCATGCTCTACCTCTACCCAACCTTCTTCCAGATTCGGTTTTACATACAAAACCCCCACCATGCTTAACAAGGCTTTACTAATAGCATCAGAACTACCTGTATGCTTTAATCTACCTACCCATATTCTATCAATTACAGCATTCATCTTAATTCGCTTTATGTTAAGAAAAAATCAGCACCAAAAAAACTATTATATATATACGTACAAGCAGTTTATCAGGCAATGGCTATCATAGGTAATTCGGTTCTTAAAATCAATTCCTCTGTATTTGTTCCTTTGAACCAACGGTCAAACCAACCATGCTGTTTCGGAAAAACAATCATCAGGTCGGCCTTATGAGCCTGCGCACCATTCAGAAAAGCCTGCACAAAATTATCACCCTTCACTATATCTATTATGTGCGGATAATCTTTCAGCATTTCACGAATATTGAATATCACCTCTTTTACCTGTGACGCCTCGGGATCTCTCACCACCGAAAATATATTGATAATAACTTTGAAAGTTTTCAGGCTATTTATCATTTTTTGTAAAGTCACGGCATCAACCTTCTCGCTTACATCAACGGCCATGTACACATTCTCAAAAGCTCTGAACTTAGCTTTGGGCGGCACAAGCATAAGTGGTACTGGCGATTTACCTATCATTTCGCTGCCCAAATTCCCTATTACTCCAGGGCTTCTAGGCAGTTGTCCAACAGTACCCATCAGTAATAAATCAGGTCGAATCTGCTTAGCCATTTCTGTAATTACCTCAACAGCAAACCCTGTTTTATTTATAGTCTCGATGCTTATGCCACCATCAACCGACTTCACCAGTCTTCTCGCCAATCTTTTCAGTTTGGCTTCATAATAAGTCTGTACGTAACTTTCATCAAAATCCATAGCCTCGGTATCGAACGGACGTATGAAGCTTGGGTGAGATGCATGCAATATATATAAACGTGCATTGGTTTGCTTGGCCAATTGTACGGCATAACGGCATACTTTAGCGGCTTGTCTGGAGAAATCGGTTGTACAAAGTATCTTTTTCATCGAGATTATTCTTTTTTGACATTACAAAGTTGCGTAATTGTATATCCTAAAAAACTGATACCAGATAGTGAGTCATATGATTATAGTCAGTTTTTGAGCCAATAGCTGGTGGTGTTTAACATCATTTTCAAAACTGATATTACTCATAATTTAGGGGGTGCTAATGGTGTTGTTTTACAGCTCACAATTATACATTAAATTATTTTAGACAAGTATTAGCATGAACAACATTATAGAACAACTTTTTGACTTATCGGGCAAAACAGCCATTGTTACAGGCGGTGCTATGGGTATAGGTAATGGAATAGCTACACGCTTAGCACAAGCAGGTGCTTCTGTAATGATTGTAGATATTGTAAGCCCGCAAGAAGCAAGCGCAAGCATAGAAAGCATTGCGCAAAGCACTGATAAAGTAGCTTATACACAAGCTGACCTTAGTATAACGGCGAATCTTGAAACCGTGATAACGCAAACGCTTGCTACTTTTGGAGACATTGATATATTGGTAAATAATGCAGGCATATTTAAGTATGTACCCCTTACCGAATTGAGTGAAGAGCTTTGGGACAAAACCTTAAACCTGAATCTGAAATCGGTAGCGTTTTTATCAAAATTGTTTATCAATACCCTTATCGAAAAGAAACATGGGGGTAAAATAATTAATATTTCTTCTATTGATAGTCTTAAACCTACAGGAAACTTATCTCAGTACGATTCCTCTAAGGGTGGCGTAAGAATGCTCACAAGGGCATTTGCCAAAGAGGCAGGTAAATATGGCATCACTGTAAACGATATTGCGCCAGGTGGCGTAAATACACCGGGCATTCGGAAAATTGCCGGAGATAACATTACGAAAGAACAAGCTGAAGCCATGATGGCAGAAAGCGCCAAATATATTCAATCGCTGCCATTACAACGTATCGGCGAACCCGAAGACATTGGCAATGCAGCCTTATTTCTTGCCAGCAAGGCCAGCAACTATATTACAGGCAGCAGTATTATTGTTGATGGTGGTTTGTTGTTGGTGTAGAAGAATAATTATGAATTATTAATGGCGAATTGGTGAATAAATGAATCTTTAAATGCAAAAATTTGAAAATTCGCCATTAAATTAATTATTCTTTCTCAACTTCGCAGGCTTAAAAATCACGATTGTTAATATACCCCAGACGGTGATGAGCATCCCCATGTAGTTCATAATATTCTGATCGGAGAAATCGGCAGTAAAGGCTATGTCGACGGTTGAGTGAAAGATGGCACAAACCAGAATGCTTGCTCTTGAAGAATTATAGAGCCATGTGAGCAAAACACTACCAGTAAGCAAACTAAATACCCAACCGATAGTTCCGCCAAAACCCATTCCCATAAAGCTTGGCCGGTAGAAAAACAAAGGCCAATGCCACAAAGCCCAGAATAGTGTAAGCAAAATGCTGGCATTTAAGGCACTCATATTCGCCTGCAAACGTGGGAGAGCAAAGCCTCGCCAGCCCACTTCTTCGCCAAATCCAAAGAAGATAAGATTATAAATAAAAAAGCTGAGCAAATTAAAACCAGGAAACTCTTTTGAACTGAGAATTGCTGATAAATCGATAGGTTTATGATTTATAACATAACTCATACCAACTGCGATAGCCATTAATATAAAGGGGCTCAAAAGAGCGATTAGCACATATACAAACGGTTTTATCTTAAAACACTGCCCTAGCAACCCTTTTACTCCTGCGCTACCACTATAAATGTAAGTTGAGATAAATGATGCTATAAGCGGCCCCAATGCCCCAAGTGCATGATGATACGGCACAATAGGTAGTTTTGGTATGCCAAGTAAATGGCCATAAAGCGGAAACCAGATTAGCCAGCTAATACCATAGCTAAGGCTGAAAAATGCAATAAGTTGTTTCATAATTTTTGTTTAGTTCTTGAAGTTGTTTTATCCAAAAACAAAATATAGCTATTGTTATTAATCCGATAGTTGTATTTCAGAAAAAAGACAGGCAAAACCTGTCTTTTTAACTTTAATCGTTCTAATCCTAAGCTGTCGAAAAATCTTCGTTGTGCGAATTTTTCACTTATTTAAACCTACAAATTCAATCGTCATAAAAAAGACAGGCATTACCTGTCTTTTTATCATCTAACAGAACCTGGCTTTTCAAACCTTTGCATACGTGCTTTCACCTAATAATTAGTATGTTGTGTGAATCGTTCGCCTTTGAACTACATGAGCTAAAAGGAAGAAGAATATAGATATTCTCCTCAATATCTATACGTATTCCGATTAATATTTCAAATCTAGTGGGTTAAACCCTGATAATTTATGAGGAAGTTAAGTTTTAAATATGACGCATATCAGAAAAAATAAGCAACACTTATTTGCATGTAAAACACTTTCTTAAATTTCTAATTGATTGCTCAGGTGTGAATGCCCAAGGTTATCAAAACCGAACCTCTTGTATGGTCTGAATAAAAAATGATTTATAGTGGTATTTATCTGATGTAAGCTAAACACCACTCTAAACCCTAAAACCTAATTGGGTTTTATTCAACAGCAGCTACGATGGAGCAAAGCTAGAAAAGACACAAATAATAAAACCTAAGCAAAATCATTAGAAATTATGACGATGGTCATATTCTTGTGTGAGGATTTTTTTAAAGTTTTAGTACTACTTTGCTTGTACTCATTATTATATAGAAAAATGCTTTTTCCCAGGCTAATGGATTAAGAGGTAAGTCATTTCTCGGCGGAGTCTCCCGTGTGCGCTAGCATAAAGCATAGCAAGAGGAATCGGTTGAGACAAAACGTTTCTTGAAACTGAATGAACACTTAAAATATACTTAAGATTAGCTCAGCTTTTCAATATATCAATAATCTCTTTATTAAGGGCTAATATTTTGGTTAGGTTATGAGTAATTTTATAAACGTTTCTTCTTTCATCGATGCCAATAAAGTCTCCATCTTCCAAATCTTTTATATGAAAGTATTCTTTGTCATCAATAAAGACGGAGTAAATCTGAGATGGATTTAAAAGTTCTTTCTCTTGTGGTGTAAGCAAATTTGCTATGAGATCATAGACAGATTCACTTATGAGCTCTCTTTTAAATGCATAAGTATCAATTTTATTTACATCGATTTTCTTTTTCTTATTTCCACCGATTGAATACCCACTAATTGTACCGTGTGAAATATAAATTTCATAAGGCAGAAAGGTTAAAGTTTTAGTATCAAATACCTTTATATTTGTAAGCTTAAAATCCTTAACACTCGCTTTTTCATGTTTTTTCAATACACTAGCACAAAAAGTAAAAGCTACATAACCAGGTATATCACTAGCCTCAACGATTACCCCTTTCAATAAATTATCATTAATTTGGCTTAATAAGTATGAGTATTCATCTGGAAGATTAATTACTACATTTCTAAGTAATTGAATTTCCCAGTTCTCTTTTTTTGTTCGTTTAAACAAGCTAAGCATATTAATCTGCAATTACTTCAAAACAACCACCCAACAATAGCCGGGCCCCAGTAGAATTTAGTGAAGTAGTATGTGCCGAGAAGCAGGAAGCTAATCATTACCAATAGCACTATCGTGAACGCAAGATTTAGCCAAATTGACATCTTACGGCTGTTTTGTGAGCGGATAAATATCTCAGCTACTAGCAGATTTGGGATATAGAAGAAAAACGCCATTATGTAATCAAAAATACCTGTGAAGGTGTTGTTGTGGCCTGCTTTGTCGGCCAGTAAAAACCAAAAACCGTAGTCCATGCGGTAAAGCCAAGAGCCAATAGCAAGGGCATATAAGCGCAAAGCCCATGCTCGGTGTGTTTCGGTGTCGTGAGCTACGGCATATTTATAGGTTTGTACAGCAGCTAAAAGCATCAATACACCATATAGACCAAAGCCTATGTTCATTACAATGCCACCGATAGTGCCTTTTATTGCAATAAATATGAGTCCGCCAATAGCAACGAGTATCGAAGCCACTACATAAATGCGCCCCACCCATCGGTGAAATGTAAGATATTTTACCCTAATGGTATCAATGAGTTGAATACTCCCAAGTATCAGAATAATGCCCCCCATAGCAAAGTGTAAACCAATACCCATTGTAGCTTTTCGGGTGCTTTGGTCGTATAAACCGGGTAGAATCTCGTTCCACCGCTCCAGATTGCCCTGGTACAAAGCAGCAGCGTAGAATGCCAGAATGTAAAGTCCGAAGAGTCCGGCGCTTACCCATACAGTTGTCATGAGTAAAACGCGTGTCCAAGCAAAAACCTTGGCAATGATTCGTTCAGCTTTAGAATCAAGCGTCGGTTGAGTAATACCCATCGTTTGTGAGTTTGTCATAGTAAGCTAAGATAGTGATGATAAAGAGGAATGCTGTAAAAATACAGATTTTCTCAGGAAAAGAAAGAAGCAATTTTTATTTTCGGTATTTCAGCAGACGTTTTTTTGTTTTCAGTACTAATTTTTAATATTGCATAAAACTCTGCGATATGAAAATGTATATTCTGGTACGAGACGATGTCCCTGATAATTTTGTACCCGTCATTACGGCGCATGCTTCTCTGGCCTGTTATAAAGCATATGAGTCTGAGCCCGCCATGCAACAATGGATTAATAGTATCTTCAAAAAGGTGGTTTGTAAAGTAAATCTTAAAGAATTTGAAAATGCTAAAAACGAAGCACAACACGTAGTTCTTACCGAATCAGCCTTGCATAATCAGGAGGTTTGTATAGCTTTTTGTCCGAGAGAAGAATATTCAAAAGCTTTTCGGTTTTATAAGATGTGGACACCAAGTAGAGATAGAAAAGATTATCTGTAATTCTCCAACTATCCGTGCCACGCCCCTATTCTTCCGAGAATAGGCATGGTACGCAGGCAGTCTACTTACTAAGAATCTTCACAATTCCATTATATATTACCTCTGACATCGCCCACATATCTCCGCCACTGGTATTCATAAACTGAATAATTACTGTATCTGTATCCTTGTGGTAACGTGCAATACTCTGGTAACCAGGCACCAGGCCCGTGTGCTCATACACATAAATAGATGAATAAATAGCTTGTTCGCTTTTATTCAATAAAGTGCCTTTGTTCAAGGCCTTCAAAAATATGCCAACATCTTCCGCAGTGGCAACCATCGAAGCACCCGGAGCTACATAATCAATGGCTTTAAAATCTCCTTCATAGTCGATAATATATCCACTACTGAGCTCGTCTGGATTTACCTCACTCATCATACCATACGTATGGGTCAAGCCAAGCTTATCAAGAATTTCTGCTTTGATATATCGTTGATGGTTATAACCCAATTTTTTATCAAGAATTTTCCCAATTAGAATATAATTCGTATTCGAATAACTATAACGACTATCAGGTTTAAAATCTGAGGGTTTGTCTAAAACTGTATTAACAATCTTGTCAATATCAGTAAATGGCTTTAACCACGGGAAGTCGGGATTATCAGTATAACTCGGAATACCGCTTCGGTGTTGTACCATCATTTTCAGTGTAATCTTATCTGCATATTCAATTCTTCCGGCCAGTTCAGGTAAGAGTTCTGCGAGGGTAGCATCTAGCGACAAAAGTTTTATGCTGACCAACTTGGCAGTAGCAGTAGCAATGTATAACTTACTTATACTGGCAATTTTAAATAAGGCATGCGCATCGGCCGGAACTTTATTTGCTTTATTTTTCCAGCCAGCAGCATAAAATTCAGGAGCTTTATTAGGCTGGTCGACATAGACAATAATACCATCTTCTCCACGGCTAATCGCTTGGTCAACTTGTTCCTGAACAGTGTCAGGCAATGGTTGTATCCAAAACCAGATTACCTTCCAAGGTACAAATACAACAGCACAGACTATTGCGACAATAGGCATTATTATTCTAAGCAATCGCTTTATTTTCGTCATTCTCTTGTGTTTTTGCAGCAAGGTAAATAAACTTTCAAGATATGAAATATCTGGTGTAAAACTAAATTTTAGGAAGTGGGAATTAACGAAGGATTGTTCCGAATATTAAGCTTGTACCCCGTGCAACCCCCTGCATAACTCCGTTTACTCCGTGGTAAAGTAATTTCTTCCATACTATGCGTGCCACAACCTTTCTCGTTCAAGTATAGGCATGGTACGCAGGCTGTATTTGCAAAATAAAAAATCAGCTTGTACCTTTGCATCGTAATAAAAACACAATACTCAATGTGAGATACTAAGTTTTAGAGCGCCTTGCTCTAGCAGATTCCGAAACGGAATGTTTTGATAAACCCAATTGTCAACTCGCCAACAGCAATTACTACTTGTTGCGGCCGAACTTAGAAATCAATGTAATACCATCATACATCAGCCTTCGAGGCTTTTTCGGGCAGCAAATCGCTTTGTGATTGCTTTGGCTCGTCATGGTCTATTCTTCACATACTTACACACATTACAAATGAGTATTGTTATAAAATCATTATCATATATCCATTCTGACAGGGAAACCCTGTTTCAACATATTAGTTTTGCCATCGCAAAAGGTAATAAAGCCTCTTTGGTAGGCAACAACGGCACAGGTAAATCAACGTTGTTACAAATTATTGCAGGGCAATTACAAGCATCGGCCGGAGATGTATCTATGGCGGAAAAACCCTACTATGTGCCGCAACATTTGGGGCAATACGATACCTACACTATTGCACAGGCTTTAGGTATTGAGCAGAAACTTAATGCTTACGAAGCTATTCTAAAAGGTGATGCCTCCGTTGAGAATTTTACGCTCCTAAACGATGACTGGACGATTGAAGAACGTGTACAAAATGCCTTTGCTTATTGGCATTTGCAACACCTATCGCTCAGGCAGCCTATGCATTTACTAAGCGGAGGCGAAAAAACAAAAGTTTTTCTGGCCGGAATACTCATCCATGAACCAACGATTATTCTGCTCGATGAACCTTCAAATCATCTCGATGCACAAAGTCGTGAATTGCTCTACGAGTTTATCCGCAGAAGCAAAGAGACGCTTTTACTCGTAAGCCACGACCGCACTTTGCTAAACCTACTCGACCTAACGCTTGAGCTTAGCAAAACTGGCGTAGAGGCTTTTGGTGGAAACTACGATTTCTACAAAACCCAAAAAGAGGGAAAACTGGAAGCCCTAGAAGCTCAACTCGACGAGAAAGAGAAAACACTGAAACAAGTCCAACAAAAAGCAAGAGAATTGGCTGAACAACGCCAGAGGCAAGAAATAAGAGGCAAAGCCAACGGGTTAAAGCAGAATTTGCCCAAGATTGTAGCAGGTAACCTGAAAAGCAAGGCTGAAATAAGCACTGCCAAAGCCAAAGAGGTGCAACAAGACAAAATGAACGAAATTGCTGGTAGTCTGCGGCAAATCAGAACACAAATACAAGAACAACAGGTGCTAAAACTCGACCTTCGGAAATCGGGTTTGCACAAGGGTAAAATTCTGGTTGATGCCAAAGACATAAACTATGGATATGAGAGAAGTTTGCTCTGGCAAGCACCATTATCTTTTCAACTTCGCTCAGGTGATAGAATCAGAATTGAGGGAAACAATGGCACGGGTAAAACTACTTTGTTGAAACTCATAACAGGTATGCTCGAGCCCACACAAGGAGATATTTACATAGAGAAATTTAAGTATCTATACGTAGACCAGCACTATTCGGTGATTGATAATAAACTGACAGTTTTTGAGCAAACTCAACTCTTTAACGAGCGACACTTGCCCGAACATGAACTAAAAATGCTGTTACATTACCACCAGTTTCCACGGGAAGTATGGGATAGAAAATGTGTAGGGCTAAGCGGAGGCGAAAAAATGAAATTATTGCTTTGTTGTCTAGCCATCAGTAATAATACCCCCGATATGCTAATGCTTGACGAACCTACCAATAATCTTGACATTTATAGTCAAGAGGTACTTACACAAGCTATCAAAGATTTCAACGGTACTATCTTAGTAATCGCTCACGACCAACAATTTATTAGTGAAATTGGCATTGAGCAAAGGTTGGTTTTGCAGAGAGCTAAAGGCATGTAGTCTTGGGCTTAGTACTTTATACAATAACGATGAAGTCTTTTACTTAAATATGTACATTGTGAGAAGTTAAACACGCTAAACACAATGTACACTTTTTTGCTCCTAAAAATTATTTCTCTCTTATGGAAGCCATAAAATAATGTTTTATTATAAGAAGATATTCCAAAAATAACTACAAGATTATTTACCAATCACCTCTTTACGATGCGCTAGCCCCCAGAAATGTAGTTCATCTATTACACGTTCAAGAGACATACCGTGTTCAGTAATGGTGTATTCGACCGTAGGCGGAAAAGTATCATGCACTTCTCGCTTGATGAGCTTATTGCTTTCCAGATTTTTCAATTCTCTTGAAAGCGTTCTATCGGTTATACCATTTACCTCTTTACTTATTTGCTTAAATCGTTTCGGCCCGGCCGATAAAGCAAATAATATGAGCAATTTCCATTTGCCTTCTAGTGCTTCAAGGGCATCTTTGATAGAAAGCATGGTTTTGGGGCAACCTTCTCGTGTAAGCATTTCTAGTTTTTTTACGATACTATCTTTCTGGATAGCGCTATCCGAAAAGATAGTACTATCATTCGGATAGCAAATTTACGTAATCTTGCAGCATAAATAAAGAAAACACTCATATTCTATGACAAAGCATCAAACACTCTCAAAACCCCTGAATATAGCCACTTGGATATGCCAGATTCTATTATCGCTCACTTTGTTGTGGGCAGCAGGAATGAAGTTATTTCAACCCATCGACCAACTAGCTCAACAGTGGCCCTGGACGGCCGATAATCCAATTCTGACCAGAGTAGCGGGTATAATTGATTTACTAGGAGGTTTGGGTTTAGTGCTGCCTATGGCACTTCGCATCAAGCCCATGCTTACTTTATATGCGGCCTATGGCACAATAGCTCTTATGGTAGCTGCCAGCGTTTTTCATATTTCAAGAGGCGAAGCATCACTAATAGGTTTCAATATTTTTGTAGCTTTTGTAGCCGGATTTATAGCATGGGCTAGAAGCAAATAAAATAGGTGGCTTATCGAATAACCCACCTATTATTCTTTATTATAGTGCTATTGGGCACTAAACTCTTAGCAAGCCACGAAACGCTCTTGAACTATAATAAGATGAAGCACCATTGTGATAGACAAACACTTTTCCATATCGATAATCGGCAAAGAGCGCACCTCCTAGTTTTCTAATGTCAGCAGGGGTTTGTATCCAACTTGATGTTTTTGCATCAAAAACACCAAGTTTCTGTAAATCACGGTATTGTTCTTCTGTTAGCAAATCAATACCCATAGCCTCGGCCATACCTACTGCACTATCAGCTGGCTTGTATGTTTTTCTATCATCTAAAGACTTAGGGTCGTAGCAGATATTTCTACGGCCTTTAGGTGTTTCAGCAGAGCAATCGCAAAAAATATATTCGTCTGTATCAGCGTCATAGCCAATTACATCCGGCTCGCCCTCGGTTATTTCCATTTCATCAAGCGACCACAATTTTTCAGGGTTTGCCTCAAGCTTTGCTTGCACTTTGCCCCACTCAATGCCTTTATGCCGATTCATGTTTTTCTCAAAGCGCGCTTTCAAGGTTTTAAGTAGTTCAGCCTGACTTTCAGGCGATAATTCTTGTTTATTCCTACTCATGATATTTGATGTGTGTTATTAGATTGAGTCAATTATAAAGAGCTTATTATGCTTGAATAAGTCTTCTGTCGGCAGGGCGAAAATACCAAGATACCACCGTCAGAACAATTAACAATACTGGGCCGAAAGACTCCATGGCACTATCACCACTGCTTACATGGGAAATTACGGCGCCTGTCATTGCAAAGAAGAATCCGGCATAAGCCCACTCTTTTACCAAAGGAAACTTAGGCACCAGTATTGCGATAACGCCAAGCATTTTCCAAACACCTATGATTGTCAGAAAATACTCAGGATAACCCAAGTGGTTTATCATGTCTACTTCTTCTTTCATTTTAATTAGCTGTACAATTCCTGATGACACCATTCCAAGTGAAAGCCAGATAGTTGCAATCCAATAGATAATTCTGTTTTTCTTTTCCATCTTTATTAATTGATAGATTTGTAAATGCTGACAATGAACACATTAATGAACTAGTATGTAATTAATCTTCTAAGCCTTTACCATCAAGAATCTTTGGCATATATTTTTCAACCCTTGCTATGCGGGTTTTGGCTTGTTTAGCCTGCGAAAAATAAAAAAGATAGGCTCGCTGCCGCCCGGGTGTAAGTGCCTCAAAAGCGGTTCTTAACCTTGGTACTTCCTTTAGTTTCTGTTCAAACTCTTCTGGTACATCAAAATCAGTTGTCTTTTTAAGCTCAACTTTTAATCCTGCTTTTTCTATTTCAATGGCTTCATAAATGTAAGTCTTCAAAACTGGCTTTAGGCTTGTCACCTCCTTCATATTGGTAAAACGCACTTGTCTACCAGCCTGTACGTTTGTGGTTTGCTGTACTAATATACTCTCGGCATCACTCAACAAAGCCCCTTTAAAAAATAATAGCGCACAATATTCTTTAAATCCGTGTATTAATACTACATTGCTCTTCTGAAAAGTGTAGCATGGTGCGCCCCATTTTAGTTCTTCGCTTAGTTGGCAGTCGAGCATAATTATACGTAATGCCTTGTATATCTGTTGCCATTTAGAGTCTTCTTCAAAGAAAAAATCAACTTTAGGATTCTCCATCTTATGTTCTTATTTTTTACTTAGCACTTCTTGTAAGCGGTTATGTGCCATGTTTATGCCATGCGCAAAGGGCAGTTTCAGCATTTGGTCTCTTAACTCTATTGATCTATATATAATATGCATTGTCAGCTTACTTGTTTCGTCGCTTAGTTTTTCAAATTCCAGAAACTCAAGCTGGGTTTCAAAGGGCGTATTCTCCATCTCGAATGTTCTGGTTATTTTCTGATTCGGAATAAAATCATGAAACACACCATTCGACCGAAATACCACATTTCCTTGTGCATCACTCGTTGCAAACTGCCAGCTTCCATGTTTATGGCATTCAAGTTTCAATACCTTTGTTCCCATCCATTGTTCTACAATGCCTGGTTCTTCGTAGGCTTTAAAGAGCAATTCAAGGGGCAGGTCAAATTCTCTTGTTATTACTAGCTCCTGTTTTCCGTCTTCGGCGTGTATCTGCGTTTTTTGCTTCATCGTAAGGCTATTTTTCTGATTGATAGTTTTTCATGATGGCTTCCAGATGATTAAACCTATCATCCCACATTTTGCGGAAAGGCTCAATAAAGTCGGCTATTTCTTTCATCTTTTCAATATTGAGGTGATAATAGATTTCTCTGCCGGTTTGTTGTTGGTCAAGTAGTTCGCACTCGGTCAGTATCTGTAAATGCTTAGAAACCGTAGGGCGGGCTGTATCAAAATTTGCGGCAATAGCTCCGGCAGTCATTGCCTGCGAGGCAAGCAGCAACAATATGGCTCTTCTGGTGGGGTCGGCTATGGCCTGAAAAACATCTCTTCTTAAATTCATTGCGTAGTCATTTGACTACAAATATATATGTAGCTATTTGACTACGCAAATTTTTATGCATTTATTTTTGAGTGAATTTATAGAAGCTGAAATAAGGTTATAAAAATCTTTGTGCAAGAGATAGTTACAGCATATCCTTAAGTTTTGTTCTTAAATTTTCTATGGATATATCTCTTGCAATGATAACTCCGTCTTTATCTATCAGAAAATTAGTTGGGTATTGCCCTACATTATACATTAGGGCAGCTTCGTTTTTATCACCCTTCATATCCGATACATTTACCCATTGCAAACCATCTTTTTTCAGGGCTGTTACCCATTGTTTTTTGCTTGTTTCAGCACCTACTCCAAAAATCTCAAAGCCTTTCGACTTAAACTCATTATAGATTGTAACTAATTTCGGATTGGCTTCTCTACATGGTCCACACCACGAGCCCCAGAAATCGAGTAGTATTACCTTACCTTTGAGGTCTGATAATTTTCTGATAATACCGCTGGTATCCGGCTGTGAAATATCGACAAAAGACCCACCAATTTGTATATCTTTACTTAGGGCGAGATATGTTTCAATATTTTTGCCATAACTCGTGGTTTTATTTTCAGGAGTCAGATTTCCATACAAATCTCTGATTGTTTTGTTTCCCCAAGAAGTGCTAAATAAGCTTAGTAAATACGCACTTATGATAGAATCAGGGTTCTTTTTTATGAATTGCACATACTGCTCTTTTTCATCTTTACTGCTCTTAATAGCCTTATTAAGTTCAGTCCATAAATTCTGTGTCTGTGACCCTTCTATCAAGGCCTGCTTGAACTTACCTTTTTCTGCAGAAAAATGAACTGTGGTATTTTCAAGCCACAAAGAAACTCTATCGGCAAAATTCTTTGTATGAATATACGTCTGAACAACTTTATGTTTCAATTTACCCTCAAATCTGAAATCTCCTGCCACTATATAAGTGGAGTCAATAGGTTTGAAACTTCCATCTGTCACATCGGCAAGATAAAGTTTAGTGCTATCGGCAAAGCCTATCGCCTTACCAATAATTTTGTAACCTTGTGCAAAAGAAACAGTACTTGTAAGAGAAAAGAAGAAAAGTAAAATAATGGTCTGCAATAGTTTTTTCATAAAATTCAATGGTTTAAAATCTGATAAGCTCGCTTAAGTATTAACAGCAATAATTGAATCGCAATATTTATCTAAAACCAACACTTTAGGCAAAAATGTTGTAAACCCCATAATTTTTGATGCAAAAACTATTTATTTATATGGTACTTGGACATCAATTATGTAACCCGGGCTTGTTTTAATCAAAAACGCTCAATAAGATTTACAGTACTTCAAATAAGAAATTTGCGCTTTTTAAATAAAGCGAAAAGCTTAGAGAGATATTGCCAATTACGTAGTAATTTTTCTAATATATAATTTCAATAATAATATTGTGATTAACTCTAAATCAAAATTTATTAGTTTTGCACCCAATTAAAATATACTGTCTAAAAAAGTAATTAGAATTATGAATAAAAAAATCGGCATAACAGCCCTTTTTATCTTCGTTTATGCGTTTGTTTCTGCACAAAGTAATTTCGTAAAAGGTAAAATAATAAATATTGAAGGCGATACACTTATTGGTTATATCGACTACAAAAACTGGTCTAAAAGCCCTACCAGTATTATATTTAAAGCTGACCTAACTCAAACCAGTAATAGCTATGATATAGAATCTTTACAAAGTTTTATAATTGACTTCAATAAAGAAGTTTATGAGTCAATGAGCTTTAAAATTGAGAATTTATCGAGGGTTAAAGGGAATATTAATTACTTAAGCATTCCCAAATATGCTACTAGAAACAAAGATATAAGTACTAAAAAATGCTTTGTAAGACGGATTTCAACAGGTAGAGTAAATCTATATCAGTTTGTTGCCGATGATTTTGAAGAACATTTCCTGATTAAGCATGATAGTAAAACAGAAGCCTTGGTTTATCATGTTATAAGAATAGGTGATAATGTGGCTCACTTGCGAGACTATCAAAATCAGTTATCTATTGTTTTGTATGATGCCTGTAAAAAACTCCCTATAGATAGAACTCCCTACTTATTGAACGACCTTCAAAAGTTAATCAATACTTATAACGCTTGTTTTTCTGAAAATATCGTTTTAGCTCCAAAAGAAAATCCACAGTGGGAATATGGCATTGGTATTGGTGCATCTTACAATAAATTGATATATACTACGGTTACTCAATATGGGTCGACGATAAACTATCCATCAGAGAATAAATTAACTTACACTGCAGAAATATTTGCCAATTATGTATTTAGGAGAGGTCGTGGACGATTTGCAATACTCAACGAATTAAATACTTACTCGCTTAATAATAGCTATAAAAATACCTATAACGATATATTTGATCATAGCCTTCAGTATCTAGCCGTACAAAATATGCTGAGATATAAGTTTTTTATCCGTCAACCTAATTTGTACCTTTTAGCGGGCATATCAAACGGCTTTATTTTAAGCAATAAAAGTACAATTGAAAGAACAAATGGAGATATAATACCGACTGATAGAAGTTTCAGAAATTACGAACAAGCCTATATAGTTGGTTTAGGCATAGCCCATAAGCGGATAATGTTAGAGCCTAGATTTATGCGAGGCAATGGGTTTAATCCAGGAGCAGCCACTAAAACAACAACTCATCGTTATCAACTACTTTTAAAATATAATTTTGGTTATAAATGATAAATACAATAAATTGCCCAAATGCAAAATTACAATTACCGCACAGCCACATTCGCAGATATTGAACAACTTAAATCTGTCGGTCTAAACTCATTTGGGCAATTCCAATCACAATTAACAGCCGATAATTGGAAAAAGCTAGAGGCTATTCTGGCAAGCGAAAACACGTATATTGATTTACTGAATAAATCGACGTGTTTTGTGTGTGAAGACAATGATAAGGTTATTGGCATGGCTTTTTTCTTGTCGAACGGAAATCCGACAGATGTTTTTCAGGCTGATTGGGCTTATCTGCGAATGGTTGGCGTTAACAGCGCCTATGCTGGTAAGGGCATTGGCAGACGGCTAATGGAAATTTGTATTGACTACGCCCGAAAAACAAATGAAACAAAGGTTGCTCTTCATACCTCTGAGTTTATGGATGCCGCCCGCCACATTTACGAAAACATGGGTTTTGTTCGTTTAAAAGAAATAGATTCCAGGCTTGGAAAACGATATTGGCTTTATTTGTTGGATTTATAGTTTTAGAGCTAACTTACTGACTAGTACTTAAATTTTGGGTTCAAAATTTTGAACCCAAAATCATATTGTCCTCACCTCTATTTTGCAAATTTCTTTGCCCCTGCTACACACAAAATCACCCCAACTGTAACACCTATCATATTTGTATGTATTTGCTCATGAAGTAGCGTTGCTGCCATTACCAGCCCAAATAAAGGCTGCAAAAGTTGTAACTGCCCTACTACTGTGATACCGCCCTGCGCAAGCCCACGATACCAGAATATAAAACCTACAAGCATACTAAATACTGAAACATAACCCAGACTCAGCCAGGTTTCGGTATGCACATCTGCAAGAGATGCTGGTAAAAATAAAAATGTGAGTGGTAACATAATTGGCAAGGCCAACACCAATGCCCACGAAATAACCTGCCAACCGCCCAGTGTTTTCGATAATTGCGCCCCTTCGGCATAACCTAGTCCACACACAATAATTGCCATTAACATCAAGCTATCACTACGCAACGAAGCCGATAAACCTTGCGATAAAGCATACCCTACTACCAACATGCTACCTATTACCGAAAAAATCCAGAATACCGGACGAGGTCTCTCACCGCCACGTATTACACCAAAAAAGGCCGTTGAAAGTGGCAATAAACCCAGAAAAACAATTGAGTGCGCCGAAGGTACATCTTGCAAAGCCAATGCCGACAATAGAGGAAAACCTAATACAACCCCCAAGGCAACAATTCCTAAAGATAAAATCTGCTGCTTGTTAGGGCGTTTCTCTTTATATATCAATAAGATACTAAGCCCCAATATACCCGCAATAGTAGCCCGGGCCACCGTTAAAAATATAGGAGATAAATCCTGAACGGCTATGCGAGTAGCGGGCAACGATACACTGAATATCAATACACCTATAAATCCGTTTATCAAACCACTCGTGGTGTTTTCTGTTAGCTTACCAATACTTGTGTCTGTCATCATTTCTTTAGTTTTTTGCAAAATTAAAGCGTCTTCAACTACAAATACAGTACCAGTTTTATACATTTCAATGGACACAGTTATATTTGTGTTATGAATAAAGACTTTCTTTATAATGAAATTGCCGGCGGTATTGCCGGGCAAATAAAAAACGGCATTCTGAAAGCCGGAGACCGCCTGCCCTCTGTGCGTACACTATGCCAGCAACATGGCATTAGCATGAACACGGCCAAGCGGGTATTTCTGGAATTGGAATCTCAATCCTTGGTCGACTCAAAGCCACAATCAGGGTATTTTGTGAGTCGATTACCCTATCTCAAAACGCCCCTTCCTAATGTAAGCCGTCCCTCAACAGTGGCACATGAAAATGAACCGGAAGAGCTTATAAGCAAAATATATGCAAATATGGGCCGTGACGACCTAACACTTTTCTCGATTGGTGTACCTTCGGGAGATTTATTACCTATTGCAAAACTCAAAAAAGAAATAGTACTGGCTACACGAGCACTTAAAGGTGGTGGCGTAGAGTATGAATCGTTGCAGGGGAACCTGAAATTACGGCGTATGATTGCTTTTCGCTCCTTGGCTTGGGGAGGCAACTTGCAAGAAAACGATTTAATAACAACTAGTGGAGGCATGAATGCTTTGGCTTTCTGCCTAATGGCGCTCGGTAAACCCGGCGATACCGTTGCCATGGAAAGCCCTTGTTTCCCCGGCACTTTACAATTGGCTCGTAGCTTAGGGTTAAAAGTGCTTGAGCTACCTACCCACCCTAGCACAGGCATAGAAATAGATGCACTAAAGAAAGTAATTGATAAAATAAATATTTGCCTACTTGTACCTAATTTCAATACTCCAATGGGCAGCTTTATGCCCGACGAAAACAAGAAAGAAGTAGTAGCCTTATTGTCAAAACACAATATTCCGCTTATTGAAGATGATATTTATGGCGACCTTTATTTTGGCGCACAACGCCCAAAATGCTGTAAATCTTACGATACTGAGGGCAATATTTTGTACTGTAGCTCTGCCTCAAAAACCATTGCACCGGGGTACCGGGTTGGTTGGGTGGCGCCTGGCAAATACAAAGAGCAAGTATTAAAACTGAAATTGGTACATTCTATTTCGTCGGCATCGGTTAATCAGGAGGCCGTTGCTAATTTTCTAAAAACAGGCAGGTATGAAAACCATTTAAGGCAACTCAGGCGGACACTGCAAGAAAACTATCAGCGGTATGTGCAGACCATAGCTGAACACTTTCCGGAAGGTACTAAAACAAGCCAGCCACAAGGTGGCGTTGCACTCTGGGTAGAATTCGACAAACGTATTGATACAGCCAAACTCTACGAAATGGCCATTAAACACCAGATTAGTATTGCTCCGGGGCGAATGTTTACCTTACAAAATCAATTTGAGAACTGTATGCGGCTTTGCATCGGCTTGCCATGGTCTGATAAACTGGCGTTTAAATTAAAACAATTGGGTACTTTGGCAAAGATGGTTTAAAGAGGGTATATATTTTCCAAAAATCATATATCTCTTGCTTTTATTAGTCTTTTTTCTTATATTCAAAGCATAAATTTCAAAACATGTATAGTCCAATATGAAAAATATTTTCACATTCTTATTGTGTATTTTCTTTTTATCCTCTTGTAGTTCTAAGTGTACTAAATACTATACAACCAAAACTCGTACTCTGAATATTACAGGCTTAAGTGGAAATATTAAATCTCAAATTGCCGACTCAATTAAAATAAATGTTGGAGAAATATCCATAAAGCCTGATTATGTTAAGGTTGATAAAGAGTTATATAGACTTGATATGTTACAAGTTAGTCTATGTAAACAACTTAATTCTATTAAAAATCCTAATCTCCGAAGAACCTTAGAAGAGGAATATTTTAAAACTACTTTGAGAATGATTGAAATAGGGAAGAGTGCTGAGGTTGATGAAAAAAAAAACTAAGTACTAATATTGTAAATGGCATAGTAAATAACGCTCCTATAAATAATTCAATCCAAGTGTATGCACCTAATAGTAACCTAATTTTTGATAATGCTCCTTTAGCTAGACATTTGACTGAGAAAGATACAAATGAACTTAAAGAAAAAATTCCGTTTGGGTATACTATTGAGTTAGTATCGCAAATCACTAATATTGAGAGTGATAACTTTAAAAAAGAAATTTTCATCTTTTTAGAATCTTTAGGACATAAAACGTTCGAAAATAGTTTTTTTGGTTACGCAACTCTAATGATGACTTCTAGATTTGACGTCAATGTAAATCATACTCTCAAAAAAGTTACAATAACAATCCCTCCCTTAAAATAAAACACTAATTGCATAAACTTAAAGCGAAATTTCTTCCTCGTAATAATTAGAAATTTTCAAGAAGAATAGGGGTTCAAAATTTTGGACCCCTATTTTTATATCTACCTTTTAATTTATATTGCATTCTCGCTCATCAAAAAACTTAACCGTAAAATCATTTTTCTAGGCTTCAAAATTCACGCACAACCAACTAATAATCAAGCAATTACAAACAGTTTATGATTATACGGACAAATATTTTCTTCTACTCAATTTCGGGTCAATTATTAAGTAAAATTTATTTTTAATTTTGTGTCAATAATTACCAAACTCATTTTACTAACACTAAAAATTAAAACAGACGCTTTTGATGTAAAACAATTATGACTAAAAATTAAACCATTGCTTGACTATAGAATAAATTAATCTGACGCTGTGCTAATTTATCTCTGAATAGGCACATAGTACCCTACGTATATACAAAATCGTAGCAATAATACTATCCATTTTAGTCTACCTTGGTTATGAATTAATTTTCATCATTTAATAATTTCTAAAACCTAATCAGTAGGGTATTTCTGCCTTGCCACGCTCATTTGGCATGTATATACCCCTAACTGCTATGTGCTTTTCAAAAAAACGAATTTGAAACTGCTAAATCATCATGTTCACATTTAACACAAATCAAATACGATTTATTTCGTATATATACCTTCTTTTGTCGTTTGCTATATTTTCTTTAAGCTGGGTTAAAATTCCTGTAACCTTGCTCTATATACTTATTCTGTCTTATAGCACTTACATTTTTTGGAAAGATACATTTCAGAACCAAGCCGATTTTATAAAAATTTCTTATAAAACACTGCTAATTTGTTCTCTTATTTTAATTGTCTGGATAGCCCTGTCAGGCATGGGAGGCTTAGGACTACAGACCGGAGATTATCTTAAACATAATGCGCTATGTTATGACTTAATTACCAACACACATCCACCAGAATATATTATCGATGGTAAAACGTATCACTTGGTTCATTATCTTGGCTATTACCTCACTCCGGCTTTTGTTGGAAAATTTCTGGGTTGGAGCGCATTCAATTATGCTAACATACTCTGGACAAGCCTGGGCATATTACTAAGCATTTTCTGGTTTATTCGCATTGTTGACAAGTTAAACTGGTTTATACTTCTAATTTTTATCCTGTTTGGTGGCCTCAGGCTTGCCGGTGCACTATACCAATTTGGTTTGGAAGGCACAGTAGATACACTTTATAATGCTATGTATGGAACAGTTTCGCTATTTTCATTAAATAGTACACATTATTCTTTTGCGTTTATTTATCATAACACGACTGACTTAATCTACTGGAGCCCACAACATACATTAGGGGCATGGATAGGTGCAGGCTTGTTGTTACACGACTGGCTACATAGAAAAAACATCAGCATGGCTCCTATATATCTATCGCTGATAGCTTTTTGGTCTCCCTGGAGTTTCATTGGTTTATTCCCCTTTGCGCTTGTAGCTATTTTTCAGTTAAAAGATTGGCAAAGATGGTTTTCATTGCCTGCCATTCTTTCCGGTCTGGTAATACTTGTGCTTATTACCCTATTTTTGCTTGGCGTTACCGATAATAACCTGATTCACCATTTTATTTTTAATAATGCAAGCATAAGCGGGTCTGACAACGCTACAATCTTTAAATCGTATCTGTTCTTTGTATGTTTTGAGGTTTTGATTTACACCCTTCCGATTCTGATACTTATGTATATCCAAAAAAATATATACTTCAAACTTACTTTATTGCTTACAATTGTATTAGTATTGGTGCCATTGTATCGATATGGGCAATGGAACGACTGGTGTGCTAAGGTGGGCGTTCCGGCACAATTTATGATGGTTATAATGGTAACAAAAATGATTCTGCAAAAGACCAAACTAAGCTATTATTTAATAATTGTTTTTATGCTGTCGGCTATTGTGCCTTTAACAAGTATTGTGAATTCATTCCGCCATGCCCGACATTTCAAATTGTTTAACTTTCCGGCCGAAAGCAAATTGGTTTCACTACCCCAAACCGCCGATAATTGCAATTGCTGGCCAAAAGAACAATTTATTGCTTCTGACGAAACCCTGTTTTTTAAGTATTTTTCTAAATGATACCAAGGATTTTGTAAATATTCTCAGCAAATGTAAAGATACGTATTTGAGTTTTCGCTCAATAATGGTTTATGAGAGCACGCCTTTAAAATAAGCTGTTGTACAATTTTTTATTCAAAAAATACAAGATTAATAAAACACTTCTTATAAATTGAAGTTGTTTAGGATTTTAATTTCAGTTTAAAAATAGTGGTATTTTGAGCGAGACAAGTCAAATAATGAAACCCGGAATGGAATTCATAGCAGAGCTATGGTTGAAATTATTTGATGAAGGCGTAGCCAAAATAACGCATTTTTAAACGAAAGAAATAATTCTAAACAACTTCATTGTATATCTATTACCCTTATAAACCATTTTGTATGAACAAAATACTTCGCAAAACCCTTTATTCTTTTCTCTTTCTGGTAGTTGGTATTGTTATTATCGGGCTGATATTGGCGTTTCTTCCAAGCGAATCAAGAACACATCATGTAGGTGTTACACCCGAAGAAGCAGCTAATTTAAGAGAGACATTTACTGGCCCACATCATGTATTTACTACCACCGACGGCGAAAAGATATTTTTGCGCCGATGGAATCCTGATAGTATTGTTCCGGCAAAAAAAGACATTGCTGTGTTGATTTTTCATGGCATTACAGCATATAGTGGTCCTTACGAAATGGCAGGCAAGCCTATTTCAGCAGGCGGATACACTACCTTTGGGGTTGATTACCGTGGACATGGTCTATCAGGTGGCAATAGAGGCGATAATCCTGGTAAAGACCGCTGGATTGCCGACTTGGCGGAATCAGTAAAGTTTGTAAAAACACTTGGTTTCTCGAAAGTAATTGTTCTAGGGCATAGCCTTGGGGTGGCATCGGCCATTTGTGCAGCCAATGCAGTTCCTGACGATATTGCTGGCCTAATACTGCTTTCAGGCGCTTATGAAGGCCGCAAGGGAGTACAAGCGCAACCTACGTTTTTTCAGAAAGCTAAAATAGTGGCAAGTTCAATTGTACGTCCATCATATCAGGCAGTTGAATATTACCGTGAGGGTATGATAGTAACAAAAGATCCTCTTTTCAATTTCAGATACACACTTAGGTTTGTGTCAATGCTTAATGTAAAAGAGCTTCGCCTGCAAAAAGGCTACAATATTCCGGTATTGGTTGGTATGGGCGATAAAGATGAGCTGTTTTCACTCGAAAAAGCCCGAGAGTTCTACGACCTAATACCAAGTACAAAAAAGGAATTTCTGGTAATGAAAGATACCAACCATGCTAAAATTCCGCTAGAAAGCTGGCAACAATGTGTTGCTTGGATAGATAGGAATTTTGCACAATAAGACGTTTATAGTTATCAATCTTGTAGGGGTTCAAAATTTTGAACCCCTACCCATATATATTAGCGTTGTTCAGCATCCTCATACTTTTTCTTCTCCATTATAGTTTTTAAATCCCCTTCAAATTCAACTAAAATGCCATCTTTTATCGTGATTTTACGATTGTTTTTCTGTGTTGCAATAAGATAACTCTCTTTATAATTTCCAGCATATTTATGCCGATACCTAACCACAACACCATTGTATTGGGGCAGACGTTTGTAAAACATATAAATAGTATGAAAAGCATGTTCGGGTGCATCAGGAATATCTCTAGTAAACCAAACTTCAGAAAAGGAATCTGAATTACGGTCCAATATTCTCTTGCATAAATAGCCATCTATTTTCTTTTTCCCACCAACATTTTTGTAGTAGTAGACTGGTGTCTCTATTTGGGCAAGATTTAAACTTATTGTACCCATCGGTCGTACTTCTAATATTATTTCAGGGACCCTCTTGTGGGTAAAAGTATGGTATAATTGATTGTTTTTAAAGTCATAAATAATCAATAAATTCTTGGTTGAATCTTTATAGTAGCGCATCGTAGCCATATAATTGCGGTCTTTACTATTAAGCCAAGTACACATGATAAATTCTTCGTTTGTAGACTTTACAGTATCTATTTGTATATACCGTTCCTTCATATCAATCTGATAATCGAAAGTAAAAGTTTCTGTTTGAGCTAATAAAGAATGAAAGGTAAAAACATTTAACAATACAGCAATAAGGATTTTAGGCATGGTTTAAGACAGTACAAATGGTTTTGGGGCTTAAATATACGTATTAGTTTTGATTAAGAATACCTCGCAAACCTCTCCATAAAAATAAAACCTCACCAACTGCAACATTTCCTTTCGCTAGCTGTCTAATCAACCAAAATCATTTTAAATGCCATTAATGGCGCATTTAATTATAAACATACTGAAGTGAAAAAAGCTATTCTTTCTTGTGCAGTGTTATTGATACTCACTATGGTTACCAATGCACAAAACACATTACCCGTAATCAAATCTAACGCAAAATCGGTCAGCATCAGAGATGGCCACATATTGAAACACAACTCGTGGGGACTTGACCCTTCGGCAAAACCCGATACGTATCATGTTGAAATACCACGAGCCAACAACAAAGTAACTTTTGTAACAGATCAAGACTCTATTAGTTTCGATACCCAATATGGCAAGGTATATAATTTTGTAATTTTGCTTAATGGCAAAGACTCTTGCTACACCCGTATATCGGCCAATTATAGCGGAATAAACATGCCAATCCAACTAAAAACCTCCGCAGCAGCCGATACTATTCCTTTTATTATGCGCAACAGTCGCCCCTATGTTGTGGGCAAAGTAAATGGTAAAGATAATATATACATGATGCTTGACCTCGGTGCAGGCATTACCTGTGTCAACATCAACTCGGTGAGAAAAACGGGCATGCAATTCGACGGAAAAATCTCTGTTATGAATACCAACGGGACTAAAGATGAACCTAGCAGCAGTAAAACAGTGCTACAAATAGGCAATTTGAGGTGGGAAAATGTGAATGTGGTACAAGTAAGAAATCTGGACGATGAAGACGACATGATTATTGGCAATTCGTTATTCAGAGACCAGATACTTGAGATAAATTATGACAAAAAAATACTTATTGTGCATCAAAAACCTATTGATGTGCCCGCTGGTTATACGGGCCATCTGGTACAATATGACCAACATCGACCCAAAATAAAAATTGATTTACACATTGCCGATAAAGTTTTCAGTGATTGGTTTCTTTTTGATACAGGTCGTGATGGCACTATGCTGATTGGAGAAGATTTCACAGGTGAATTTGATGTATGGCCTCTTTTCAATACCATTTTTAAGTTCGGCACCAAGAAAATTGTGGTAATACCCAAAGTAAAAATAGGTAGTCTGAGCTTTGCCAACATAGTTACCAATGCAAATGACCCCGCCCACCCTACTGGTAAACAAAGCCTGATGGGCAATGAATTATTGCAGCAATTTAATGTAATACTCGATAACAAGACAGGTATGATGTATCTTAAGGCTAATTCCTTGCAAGGGGCTGCGTATGAGCAATGGGATAATATGAAGTACAAATTTTATGGAGCGATAGCAGGTATTACTATTATACTTACAGCTATTGTATGGGCAGTATTCCGATTCATTAAAAGACTAAAAAACAATAGGGGGTCAAAAGTCTGAACCCCTGCATACTCTCAGTTATTGAGTATCATCAATCTTTTACAAATACCACTTTAATAGAGCGCACTTCACGTATCCAACGGGCTTGTTTTTTGTCTTGTGGAGCAATAAGTCTGAACGCACCTTCACCCGGAGGAAGCGGCCCACCGTCTTTTTCGGCAACAAGCAAAACCACATTATTGCTAAATTCGGGGTCAAGTTCGGGTAATGAATATACTACTTCATAGCCATCTCCTGCTCTAATGATTACGGCTTTAGCTAGGTTTTCGCCTCTTAGTTTTCCGCCTAGCGTAGCGCCTGCTTTTTCGAGTACTTCTACCAATGCCACGCCTTTGTACTCATGTTCTTTACCATCTCTGTCTTTTGTTTTATGGGTTAATTGTTTATAGGCTGCCAAATCTTCTTTTTTTAAGACAAGCGGCGTAAGTACTTCGCCACTTATGCTTACAGAAGGGGCATTCTGAGCAAAACTGAATAAGGAACTGCACAACAGAAATGCAAGCATCAATAAGTAACTATTTTTATGGTTTTTCATTGTTTTAATGATTTATTTGGGTCTGAAAATGCCGGATTATTAATAAATGTTGAGTCGGTCAGCATGTGTAAAAAGGCCATTATATCCGTCTTTTCTGTCTTATTGAGTAAGAGCGTCTTCCCTCCTTTTTCATTTGAAGTTCCTCTCAGAAAACTGCTCAGCGTAGCGCTTTCTTGTATATGTTCGTTATAATGGTCTAGTACTTCTTCGAGCGTCTTAAAGCGGCCATCGTGCATATAAGGGGCCGTAAGTGCAATATTTCTCAGCGTTGGCACTCTGAACCTGCCTCTATCTTCGGCCTCATTACTTATTGCTTCCCTGCCCGGGTCTTTAGCTTCGGTATCAAGGCCATTGTTATGAAATAATTCTTTAAAGGTTTTCGGACCACCATGGCAATGTCCACAATTAGCACCTCTTATACCTCTTTCGGGTGCGGGAGGTTCCATAAACAAGTTCATACCCCGTAATTCCTGAGCAGTGGGCTGATAAGTTCCAGCCAGATAACGGTCATAGGGCGAGTCGGCTGAAATAAGCGTACGTTCAAATTGAGACAACGCTTTTCTGATTTTGTCGGCATCAATATTTGCATCGCCAAAAGCCTTTTTGAATAAAACTACATACATCGGGCTTTGCTGCAATTTCTTTACGGTTTCGTCCAACGATTGCCCCATTTCATGCGGGTTAGTCATCGGAAAAACAGCCTGGTCTTCCAGACTTGCTGAACGGCCATCCCAAAAAAAGTTACGTACCCAAAGCAAATTTACCAATGCCATTGAGTTTCGGCTTGTAAGCGATTTATCTACCCCAATACTAAGCGCCTTCCCATCAGTAAAGGCTAATTTCTGCTCGTGGCAACTGGCGCAAGAAAGGCTATTATCAGCCGATAGTTTCTTTTCATAAAACAGCATTCGGCCAAGTTGCACACCTTCTTTTGTTGTTGGGTTATCTTTTGGCACATTGATTCTTCCACCAAAATTTGCCGGATATTGCAACAAATAAGGCTCCGGCGTAGCATCATCAGTTTTTAATGCACTCAAAATCACACACAGCGCAGCCACAAGTAGCATAAGCCACCTACTTTTTAGTACTATGCAAGGGGTTTTGTGCATCTATAAAAAATAGCTTAGGTAAGTAATGTGCTACTGATTTCGTTTAGTCCATTAAATCAATAAGAAAAACATCGATATGTATTCAAAAATATATCGCAAATATATAGAAAAAACCTAAATCAAAAATTCAAACATACGCTTAAATCAGATTAATTAATTCTTGTTCGGCATCAGCTACCTCTCTCAGTTTTTGGCCAAGCTTTTTATACGCTTCTATTACTTGCTGACCAGCTTCGGTGATTTCGGCGCCACCACCATGCTGCCCGCCTTTGTGAGTAATTACATACGGACTTTTACCAAGGGTATTTAAAGAAACCACCATATCCCAGGCTTTTTTGTACGACATACCCATTTGCTGCGCTGCCTTTACGATAGAGCCTGTCTGCTGAATATTTTCGAGTAACTCCAAGCGACCCGGCCCAAAAAACTTGGTATCATCTATAAAAACCCAATGGCTGAGGCTTATTCTTACGTTTCTTTCCATTGCAAAATCTTTTATCATCCTCTTCTCTGCATAAATATAAAACCTTCAAGTGTACTTTTTCAACTATGAGCTCAAAACTTGAATTTTCTTGCAGAACAATTGTCAAATATCTCACCAACCTGCCATCATTCTCCGCTATTCCAAAATATAATTTTTCAAAGAAAAAACTCGACCAAAATTATTGTCTTTTTTTGAGACAATACCATTTTAATTTCTACATTTGTTTTCTTATATTATCTTTCATCTATAATCAAACCTATCTATGAGGAAAATCCTGAAAATTGTGCTTTGGTCGGTACTAGTTCTTGTGCTTGTAGTTGGTGGCCTTTTGGGCGTGTTTATCTATAAAGTCAAATACGGTTTTCCGGTTTCTTACGAAACAGAAGCACCCAAAATCGATTTCCCTACTGATAAACCTGCTATATTGTTATTTTCAAAAACTACAGGGTTTCGTCACGGCGAATCCATTGAGGCATCTAAGCCTGTAATTGTCGGTTTAGCTAATAAAAACAACTGGTTTGTGTACGAAACCGAAGAAGGTGGCGTTTTCAACGAAGCACAATTGGCAAAATTCAGTGTAGTAATTTTCAATAATTCAACCGGAGAAGTAATTAACGACGAACAAAAACGAGCCCTTGAAAAATATGTAGAAAATGGCGGAAGCCTCATAGGTATTCACGGCGCAGGCGACGACTCACATCATTGGGATTGGTACGAAAACAATCTTTTGGGCTCAAAATTCTCTCACCATCCTATTGACCCTCAGTTTCAAAGTGCCGATATTTTGCTTGATGCACAAGCTGATAGTTTAATTACAATGGGTATTCCTAAAACCTGGAATCACTCTGACGAATGGTATGTTTTCTTCGAAAATCCTCGTCAGAAAGGCTTCAATATTCAGTTTACTATCAACGGCGACAGCATCAATCCAAGTGGAAACATTCTATTCGTAAAAGATAAAAACTTCGGTATGGGCAAAGACCACCCAATAGCATGGAGCAAAAATATTGGCAATGGCAAAACTTTCTATACTTCAATCGGTCACAACGGGGTAGCATGGAAAAACGAACATTTCCTAAAACTGATTGAAAACGCCATCAAATGGGCACTTTAAATAAATAATCCTACATTAAACACGTAAACATGAAAAAACTAATTTTACCTGTTAGCTTACTTGCTTTGAGCGCTGTTTTGTTTTTCGCATTTAAAGCACATAATCCCAAGAAAAACAAACGCCCTAATATTGTTTTCATCATGTCTGACGACCATGCCTATCAGGCTATTTCGGCTTATGATAACAGGCTTATTCAGACTCCAAACATTGACCGCATTGCCAATGAGGGTATGCTTTTTAACAATGCCTGTGTTACCAATTCAATCTGTGCACCATCAAGGGCGGTGATTCTGACAGGCAAGCATAGCCACCTCAACGGCAAAATTGATAATTATTTTCCTTTCGATACGACCAATGTTACTTTTCCGCAGATTTTGCAAGCAAATGGCTACCAGACAGCCATGTTTGGAAAACTTCACTTTGGCAATAATCCGAAAGGTTTCGACGAATTTAAGATTCTACCAGACCAAGGACACTATTATAACCCCGACTTTATCACTAAAAAAGAAGGAAAAACCAAAGTGGCTGGTTATGTAACAGATATTATTACCGACATGACCCTAAATTGGCTTAAGAACGAAAGAGATGACGACAAACCGTTTTTCCTGGCATATCTGCATAAAGCGCCACATCGTGAGTGGTTGCCAGCCGAACGTCATTACAAAGAGTTTACGAAGAAGACTTTCCCTGAGCCTGCTACGCTTTTCGATAATTATGAAGGCCGTGGCCGTGCAGCTAAGGAGCAAGAAATGACCCTGATGCACCACATGACCTGGGGTGGAGACTCAAAAATAAAGCCTGAGAATATGGATAAATTGGGCCTGAAAGAAAATCATTGGACAGATAAAGCCTTGTTTAAGTCTAACATGGCACGCATGGACGATGCTCAATTGAAATCGTGGAATGCAACTTATGATAAAATAAATGATGATTTTGTGAGCCAATACCCTAACATGAGCGAAAAAGACCAATTGAAATGGCGTTACCAACGCTATATGCAAGATTATCTTGGCTGTATTGCGTCAGTTGATGAGGGAGTAGGAAAAGTACTTGATTTCTTGAAAGCTAATAATCTTGACGAAAACACGATTGTAGTCTACACCTCTGACCAAGGCTTCTATCTTGGCGAACATGGTTGGTTCGACAAACGTTTTGTATATGACGAATCGTTTAAAACACCGTTGATGATTAAATGGCCTAAAGTGATAAAAGCAGGCTCGAAAAACTCACAAATGGTACAAAACCTTGATTTTGCTCAGACTTTTCTTGAAGCAGCAGGCATAAAAGCCCCAAGTGATATGCAAGGCGAAAGTATGATTCCTATTTTTAAAGGCAAAGGACAAAAATTCCGTGATGCGGCGTATTATCATTACTACGAGTATCCGAGTATCCATATGGTGAAACGCCATTATGCTATCGTAACAGAAGAATATAAATTAGTGCATTTTTACCATGACGTTGACGAATGGGAGTTATATGACCGCCGCAAAGATAAAAATGAGATGAAAAACGTTTATAACGATCCTGCTTATGCCAAAGTGCGTGAAGAACTACACAAGAAATTAGCCGCACTACGCATCAAATACAAAGACTCGGAAGAACTAGACAAAATGTATATCGAAAAATACAAAGAGCTTGAGAAGAAGAAGGTGATATTTAGATAGGCTGACGATTTAGCCACTTCTTGTCTGACATAACATATGCATTTAAGAAAATAAATCCGTAGAGTGTTTCTCGTTACGGATTTATTTTTTTTATATTCATGAACATGAAATAACTAGTGTGCCTTAATAAACAAACTTTATTATTAACCAACTCCTTAAAAGACAATTATTATTGCATTGGTAGCATATATTATATGTTTCCAATGCAATAATAATTGTTCTCTTACAGAAATCTTAAAAAGTCCCTCCATCAGGATCATAGTTTACTACTTTTTCCCCGTTAATTTCGGTAACTACGGTAAAAATTTCAAATGGTTTTACTTTCAATAACTCTATTAGACCGAAAATCTCTTCTGGTTTAGCATTTTCAATCTCAGGAAAAACTATTTCATAATACTCTTCTCCTTCTTTGAGGAGATACAACGATTTTATTTTTTTCAGTTTGGTAGCTATCGCTTTCTTATTTTCGGAGCTTACTAATTCGGCTTTCAAAACTACGCTTTCACAATTATCTAAAAAATGCATCAGCAAAAATGAAGCATTAGACCACTCAGCTACATAATTTTTACCCAGAAAATTATTCTCTGGAAATTCGTGTAGGCATTCAAGAAAAATTTTCAATGCCAGATTAGCCGCATCATAATGGGATTTAAATCGTGCATTTCTCCTTCCCTTGGCTGGCTTGGTTACAAGATAAAAACCTTTATTGGCAACACCTTGAATGAAAGGACTTCTGGATTCCAGCGTTTTTTCTTCCTTTAGCTTTTCAAAAGCTTTTTTACCCCAGAATTCATAATTCATCTTTACATAAACATCTTCTTTTACATCTCTATACTCAATAATTTTATGAAAACTCGCTCCTGTAAGTTCCAGAATTTTAGCTACTTGTTCATCAGTTGCGCCTACAGGCAATGATGCTTCCCAATAAAAACTCGAGCTATCGTTTCCATAAGGTCTTTTTTTATAGTTCTCATGCCAACCCAGCAATTGCATATATTCTATAACTTTCTGTTGGGTTTCGTCATGTTTATCTTCATAAAAATCCATAAGGTCTCTCAAAAAATCATAGCTCTGAAAATTTCTAAAAGAATCGATATCATAACTTAACTGAGCTTTCTGAGCATCTTCATAAGTTTCATAAAAACCAACCGACGATGCAATGCCTATTGGAACATACCATTCATCGGTATATACAAAACCAATTTTGTGCAAACTATACTTTCTGGTCATATCAATTGTGTTTGGGAGTTTTATCTTAAAGCTTACTTATTTTCTTGGCACTAGAGGGATAATCGGCTCCATTGTCCATCCAAAGCTCAAAATTCATACGGTTAAATAAGGTAGAAGGCGATATAGAAAAAGATTTTAATTGAATTTTTCTTTGAAATATCTTAGGGATTATCTCATTGATAAACCAACTATTGTGGGTAATTAGTAATGACTTGATTTGTCCGGTATTGTTTAGAGGTGAAAGCAGAAGTTCTGATAGTTCTGTATCATGTTTATAATCATTATAAAACTGATTAATTGTTTCTAAATCCTTGACATCGGAGTCGATGGCTGCAACAAAATCGCTAAGTGTGGGAATAAACCTGAATCTATAATCGGGCAAAACATGATCTTGTTCGCATAAGTCTTTTACGTTCACAACTTTGCCGTCAGAGTTTTTGAAATATTGCCCAAATATAGGAATAATCACTCTTTTGATACCCCACATAGTATGTAAAATGCGGTGTCGGTTATCACTACATAGCTCTTTGGTTGAGTCAATAAAATCGTGGATAGGCAGGTAATCTTCTATTTCCCCTCCTCTGTTTCTAACAGATATTTCTGAATGTATGTATGCGTTCACTAAAGAATAATTCCCTTTTTTAGTCTATATTTTGTACAATAATAATAGAATATCTGGTTAGTTGCAAGTATGATCAAAATCCTATTACCACTCTCAACCAGAAAGATATATTTACTTTCATAACTATAAGAAGTAAATTTATTCTATTTAATTTAAACCCTATTTCTACTGAATGAAACCGTCTGGCAACATACTCAACTTTAACACCTCAACCACATGAAAAAAACACTGCTATTTCTAATCATCAATCTAATATTCAATCAAGTTCAAGCCCAGCAAACAAGCATTCCTGTATTTGTCTCAGGTACAGAAGGACACAATACCTTTCGCATTCCGGCTATTATCCAACTTCCGAATGGCGATTTGCTGGCTTTTGCCGAAGGACGTGTGAGCGGTGGTGGGGATTTTGGCGATATTAATATAGTAATGAAACGCAGTACAGACAATGGTAAAACCTGGAGCGAAATATCAACCATCGTTGATTACAATAAACTACAAGCGGGCAATCCTGCACCAGTCGTTGACCTTACTGACCCTGCATATCCTGACGGGCGGGTCTTTCTATTTTATAACACAGGTAATAATCATGAAAATGAAGTACGTAAAGGCAAAGGTCTGCGTGAAGTATGGTATAAAACCTCTGGCGATGGTGGCAAAACCTGGAGCGATGCAGTAAACATTACTACACAGGTACACAAACCTAAACAACCTAATACTAATCCTGCTTACAATTTTGTGGAAGACTGGCGCTCTTATGCCAACACACCCGGCCATGCTTTACAGATACAAAACGGCAAATACAAAGGTCGGATTTATGTAGCAGCCAACCATTCACAGGGAGATTTGCAGAAAAGCTGGGAAGATTACGCCTCTCATGCTTATTATAGCGATGACCACGGCAAGACTTTCAAATTAAGTCAAACCTTAAATATTCTGGGTAGTAATGAAGCTACTGCCGCCGAATTATCAGACAATAGCCTCATACTAAATGCCCGTAACCAGAAAGGAGACAAAAGAGCTCGTATTATAGGTATAAGCAAAGATGGTGGCGAAACCTGGGACAAGGTTTATTTTGATGAAAACCTGCCTGACCCGGTAAATGAAGGCAGCATTTTATCGCTGGGTTTAAAAGATGGTAAACAAGTGCTGGCTTTTTCTAATGCAGCACATCTTACAAAACGTGATAACCTGACGCTCAGGATTAGCTTCGATGAAGGCAAAAGCTGGACTGTCAATAAGGTAATCGACAAAAACCCAGGCCAAAATGCAAAAGATTATACAGCTTATTCAGATATAGTAAAACTCGGCGAAAAAACTATAGGTGTTTTATATGAGAGAGACCATTACAAGCAAATTGTTTTTACGCTTGTAGATTTGTCTGAACTTTGATTAAACTGATTAATCTGATTGATTTGATTAGGAAAGGATGACATTTACCTACTAATAAAAACAAATGACTATACCTGATATTAATATATTCGTTCATTTCAGTGAAATCATATCAATCAGCTTAATAAAAGTTCAGACAAAATTCGCTTGTCTGAAAGCGTAAATACGCCTACATTTGATATATCCATCCAACACATACAATGAGCGATAGTAATTTAGTCAAACAACGATTACCCATTACGCTTGCTATAGCAATCTTTATGCAGATGCTGGATTCAACGATTCTGAATACAGCATTGCCTGCCATTGCCAAAGACCTCAACCAGTCGGCGCTTAATATGCATTATGCCATAGTAGCCTATGTACTCACCCTGGCTGTATTGATGCCTGTAAGTGGTTTTCTGGCCGATAAATTTGGCACAAAACGCATATTTATCATGGCTTTGGTTATTTTCAGCATAGGCTCTTTGCTTTGTGCACTTTCTCAAACACTTACGCATCTTATCATTGCTCGCATTATTCAAGGCGCAGGCGGCAGCCTGATGACACCCGTTGGCAAACTGGCTATCATAAAAACCTTCGATAGCAAAGAACTTCTCAAAGCCATGAATTTTGCCATAGTACCTGCACTTATTGGTCCTGTTATGGGTCCGCTGGTAGGTGGTTATATGTCGGTTTATCTTTCATGGCATTGGATATTCCTCATCAATATCCCTATTGGTGTGCTTGGTATTGTGTTGGCCTATAATTATATGCCCAATTACCGGTCAGAAGCACCTAAGTTTGATATCCGTGGATTTCTTTACTTCTCGCTTGCCTCCTTGCTATTATCTTTATCAATAGAACTTTTGGGCGACGTTGAAAACCTCACATTGGTTCTTACAATTTTTGTGATTGGCGTTTCTCTGCTACTTGCTTATTTTATCTACGCCCGTAAATCGCAGAACCCTATTTTTCCGACGAATCTCTTCATGGTGCGTACTTTTAGGGTAGGTATTCTGGGGAATTTTGCCACAAGGTTGGGTATTAGCTCAGTGCCTTTATTATTGCCACTCATGATTCAAACTGCCTACGGTCAATCAGCCATTGTATCAGGCTGGATGATTGCTCCTATGGCTCTAATGGCAATTTTTGCAAAATCACGGGTCATTAAAATTCTTAACCGATTTGGTTATCGCAATACACTGGTGGTAAATACAATCATAATCGGGTTGCTTATATGTACCTTGGCAATTCCGGGTATTCACACCTCTATTTATTGGTTTGTGCCTATTATCGTAACCATTGGCTTTTTCAACTCTATCCAGTTTACGTCAATGAATAGCATAGCTATTGCCGACCTACGCAAGTACCACACCAGTAGCGGTAATTCCTTGTTGGCAGTTAATCAGCAACTGGCTATTGGTTTTGGTATTTCTAGCGGCCTGTTGATATTCAAATATTTTGAGTATAATACCGCCCTCATTGATAATAACACGCACAATGCATTCCGTTATACATTTATATTAATAGGCGTAATCAGCATTTTATCGAGCTTTGTGTTCAGGCGTTTACATAGCTCTGATGGCTCTAACTTGCAGTAGAATTCTTTTCCATAAATTCATTTACAAGATATTTTAACAAAACAATAAAATGAAAATAGCAGTTATAGGCGCCACCGGATTTGTAGGTCCCAAAATATTAGATGAGCTCCTGAGCAGAGGTCATGAAGTGTTGGGTATTTCCAGAAAAAATATTGTTTCAGATAACCCCAATCTTACTTACGCCGCTCAGGATATTTTAAATACGAATGCACTTGCCGAAACATTGAAAGGTTGCGATGCTGTAATAAGTGCCTTTAATCCTGGCAGACCCAATCCAAATGCTTATCACGATTACCTGACTGGTGCAAAAGCTGTTCTTGAAGCAGTAAAGCAATCAGGTGTTAGGCGATTCATTACTATCGGTGGAGCGGGGAGTTTGTATGTGGCAGATGATGTTCAGCTTGTTGATACGCCAGATTTCCCTAAAGACTTTGTACCCGAAGCATCAGCAGCCAGAGATTTTTTGAATGTTCTAAAAGAAGAAACAGCCCTCGACTGGGTATTTTTTAGCCCAGCCATCGAAATGCATCCGGGCATTAAAATAGGTAGAACAGGCAAGTACAGATTAGGGAAAGACAATCCGGTTTTTAACGACGCACATAGAAGTCAACTGTCAGTAGAAGACCTTGCCGTAGTAATTGCCGATGAAGTAGAAAACGCTAAACATCACAAAGAAAGATTTACGGCTGCCTATTAAAACAAATCAGCAACCCTTTGGGTAGATTTTGCAGGGGTTCAAAATTTTGAACCCTTATTATTTTTTAAGCATTTTTTCTATTCTGAAATAAAACAAAACATAGGCCAGCCCAAGGCAAAAGCCCCCTACTACGTCGCTGGCATAATGGTAACGCAGCACAATTCGGCTCAACCCAATAGCAAGCGTAATAATGAGCAACAATACGCTAAAAGTCCATTTCCAGATACCTCGAAGTTCAGTATCCCATAGTTCACGAATGAGTATGCAAACAAAAACAAACGAACCCATCGAGTGCCCGCTCGGAAAACTAAAAGTATCCAGCTTATCAAATAACGGCAAATCAGGACGAGGGCGAGCAAAAAACAGCTTCGACGAATAGATTATAAAAGTACTTGTAACAGCCAAGATGCTTACATGAATAGCATCGGCTCTGCGGCGCATATAAATTAGTAATAATACCAATAATATATAGGCAGGAAACAAAAAATTGCCCGAGCCAAAAAAGGTAAGAAAATTAAAAAATCTGATGACCGAATCAGTAGAATAGGCTTTTAGAAATGAAAAAGTCTCAGTATCGAACCAATCTTCTTGTTCGTAAACTATCTCATGAGCTATAATGCTGAATATGCCTATGGAAACAATAAATAAAAGTGGTGGGATAATTATCCTGCTTAAAATATACTTATCTATCTTCACGTGTGTGCTAATTTCTTGGTGTTATACTGCAACAAATTACTATATTAATTTTGTAGAAAATATGAATTTATAAGGTAAAATTATCGGCAAGACCATATTCGCCTGTTTATTGGAACATAAAACATACCTCAGATGTTAGATTTTTCATAACATAAATTAATAGCCGCTATATGAATCCAAATCTTTTTTCTCCTTTACAAATCCGTGAGATTACCCTCAGAAACCGTATTGTGGTTTCGCCCATGTGCCAGTATTCAAGTACCGATGGCTTTGCCGACGATTGGCACCTTGTGCACCTGGGCAGTAGGGCTGTGGGTGGCGCTGGCTTAGTGATTACAGAAGCAACGGCAGTATCGCCAGAAGGACGTATTTCACCAGGCGACTTAGGAATCTGGAAAGATGAACACGTTCCTTTCTTACGCAAAATAACCGATTTTATTCACCAGCATGGCGCCATAGCCGGAGTTCAACTAGCACATGCAGGCCACAAAGCAAGCACGCAACGCCCTTGGGAAGGCGGTAAGTTTATCCCTATCGAGGAAGGTGGCTGGCAGAATTTTTCATCGAGCGAAGTATTAATGGGCGATAACAAAAGCAAAGCGAAAGCCCTTACCTTTGCTGGCATACAACAGGTAATTGATGATTTCAAAGCAGCTATACATAGAGCATTGGAAGCAGGCTTTAAAGTTATTGAACTGCATGCTGCTCATGGCTATCTGATTCATGAGTTTTTGTCCCCCTTAATCAATAAACGAACTGATGAATATGGTGGTAGCTTCGAAAACCGTATCAGACTATTAGTACAACTGGTTGATGAAGTAAGACCTATATTACCCGAAGGTTATCCATTATTTGTTCGAATTTCTGCTACTGATTGGGAAGTAAATGGCTGGACACCCGAGGAATCTGTTCAGCTTGCAGCCATTCTTAAAAACAAAGGCGTTGATGTTATAGACTGCTCGACAGGTGGTTTAACATCACCGACTAACATTCCGGTAGGTCTTGGTTACCAGATACCATTTGCCGAAAGCATAAAAGCACAAACAGGCATCAAAACCGGAGCAGTCGGCTTGATTGTATCATCTCAGCAAGCCGATGAAGTGATTACCTCAGGCAAAGCAGATTTAGTATTTTTAGCCAGAGAATTACTCCGTGATCCTTATTTCCCACTGAGAGCCGCAAGCGAACTAGGCTACGAAACCGAATGGCCTATGCAATACGTAAGAGCTAAGAGGGTGAAAAAATAAAGATATATTCTTTCTAAAGCCATAGACAGTAGAATTTCTTCTGTCTATGGTAATAAGTTTTAAATAAAGTACTTCCTTTTCATAATTTTTGCTTAAATAGTTTTTCATGTTGTTACAATAAATAACTCTAAAGCTTCTGTATTATTTCTAACCTCAAGGCTAAAATATACCACTTCATTGGTGGCGTTTTTTTAAGCGTAGGCACTATTTTAGATTCACTCATCTCTCAAAAACTACATTCAGGGCTTTGAATTGTCTGCTCTTCTTATTTCTTTTGATTCAGCAATGCCCCTCACCTACCTTTGAGTTTCTTTAACTTGTGTCTATGGCAAATTTACTTAGCTCTAAACAAAAATGGCAACTGGCGTTTCGCCTGTTTATATTTTACTCTCCTATTTTGTTATACGTAAACATGCCCAATACCGAAAAAGAAAATATTTTCTCTCCGGTTTTTTTTTACATCCTAACGGCATTCGGTTTCCTTACAATACTGATGTATTTTATCTGGATTACTTTTACAGACTGGATTCAGTATAAAATAGGTGTTTTGTGGGGCAAAGATTTTTTGATGAAATTCAGTATAGCTGCGCTATTGGTTTCTATAATTATTGCTCTGGGTTTATCTATTGCTTATACATTTACGTTAAGGTATGTTATAAAATCAATTTTGGAAATTGTTTTTTCAATCTGGCCCAAGTGGATTCCTAAAAACAAACCACAAGAAATCTCACCCGATATGTGGAATTATATAACCCGATTCAATCAAGGCTTTTCGGTAGTTATTATGTTTTCGGCTTTTTACCTAACCCTCAATTTCAGGGCTTACCAGCAATTGAAAGATGTGCAACTAAAGTCAGAACAACTCGAAAAGGAAGCTGTAATGGCACAATTTGCTGCATTAAAAAATCAGGTAAATCCACATTTTTTGTTTAACAGCTTGAGTATTCTTAACTCGCTCATCTATGAAGACGTTAATCTTTCGGCCAAATTTGTACAGCAATTATCTAAGGCATACCGCTATATTTTAGAACAGCGTGACCAAGACCTTATTTTGCTTAAAACGGAGCTTGATTTTATTGAATCATATACATTTTTGCTCAAAATACGCTTCGAAAACAAATTTGAGGTAAATATAAACGTACCGAACGAAATAAAAAACCGCTATCAGATAGCACCATTAGCTTTGCAATTGTTGGTTGAAAATGCCGTAAAACACAATCGAATGTCGATAGCCGAGCCTCTTAAAGTGGACATTCATTACGAAGAACCATTTCTGATAATTGAAAATCCATTACAATTAAGAGATCAACCCGATGTTTCGACAGGCGTAGGCCTTAGCAATATTGCCAATCGATACGCATTGCTTACTGAATTAAAAGTAAGCCACGAAATTGTTAATAATTCTTATATCGTAAAGATTCCCCTACTCTGATGAACGTAATTATAGTTGAAGATGAAGAAAGAACTGCCAGACAGTTGGTCAGGATGCTTTTAAATTACGACCCTACCATACAGATACTAGCACTTTTACCCTCAGTTAAGGAGGCAGTTGCCTGGTTTCAGCAGAACAGCATGCCCGATATTGCTTTTATGGATATACATCTGGAAGATGGCCAGGCTTTCAGTATTTTTGAACAGGTAAGCCTGACTATACCGATAATTTTCACTACTGCCTTTGATGAATACATGCTCAAAGCATTTAAGGTAAATAGTGTTGACTATCTACTAAAACCTATTGATTATGATGAACTGGTGGCTGCCTTAGAAAAATTCAAATCTCTGAAAGCAAATACGAGTTTCGATATAAATACTTTACTACAACTGGTACAAAAACCTAAAGAATCTAGCTATAAAGACAGGTTTATGGTAACTGTTGGCACCAAAATATATAGCATTGAGGTGGAAGACATTGCCTACTTTTATTCGGAAGAAAAAGCCACTTTCCTTCTAACAAAAGCCGGCCAGTTATTACCATTAGAATTCAGCCTCGATGGGCTTGAAAGTCAACTAAATCCTGCAAATTTCTTCCGAATAAACAGGCAATACCTTGTTGCCCGCAAGGCCCTTAAATCTATTCAGATATATTCGTCTACCAAAATTAAGCTAGATTTAGCTCCAGTGCCTCGCAAAGATATTTTTGTGAGCGTGCACAAAGTGCCAGATTTCAAAAACTGGCTTGGTCGATAGTCAATTCATCGGCCGATATAATACATTCATCACATTGAATCTACCATCCGGCAGAATCGTTTTTTCATTTTTTTAGAGAGGTATTAGCTTTGAATGTTTCATAGCAGAATCATACGGTGTATGCACAGCCTAAGCCGTAAAGTTTATTAAGGTCGCTATTGTTTCAATAGTTTTGTTTTAGCAAGAAAAAACTGCCTATCATTGGCAGTTTTTTTTCATACGTGTACAAGTAAAAAAGCTATCAAACCTGATAGCTTTTTTTGTGGGGGTATTATCCGACAATACCGTTGACTATTTTTCCAATACTAGTATTAGAGATTTACGAATAAAATCTGACGATTAATTATTGCTCACCGTTAATTGCACGTCAATATTACCTCTGGTAGCATTTGAGTACGGACAAATTTTGTGTGCTTCTTCTACCAATTTCTGCGCTTGTTCCTGGCTTACACCCGGTACGTTTACTGCTAGTTCAACAGCAAGACCAAAACCTCCGTTCTCTAATTGACCGATACTCACTTTGGCATTTACAGTAGTTTCTCCTGTTTCTACTTTCAATGTTTTAATTACACGATTCAGGGCACTATCAAAACACGCCGAATAACCTGCTGCAAACAACTGCTCCGGATTAGTATAGTCGTCGGTAGCACCGCCCAAAGCCTTTGGCATTCTTACTTGTAGGTCTAAAATACCATTATCTGATTTTACGTGGCCGTTTCTCCCTCCGGTCGCCGTAGCGCTTGCTGTATATAATGCTTTCATTTTTTGATTTGCTGATTTAAAATTTTATCTGTTATTGTTTTTAATTGAATTATCTCTTCCATCGAAATATTGAGTGATGCTACAAATTGCTCAGGCACACACGATGCCTTCGTATACAATCCCCTACCCTTCTCGGTGAGTGTTACAAGTACCACTCGTTCGTCTGACGTGCTTCTGGTTCTGCTAACAAAGCCTTTTTGCTCGAGCCGTTTCAGCAAAGGTGTAAGCGTACCACTATCAAGCAGCAATTTTTCGCCTAATTGATTCACTGTTTGTGTTTCTTCTTCCCACAACACCATCATGGCCAGATACTGCGGATAAGTAAGGTCTATCTCATCAAGTATTGGTCTATAATGATTCATTATTTCCCGAGCCAAAGCATAAACCGGAAAACATACCTGATTCTTTAATTTTAACGTGTCTGTCATCTACTTAAAATTATCATGGCACAAATGTAATACAAAATTATATTGTGTACAATATAATTTTAAAAAATTTATATTTATTTATAACATATATAATTTGAATGACTAAATAATCGTATTAAACCATTGCAATTGATTACATACAAAAATTATGCTCTGAAATAGGCAGTATGTTGCTTATTTCAGAGCATAAACAATTTTACTAAATAAAACTCTCAATTGCCGCAATTTTCTATTTTAGCTGTAAATATGGCGTAAGGGTCTGTCATAAATCCTGGATTTATGGTTATTGATTTCCCGGCGCTCATATTAATATTCTGCCCAAAAGGAACCTGTCCGGTAGTAATAATAACATTTTTTGCCTGATAATATGATTCAGTTAAGTTACCATTTAATGGGTTATATTGCGTCACACAGTTCACCACCTCAAATGATATCTTTTGTGTTACTGTGCTACCATCCGACAATTTTCCAATTGCTAAAACATTGTGTTTACCTATTGTAAATCCTTCATCTATATAAATTGAAAAGTTTGCAGTACTACCTGTTGCCTTATAAGACATGGCCTCATCATCATCATAATCAATTGCTACATTTATTTCCGTAATATTTGAACCACTTATTGAAAAATTCATATAGTTGGCAACATTAACTTTTGCATTATTTGCAGGCTGCACAATATTAATTGAAGCATTTATTTGATCTGCTGATGCATTGGGTGTTACAACATTAGGAGCGAAGAAATCAAGTCTTGGAGGATTAAAACCTGCTAGGGTAAACGAACTGCTTGAAGACTGCTCGCCGAGCAAAAAGAAAATCTGCTCTTTCACATAATAATTACTTTGAGAACTATGCGGAGTAAAACTACTAGGATAAGACCTCGCATTAGATGGTAATCCACCTTGCTGGCTACTCAAAGCAACTACCAGGTCGTTGGATTCATTATTAAAAATCGTCGACATTAATACATTGATTAAAGAAGCCATTAATCCTACCTTCGGAACTCTGGATAAGCCATTGGCGATAGCACTTAACGGGAAAGTGGTTGCAATTGCATGAGAAGGAACAACTTTGATTAATCCTGTACCATTATTAAGTGTGCTTATTGCTGCGCTATTCACTTTCAAATCATTAATAGCACTACTCTGGCAAGCACTTAATGTCTCGTTATCAGTCATTATGTCTCTTATAAACTGGCAAAGGGCGTCTCCAGTATTCACAGGATTAGATAAAAAATTTGCCATCTGAGACCCTGAATGGGGTGTATTTAGCGTAATTAGTTTATGAATATTGTTACGATAATTAACACTTTGCAAATACTGCCGCGCCAGTATTCCGCCCATACTATGGCCTAAAACATCGAATTTTGAGACTGCGTATCCTTCTGTAAGAAGATAGCCTCTTAACCTGTTTAGATAATCAGGTACAACCCAACTATTACTAATAAACGTAGCATCATTAGAGTTTCTATAGTTAGCCTGTATAAACAATTTGGTTTCAGTTACGTTTGTATTGATTTTATAAGAGCTAGTATTATTAAGCTCTGATTCTAGTGTTTCAAAACAGGAGCCTCTTAAAGGTGTTCCATTTGACCATAGCCCATGAACCATCAAAAAAGGTGCCGGATGAATTCTTATTGGATAAGAAGCTATAAGAACAGAAGGGTTATCTTGCGAATAAAGCTCCATACTATATTGAGAGTAGCTGTAAATATTATTTAAATAATCTGGATGACGATACGAAATTTCATAAACCCCATTTATATTACTTACATTAGAAAAACTACCATAGAGCATTGTATTACTACTATTCGGATCTTGAGTAATACGTGCTTTTAAATTCTGAACACTAGTTTTTATTTTAAATAAAGAAGAAACTGCTCCATCAGCACATACTTTAAAAACACCGCTATCTTCTATACCAGCATTTTTGAGACTTTTTCTATCAGATAAATCACCATTATTAACTGCAAAGTGTTCAATTTCTACCTGTTGAGACTCCTGAGAGTAATATACGCTTCCACCTATTGGCTGTACCAAAGTAATATTTGTAGGTCGATTAGCATAATTCAAGATGCACATCAAGTAAACTTGTCCAGCCTGTACTGCTAATGACCCTGAATTTGTACCCCCACATAATGAACTATGAGAGGTACAAGGTAATTCAACAGTAGGGCTAGCGTTATAGTCGCATAATAATGGTGTTGTTTGGGAAATACTACATGCCTGACTTAAGTCTCCATTCGGAATAGGTCCCCAAAGTACACCATCAACATCTACATTACTGGAATTATTAAAAACAAACCTTATATTACCACTCGTCAGAATTTTAACATAGAACCAGGTTTGGTTTGCGCGAGTTGTTATACAATTCCAACTGGTTGAAGCATTGCCATCGTAGCAGTTGCCATTTACTGGAGCCGGATATGTAATAGTTGACCCTTTTAGCGGATTAGGCCAATTATTAAAGTTACACCCCAGTACAGTTTGGGGACAAGCTGCAGCAACAGCTTCAGGAAGCATACTTTTCAATTTAAGGCTATCCTTCTGGGCAAAAACACAAAAGGGTATTAACAGAAGCAAAACAATTTTCTTCATTGGCTTAAAATGTTTTAAATACTTTATAAACAGAAAATAACTTTATCAGACCTTGATTCAGGCATAAAAGAATACCTACATCTACATATCTATAGTAGTAGCAATTATTGTGTAAGTGATAAAGTAGTTTTTACATTTTAGCTATTTCTTTAGATATTTGCTACAAATAAATATCGAACCCCACTACCTTACAATAAAATCAAGCTATTTTTATTTTAAGGCATTTTTTATGAATTTACTTCTGCAACATTAGATGAATCGGAGTAAGATTAAGATGCTTTTTATAATGTTGTAAATACACAAACCTCTACTTGTGATTAAGTTACCTTTCAGTTGCTCATCTACCAAAGCCTATAATTAAAGTAACAGGCGAAAAACTAATTCCGACTAAGTTTATAATATAGTCTTTCTCACAAGACACAATTTTCATTTTTTGAACTTATAAACTAGCATTTTATAATGCGATATTCTGCGATTTTATATTATGTCCATCAAGGTTTTATATTAAAACTTAACTCAAACAGTTTCTTAATCTGGTCAGATATAATTCAGTTCGCTATTACAAAAATGATAAGCCATAGCTCACCAAAAGTTAAGCTTGGCTTTAGAATCTCAATATTTCTGCGTAATAGTACCGTTCACACAAATCAAACAATTCAAGCTATTCAAAACAGATGCCTTGGTTAGGATTATTTGCTAATAGGCTATTTCTAAAACCTAATTCTTTGGCCTATAATCTAGTCGATATTTAAAAATACTTTATACAGCAAACTTTTAATATTATCAGGAGCTTTCTTTGTATTAATACAAAAACAAATATTGCAATTTTTAGCAAAATTGCATAATATTGCAGACATTAAAATTCTATTTCTATACTAAAGTTTAGAATAACTGAATTAATCTAAAAAATCTAAAGAATAATCAGGCATGAAAATAGACCATATCGCCATTTGGGTAAAAGACCTTGAAGCTACAAGAAATTTCTATGAGAAATATTTTGAAGCTACCGCCAACGCAAAATATCATAACCCTAACAAAAACTTTGAATCGTATTTTCTAACTTTTGATAATGGTTGCCGTCTGGAACTAATGCAGAAACCCGGAATTTTAGAAGAAAACAAAAGCTATGATGCCCAGAAGATGGGCATTATCCATTTTGCGCTTTCGGTGGGCAGTAAAGAGAATGTCGATAAACTCACAAACCAACTTAGAGCTGATGGCATCAGAATAGTTGGTCAACCTCGCACTACGGGCGATGGCTATTACGAAAGCGTAATTTTAGATCCGGAAGACAATATTATCGAAATAACAGAGTAAATTGCTCTTCAATAAAATTTTCTCAAAACAAAACCCAATATCTATTGAATTCTATGAAAAAAACATTCACCCAATCGTTAGCAACAGTAAGTTTTGCAGCGCTTATGCTAATGGCTTGTACAGAAAAAAAAGAAGAAGTAAAACTAAATCAACTAACCGAAGAAGAAAAAAAAGAAGGATGGACACTATTATTTGATGGTAAAACTACCGATGGTTGGCATTTGTACAACCAAGGCAAAGTGCCATCGTCATGGATTGTGCAAGATAGTGCCCTTTATTGTAAGGCCGATACGTTTGGCGTTGCACACGGAGACCTTGTATCAGACAATGAATTTGAGAATTTTGATTTATCATTTGAATGGAAAATAGCCGAAGCCGGCAATAGTGGGGTATTTATAAATGTGCAGGAAAAAGAAGAAAACCCAACTGCATGGGCATCGGGGCCTGAATATCAGTTATTGGAAAAAACACACCACGACTACGCCGTAACTTCTAAAAAATGGGCGGGTTCGCTATATAACTTTACAGAGCAAAAAACTGATGCACCTATTAAGCCAGTTGACCAATGGAACCAGTCACGTATCAAACAACAGAATGGCAAAATAGAGTTTTATCTGAACGATAAACTGACAGCTGAACAAGATTTCACCTCTCAGGCATGGAAAGATTCGGTTGCCAAAAGTGGTTTTAAAACTTTCCCTGAGTTTGGTAAATATACCAAAGGCCATATAGCCTTGCAGGAGTGGTCGAAAGGTATAATGTTCCGCAACATCAAAATCAAAACTCTATAATTTTAACACAGCACATTGATACGCAACTTATTTATTTTTAGCTATGCAGTATAAGTTTGAAAAATATTACTTCGACGACGACGGCACCACTCCCAATAGCCATTTACCCCTTATTGTTTATCATCAGGTAACTGATGTTGAGGATAAATCAGCATGGCTGGAAGAACGTTTTAAAGCCAATGGCTGGACAAACAATTGGCGTGATATAGTTTTACCTTATCACCATTTTCATAGTACCACACACGAAGTGCTAGGTGTAGGCAAAGGAAGTGTGACACTACAAATTGGGGGCAAAAATGGCATAAAAATAGAAGTTTCGGCAGGTGATGTGCTAATAATACCGGCAGGTGTGGGACACAGGGCAGTTTCTCGCCACAAAAATTACGAAATAGTTGGTGGCTACCCCGACGGCCGTGATTGGGATTTATTAAAGGGCAGCGCTGAAGAGCGAAAAAAAGCTTTACCCCGCATAGCACAATTACCTATACCAAATACCGACCCTATTTTTAATCAGGAAGGTGAGTTGTTAAAATGGTGGATATGGGTAAAAGCTTTAAAATAGCTAATCCTTAATTCTGAAATTCATTTTCAGCATTTTATTATTATTATTTTATTCAAACTGGCATAAGCCTGCTTACCTTTGTAGGCGCTTATGCCAGTTTTATTATCAATATTAGTCTGAAATTCAGTATGCAAGAAGCCCGTCTCCGAAAAAGCACCTTTCTTGAGGCACAATGGCGCAAACTTCTGATGGCCAATTATGAGGTTTCGCCCGAAATCCTTAAAAAGTATCTACCCTATAAAACAGAGTTAGATTTCTGGAATAATCGCTGCTATGCAAGCCTTATAGGATTTATGTTTGTAGATACAAAAGTGCTTGGCATCAAATTTCCATTTCATACCAATTTTGAAGAGGTTAATCTTAGGTTTTATGTTCGGTACAATGATAATGGACTTTGGAAACGAGGAGTAGTTTTTATCAAAGAGATTGTACCCAAGGCCATGATTACCCTGGTGGCTAACACTGTTTATAACGAAAACTATGCTACGCACGCCTGCAAACACAAAATTACAGAAACCGATTCGCAATTGTTTGTAAAGTATTCTTGGAAATCTAAAAGTGGCTGGCATCACCTGCAAGCCAATGCGGACAATAAACCTTGTGCGATTCTCCCCGATAGCGAAGAGGAATTTATTACTGAGCATTACTGGGGATATGCGAGGTATTCAGACACGAAAACCAATGAATATGAAGTAACACACCCGCGTTGGCAGGTATATCCGGTCAACAACTATGATATTCAATGTAATTTCGGTGAACTTTATGGGCATGATTTTGCTTTTTTAAAAGATACCACCCCTACTTCTGTCTTACTGGCTGAAGGCTCTGAAATATCAGTTTTAAAAGGCAAAACAATAAACTAAAAATAAATAATCCTTGTTGTTTCTAGAAGTACGACAAAGTATTTACGAATTAATTACCATTGCATGGGAGAACTCACTATCACCAAAGAAAAAGTATTACAGGCATTAAGCACGGTTGAAGAACCAGATTTAAAAAAGGACTTAGTTACGCTTAATATGATTCGCGACGTAGTTGTCGGCGTCAATCAGGTTTCGTTTACTGTGGTGCTTACCACACCTGCCTGTCCGTTAAAAGAACTTATCCGTAAAAACTGTGTAGACGCTATTCATAATCATCTGAGTAAAGATGTACAGGTAACTGTTAATCTGACTGCCGATGTAACCTCCATCAGAAATAATGCACCTTTGCTAGATGGCGTAAAAAACGTAATTGCTATTTCGTCAGGTAAAGGTGGCGTAGGTAAATCGACAGTTACTGTTAATTTGGCTATGGCGTTAAAAAAATCTGGTGCAAGAGTAGGTATTATTGATGCCGACATTTCGGGCCCTTCTATTCCTTTAATGTTTGGTGCCGAAACCCTGCAACCTCTGATTACGCAGAAAAATGGCAAAAATATGATTTCGCCAATTATGCAGTATGGCATAAAAATGATTTCAATTGGTTTTCTGACACCACCAGATAGCGCCGTTGTATGGCGCGGACCAATGGCCAGCCAGGCTTTACGTCAGTTTTTTGGTGATGTTGACTGGGGCGAATTAGACTATATTCTAATTGATTTACCTCCCGGAACAGGCGATATACACTTAACCCTCGTTCAGACCGTTCCGCTAACCGGGGCTGTTGTTGTTACTACGCCACAGAAAGTAGCGTTGGCCGATGTGAACAAAGGGATTTCGATGTTCCGCCAGCAGCAAATCAATGTACCGATTCTCGGAATAGTAGAAAACATGGCTTATTTTACCCCTGCCGAGCTGCCCGACAATAAATACTATTTGTTTGGTAAAGATGGTGGTAAAAATATTGCCGAAAAATATAATGTACCTTTATTAGGCCAGATTCCAATAGTGCAGAGCATCAGAGAAGGTGGAGACGAAGGTCGCCCGATAATGATGGAAGACGAGCCTATTACAAGCGAAGCCTTTAAAGCAACTGCAGAGGCATTGGCTCAGCAAGTAGCTATCAGAAACGCTTCCGGGCAAAAAACAGTACGAGTTGAAGTTCGATAAAAAAAATAAAGCCTTCAAGCTAACACTTGAAGGCTTTATTTTTTACTCTTCCTCTTCTTTTTCAATAGATTGATTATTCTCATCAACTATCACAAAAACGGTTTCACCAGTCTTTTTCATCAGGTACTTCTCACGGGCAAATTTTTCCATTGCATCAGTATTACCCATTACTTCTTTTTCTTCGTGTTTTACCTTTTTCAAGGCTTCTACATAATACTCTTTTTCGTCTTCAAGCTCACGGTATTTTTGCCATAGACGAAACTGGGAAATAAGATTACTACCATCGAAGAAGCTTATCCAGACTAATAAACCAAAAGCGGTGAGCACATAAAAATGGTACTTGTGCAGAAAAGCAGGAACTTGAATTTTCATAGACTTATAAAGCTTGGAATCTTTGAATAAACATTAAGGATCTCCAAAGATTTTAATTAGGAATAATTTAAAGCACGGTTCAGAAACTATAACAGTTTCTTTATCTCAAAAGTATAAATTCAAAGCAGAAAAACAAAAAGCACCAAAACAATTTTTATTGTCTGGTGCTTTTTGCTGCAATATATCAGGTATTAGAATTTCAAACCTGGGAAGTAAGCTAACTCACCTAATTCTTCTTCTATACGAAGCAATTGGTTGTATTTAGCCATACGGTCTGAACGTGAAGCCGAACCAGTTTTGATTTGGCCTGTGTTCAATGCAACTGCTAGGTCAGCAATTGTAGAGTCTTCTGTTTCGCCCGAACGGTGCGACATAATACTCTTATATTTGTTTCTGTGAGCCAGGTTAACCGCATTGATGGTTTCCGTTAACGAACCAATTTGGTTTACTTTTACCAGAATAGCATTTGCAATACCTTTATCGATACCTTCTTGTAAACGATTTACGTTTGTTACAAAAAGGTCATCGCCTACTAATTGGCATTTGCTACCAATCAATTTAGTTTGCTCAGCCCAACCAGCCCAATCATCTTCAGCCATACCATCTTCAATCGAAATAATCGGATATTTCTCTACCCAACTTGCCCAGTAAGCAGCCATTTCGTTTGAATTCAATTGTTTGCCATCAGATTTTTTGAAAGTATAAAGTCCGGTTTCAGCATTGTAGAACTCTGAAGCAGCGGCATCCATAGCAATAAATACGTCTTCACCCGGTTTGAAACCAGCTTTTTCGATTGATTGCAATACGATTTCGATAGCCTCTTCGTTCGATTTGATGTTCGGAGCAAAACCACCTTCGTCACCTACGTTCGTTGAGTATCCTTTAGATTTCAATACTTTTTTCAAGTTATGGAAAATCTCAGTACCCATTTGAAGCGCTTGCGAGAATGAATCTGCTTTAGCTGGCATAACCATAAACTCCTGGAAATCGATAGAGTTATCAGCATGCGAACCTCCGTTAAGGATGTTCATCATCGGCACAGGTAATGTGTTTGCGTTTACACCACCTAAGTAACGGAACAACGATAAACCAGCTTCAAAAGCAGCTGCTTTAGCTACTGCTAACGAAACACCAAGAATAGCGTTGGCTCCTAAGTTACCTTTGTTTGGCGAACCATCAAGCTCAATCATGATTTTGTCAATCAAGCCTTGCTCAAAAACATTTGCACCTAAAATTTCTGGAGCTATCGTGTTATTTACGTTGGCAACGGCTTTTAATACACCTTTACCTACATAAGTTTTAGGATCATCATCTCTTAATTCAACTGCTTCATGTATACCTGTAGAGGCACCAGAAGGAACAGCGGCACGACCCAAATAACCATTATCAGTCAGGATATCTACCTCAACAGTAGGGTTTCCTCTTGAATCAAGTATTTGTCTGGCGTGTACTCTAACAATTTGGCTCATAATTCAAAAATAAAAATTTAGAGTTATTTTAATAAAAAATAGAAAATCTATAAAAAACCAAGGTTTTTCTTAATAATTTGGCACAAAAATACAGATATTTTTAAACAATATTCATTGTTTGCTCTTTTATCTTTTCAAGTTCGTCTTTCATCTGTACAACAAGCCTTTGTATAATAGAATCATTGGCTTTCGAACCAATAGTATTTACTTCTCTGCCTATCTCTTGCGCAATAAAGTTTAAGCGTTTACCATTAGAAGCAGTCTTAAGTTCTTTGATAAAATACTCTAAGTGATTTTTTAAACGCACTTTCTCTTCCGAAATATCAAATTTCTCTACATAGTAAATCAATTCCTGTTCAAATCGGTTCTGGTCAAAGTTTTCGTTTTGAACCCATTCTGACACTGCTTTCTCTATACGCTCACGCACAATCGGAATACGTTTAGGGGCTTGTTCTTCTACCTGAGCTAATAAACCTTCAATACTTTCGATATACTCTCTGAATTTTGTTTCAGTATTTTTACCCTCTTGCAAACGGAATTCCTTACATTTTGCGATAGCCAATGTTACAGCATTTTTAATAAGTCCCCATTCTTCCTCTGCATCGGCTTCGCTTAAATTATCAGTATTAAAAGCATTTGGCATCATGGTTGCCATGCGTAGCAATTCGGTTGGGCTTGGTTCGAAACCCAACTCAAGAGAAGTTTCTTTTAAATCTTTAAAATATGCTTTCACCAAAGCTCGGTTAACAGCGGTTGATGCCGCAGATTCGTCTCTTGGGGTGATAGTCATACTAAATTCAACTTTACCCCTTTCTAGCTCTTGGGTAAGTATATTTCTTATTTCAACCTCACGTTCTGAATAACCTCTCGGGATACGGCAGTAAATATCAAAAAATTTTGAGTTGAGCGATTTTATTTCGACAGTTACAGAGATTTTGGCGTTCTCGATAGTTGCCGAGCCAAAACCAGTCATTGAGTGTAGCATACAAAAAGTTTTACATCTATATATTGCTACAAAGAACGCTAAAAAAAGGCAGTATTTTATGGTTTAAAATTAAAATTCTTATAAAAATGCTTAAGTATTGCGTATTTACTTTGAAGATACACCCTACCGAGACCTTTTTCAGAAAATATCTTAATAATAATTATAGTTTCTAAACAACAAAAGACAAACCCGAATATTAGATTTGCCTTCTGTTTTATATTTTAATGATGATTTCTACCTAATAATATTCGTCATTATTTAAGAGGTGCATCTAAAATATTTATCACTTTTACACCTTTTTCTCTGAACTGTTTACTCATAATAGCGGCATGATTTGCGCCTACAACAATTACTACTTTTTTCAGTCTATTGGCTTTTGCACGTTCAATCGTATTGTTGCACATATCGTTATTTCTGTGCCACCACCAATGTAACATCCAGCCATATAAATCAGCCGGAAAAACAGAAAGTTCACGGTATTCGTCTGAGTAAAAATTGATTCTGAAAAGCCATTCAGAGCCCTCAGGGCCATTTAACGCCTCAGTTTGGTGATTTTCGCCATAAGTCTTTGTCGCATCCTCAAGTAAATAACCCATTCTGTTTTTAACAATTAACCCAATCTCACGGGCTTTTTTTCCTTCTGCTGATAATGAATCTTTTTTCAATCGGTTTACATTAGTCCAAAATACCGAATCTGCTTTGCTCCAGGCATCGCTCCACTCATTGTCCCAACGTTGCGAATCCATCGGATAAATCTTTTTCATGCCAAATTCTACCATCATCGGGTGTGCAATATAATCATATTCATCATCAATATAAGGAGTGATAGCCTTCTGTAAAGAATCAACAGCCGCTGTAAAGAATTTCTTACGGGCATAATTAAACACGCTTGTATCGCCAGGAGTTTTCTGCAAATGCTTAGCTACATTCCACATCTGAAAATACCCATTGCCCGCATCATGGCTTAGGTAATATGCCACAGCCAAATCAATCCGGTTTTTCATATCCTCAGGTTTTTTATCTAAAACTTTTTCATGGCGTGCTACTGTGGCAGGCAAGTCTTTTTCAGTAATGTTGTTCTTTTGCTTCAAGCGTTCAATACGCTTTAATACATTTTCTTTGTTCCAATAAGTTTTAATAGCTTTTTCATCTTCCGCCGATAACCATTCTCCAAAAAACGCATCCGGCTTAAACGCTCTTATTTTGGTATGGATACCGCTTAAATCTTGCTTGGTCTTAGGGTCGTATTGATGCGATGCCCCAATCATCAATACTTCTAAATCTTGTGTAGGTGTCTGGGCAAAAAGTGGTAGCCCTGATAAATTAATGAACAGAATAAAAAATAGCTTTTTCATATAATACGATTGGTTTTGATTATGATGCTCAAAAGTAGAATCGACAAACATAATGCAGGGTGTATAATCGTCGCAGAGGCTTTTTTCACCGTCCAACCCAATAATGGCTCGATTAGTCAGTTTTAAAGAATTCGTCGATTCTATAAACCGTACGACGGTCTTTTAAAGGCGTTTGTCGGTATAAGTTTGAGATGTTTGCCAGATAACGTACATTCGGCCACAATTTTAATACGTGTAATCATGAGTAAATATCATCGTACCCTGTTTCATATCATTTTCTGGCTGTTTCTTTATTTCAAAGTCGATTTGCTAAATCTGATAGGCGACAGAAATTATGAATTCAATTGGGATAGATACCAAAGCCAGTTTTTCTGGTCTACGTTGTTTTTTACTATATTTATTACCTATTTAAATCTTTATATTCTTAACCGCTACTTTTCTACCAAGCAATACCTGAAACTAGCTTTGGGTTTCGTTGTGGTTTGTGCCATTTATATTTCGTTCCGTTATTTGCTCGAAGAAGTAATATTCCTACATATTTTTGGGTCACATAATTATTCCGACGAGTCCCGAAGGCTTCCTTATTATATCACCGACAATATTTATAATGTTATCACTTTTGCGTTTAATGCAGGATTTCTGAAAATGATTGAAGATTTTTTTATGAACGAAAAAGAAAAAACAGCCCTGCTAACCGAAAAACTTAATGCTGAAAATGCGTTCTTAAAAAATCAACTTAATCCGCACTTTTTGTTCAATACCCTCAATAATATTTATTCACTTGCCCTAAATCAGTCGTCCAAAACCCCAGAGGCAGTCATGAAACTGTCTGAACTGATGCGCTATATGTTGTATGAGTCAAATCAGGATAAAGTAAGCCTGCATACCGAACTAACTTATCTGAACAATTTTATTGAATTACAGAAATTACGCTATTCGGGACAAACTTTTATTGATTTTGAAGTTATTGGTGGTGTATCTTCGCAACAGATTGCACCTTTAATGCTGATTCCGTTTGTAGAAAATGCCTTTAAACATGGCAGTGTGCAAGATGCCAGCTACCCACTTTCGATTAAATTATTGCTTAATCAGAATAATCTGAGCTTTACGGTGCAGAATCAAATAATTAATCAGAACAAAGATAGATTTGGGGGCGTGGGTCTTGAAAACATCAAAAAAAGATTGAATCTAATTTATTCCGGAAACTATAATCTCGAAATCAAGAATGACGCAGGTAGCTATTCAACTGAACTAAATCTGATATTATAATATGGAGAAAATACGTTGCCTGGCAGTAGACGATGAGCCCTTGGCATTAGATATTCTGTCAAAATATATAAACCAACTCTCGTCTTTAACTTTAGTTGGCACTTGTACCGATGCGCTCGAAGCACTAAGCCTGATACAACAAGGCAAGATAGACTTAGTTTTTGTCGATATTCAAATGCCTAGCCTTACAGGCATACAGTTTTTAAGGGTAGTAAACGGCAAATGCAAAGCTATTCTGACAACCGCTTATTCAGAATATGCGATGGAAGGATACGAATTAGACGTGATTGATTATTTATTAAAGCCCATTTCGTTCGAAAGATTTCTAAAAGCTGTGCAAAAAGCAAGCAGCAGGTTTCAAACAGAGCCTATTATTAATAACCCTGTTATTGAAATCCCTAAACCTGTTGAAACCAAGCCCGTAGTTGCCGAGCAACAACTAGATTTTATCTTCGTAAAAACCGAATATAAAATCATCAAGCTCAGCTTATCTTCTATTCTTTATATTGAAGGGCTAAAAGATTATGTTTCGATTTACACAAGCGAGGAACGAATTCTTAGCCTACAGACCATGAAAAAGATGGAAGAACTGTTGCCTTCCACCCGATTTGTAAGAGTTCATAAATCTTACATTGTATCCTTAGACAAAATCAATTCAATTGAGCGCCAACGTATTTCTATCGGCCGCTCTACCATCCCCATTGGCGATAGTTATTACAAAGATTTTATACGCCTGATAGGCAATCAGTAAATACTTACTCGTTTCTGCCCAATACTTCTTCTATTTGTTGTATCAGGGTTTTGCCGTCTTCATCGCTTGGGTCAATTACTTTTGATACCGCAAAATTGCCGCTTTTATCAATCAGAAAATAAGAAGGCATACCCGAAACCGCATAGTTTTTTACCACCTGGCTATTATCTTCAGTACGAAGATTGATCCCTTTCAAATCATTCGCTTTTACTGCCTCTAGCCAGTCGGCTTCATTATCAGTAGAAATCTGTAAGAACACCACATCTTTGTTTTTGAAATGGTCTTTTATTTTCTCGGCAAACTTCATGTCGTAGATACACGGCCCACACCAACTTGCCCAGAAATTAAGATACACTACTTTACCCTTAAAGTCTTTTAGCGAAACCTCTTTTCCGTCGCTATCTTTCAGTGAGAAGTCTTTGGCAGGCGAGCCTTTAGCCAATGTTCTTTGCAAAGCAATCAGGTTATTGATATGGTTTTTATAGGCTTTATTCTGTACAAAAGCCAGATAATCATAAGCGGGTGTCAGAATCTTTGCATTTGCGCCATTGGTTTCAATGGCGTTCTGTAATTTAACACCCAACATTCGTTCGGCCAATTCGTGTGAGATTTGCTTTTTAGTATAAAGCGATTTAATAAAATTATACTCCTCTACCTCGGTCAGTTCTTTTTTCTTGCGGGTAGCTTCTTTGGCAATCAGTAAATCTACAAGGCTAATATAAGCGTTACCATACTCTAACGAAGCTCCTTGTGCGGCTACCGGCACGTCTTCCAGTTTCAGGCTATTTCTTATGCTATCCTGCGGCCATGACGCATACTTAGAGCCCGATAGTGCCTCAACTTTGTAATTCTGAATAGCACCTATAATATCAGCTTTACGAATATCTTTAAAAGTCTGAGATAAGTTTTGGTAATTTTCCAGAAAATCAAGCTGCTTGTTTTGCTCTTCATCAAGCTTTTCAAAATACTTTTTTAAAGGCAATTTTCGCCATTTTTCAACTTGTAGTTCCCAGTCGTTGGCTATTTCAAATTTCTGCTGATGTTCGGTATAATATTGACCCTTTTCTGAACCCTGCCCATTTATCTGTAAAGTTTTCCAGAATTTGGCGGGGTCAAATTTAATTGTAATCTCATCTTTAGGCTCTACAATCCAGAAATGGAAACTCTGGTCGCTATAATAAAAATCTATGTAGGCAGGGTCTTTAATTGTAGTTATAAAACTAAATCGGTTATCGTTGTTGAGAGTTAATTCGTATTCTTCTTCATTACCAACCCAGTCTCGGTGAAGTATCAATATAGCTCTTCTTTGAGTAGGGTTCTGCACTTCACCCGATATTCTGAACGAACCTTGTGCAAAAGCGGCAGTAGTAATAAAAAATAATAAGGTAATAAGACGAATCATAAAACTATTGGTTGAATTCGGACAAAAAATAATGCTTTCTAAAAACGAATACAGCAATTGAAAAATTGATAAGAGCCATCAAAATTACGGGAATCTTAAACATTATCAATAACAAGAAAAGGATTCCTGTAAAAAACAATCGCTGCATAAACGCATCGTATGATATATTATTAATGTATTGCACATGATGATTTAGAAATATCATTGATAAAATAAATAGCAGTAGCGCTACCATAAATACATAACTAACCTCGGCAGGTAGATTTCTGGCTAATACTATTACTTCGGGTATCAGCAGTAAAAAGTAAGCCAAACCATAATTCAGCAGGCGATACGCATGGCTCAATGGGAGGTTTTTGGCAATCAGTAAAAATCGGTTTTCGAAAACAAAGTATTGCTGACAAAACACCGTATGGCCCGCCGCTACAAAGAGCCCACCCAGAGAAAGCAGACGCTCGTCATAATCGTCTGTTGGATACAGGCTACAAACACCCATCAGCACCAGGCACCCGAATAATTTGGTAAGCAGCAATAAAACAGGTTGTTTGGCAAACAGATACCTCACAAAAAACAGATAGGCAGGCGTACGGAAACGTGCAAAGAATTGTTGCATTGGTTTGCTACGCACTTGCTCGGCATTTGGTCTTTGTATTCTGAACTCATAAACCAAGGCCCCTCCTACTATTAATATAATGTTACAAACTACAATATACCCTACCTCAGCCCATTGTTTCCCATCAATCCCGAATTTTATCATGGCGATTGAGTACAAAAACGTAAGCTGAATAAGGCTTAATTGTACAAGACAAAACACAGCAAATCGTTTAACTGGTGAAAACAAACGAGCATGATACAAAAACTCATTTTGCTTTGACTCGAGCAAGCGCAGTGTAAATAACACAACTTTTAGGCCGTGCAATACCCATACAGCAAAAACTACAAAAAGTACCGAGGGTAGTTTTAGGGCATGCTTAATAAGCGTAATGTGTTCGTTAGCTCGTAGAAAACCAAAGGCAAACATCATTACAGCAAATATGAAAACGGCATTCTGGCGATAATACTCTTTAACAATAGTTAGGTTAAAAATCCTGAATAAGCTTCTCATTGCTGTGAAACGGCTTGGTTTTGTACCAGATACATATTTTTGATAGGTAAGCGCTCGAAACGGAAGTCCTGATGTGAAGACAATAGAAAGCTTACGCCTCGGTTTTCGTAATAATCTTTTACCAATTCATATACTATTTCTACACTACGGTCATCTATGGTTATCAGAGGCTCATCAAGCATAATAAGCTTAGGACTACCCAAAAATGCCGAAAGCAAGGATATTTTCTTCTGCATGCCACTTGAATAAGTCCCAATGGGCGATTTCCAGTATTTGTTTGCACCCAGGTTTTCGGCTAATTCAAACAACTGTTGCTCTGTAGCTTGTTTGGCTTCTGCTACAAACATCAGCAGGTCATAAGCACTCAGATAATCAGGATACAGCGGTTCGGCCTCACTCAGGTTTACCTGTAGCCTATACGCTACTATATCTTTCCGGCAATCCAGATTATTAAATACGATTTCGCCTTTATAGGGTAGTATTCCGGCAATAGACCTGAAAAGTGTCGACTTCCCTGAGCCATTCACACCCTTAAACCAATGGATACCCTCTGGTATTTGCAGGTTTTCGACCTCTAAAATCTTATGATTATTATAGCTTTTCAGAAAATTCTTGATTGTAAGCATTGTTTTGAGCGCATAATTTTATGCGAAGGAAACAAATTTTTATGAATTATCCCTGATAAAATATTTATTTACTCAGAGGAACTAAAAAAGCCTTTTTTAGCCGTTTTTTGGCTTTTTGCACTATTCATAGCTACAGTTTCATGATTTCAATCCAAACAAAATTCGGTCGTAAAAATTAGTCTACTTTTTTGATAGGATTATTTAAACTTTCTCTTGCAATTTTCCTTAAAACGTTGTACTATTCCAACAAGGAGGTATATTTTTAAAACAACTTTTCAATTTTTAAAATTTTTTAATTGACTCGTATTCAATTAGTTACGTAAATTTGCATCAACAAAGGTTTTCAACGGAGACAATAACTGGTATAACTTTTTTTAGTTTATTCTTTTTAATAATTACTCCAAAGAAAACAAAAACAAATACAATTATGAAAGCACTAGTAGTAGCAATCGCAATCATCGCATCAGCAAGCACAAGCTTCGCGCAAAAAAATTCAAGCACTTCAAATGGTAAAGTAAGTGCAGTAGAAACAGTAGCTAACCTTTCGGTTAAAGACCTAGGAGGTCTACGTTTCAAACTTTCATTCGAAAATCCGACTAAGCAAAAAGCGCAGATATATTTAGTAGACAACGATCGTACAGTTTTCTACAACGAATACGCTGCAGGTGATGCTCAATACGCAAAAGCATTTAATCTTAACAATTTGGCTGACGGTGAGTACACTTTCGTTGTTGAAACACCAACTGAGAAAGTATCTCAAAACTTTGTTATCCGTACTCAAATCAACCGCGGTGCAACATTAGCACAAAATCGTTAATCATCAATATGAATTGCAGTCAAACAACCAAGAATTTATAGTCCTCACAAAACCTTTGTAATAACAGCATCGCTTTATAATGAAGTGATGCTGTTTTTTTATACTGAAATTAAAGTCCTCAATAACTTCACTAGCTGAAATAATCAACTAACTATATCATATTCTACAAACCAAATATTTGATTACTAAAACCTTATAGGTCTCTGCTTTTGCATTCACCATTATACTCCTACATTAAAACTGATTAATTATTTCAAATTATTTTTAATTAGTCTAAATAAACTATTACATTTGCAGCGTTATTTATATTCAGTCTAAATAAAAATTAATTTCCAAATGAAATTCCTTTATTTGTTTTTATTTGCATACACTACTGCTTTTACCACTTACGCTCAAGAACAATCAGGGAAAATTGAAGGAAAAATAATTGATAATAACGGAGCTATTGCAGGTGCTTCGGTGATGCTCAAAAACACCCGTTCGGGTCAGCTTACCCAGGCTGATGGTAGTTTTTCAATGAAAGCCCCGGTAGGCAAGCAATCTCTGCTTATCCAATTTATTGGATACCACGCCTTTGAAAAAGAAATTGAAGTGAAAAACAACGAAACGCTTTCTCTCGGTACAATAACACTAAGCGAAAAATCTAACGATTTGCAAGATGTAGTTATAACAGGGCAATTCGGTCTTCAATCTGTTCGAAACTCAGTTTATCAGGTACGTACTATTACCAATGAACAAATCAGACTACGTGGCGCAACCAATATTCAATCAGTGTTAAATACTGAACTAGGTATGCGTTTTTCGAATGACCTCACGCTTGGCACTACCGATGTGCAACTAATGGGGATGTCGGGGCAGAATGTAAAAGTCCTATTAGATGGTGTTCCGTTGGTTGACAGAGGCTCAACCCGTGAGAGTATAGGCCAGATTGATATTAACATTATTGATAGAATAGAAATTGTAGAAGGTCCTATGTCTGTCACTTATGGTTCAGACGCATTGGCGGGGGTTATCAATATTATTACCAAAAAAGGTGAAGAAGGCGCAAACTGGACATTAACAGGCCGTGTGCAGGAAGAAACAGCAGGCGATGAATACGAGCCGTTTAATGGCAAAGGTACTCATAACGAATTTTTAGGTTTAGCCTGGCAGAAAAAGGGTTTACAAGTATCAGGTAATTTCACACGTAACTTCTTCGGAGGCTGGCAAGGACTTTCGACAGGACGAGCCAAAGAATGGATGCCTAAAGAACAATACCTTACAACTGCCGGAATTTCGTACAGAAACCAGAAATTTAATGGCTGGTATCGCTTTAATGGTACTAATGAAACATTAAAAAGTTTAGGAAACACCTACATTAATACACAAACCAACAATCTATCGGCCACAGACCAATATTACATTACCAATCGTTGGTTCCATCAATTGCAGGGCGAATACCAGTTTAATGCTAAAAATAGCCTAACAGCTGCTGCTTCATACACTGATTACAGCCGTAAAACACAGACTACCGATATTGACTTAGTAAGAGACCGCCGAACATTGTCGTTGACTCAGGGCTCACAAGATAAAGCCATTTTCCAGACAACCTTTGTTCGCCTTACTGGTCAACATAAGTTTTCGTCACAAGTTTCATTACAACATGGTTTAGAGGCCAATATCAATTCAAGCTCGGGAGCAAGAATCGAAGGCACGCCAAGCATCAGCGAATTTGCCTATTTCGCATCGTCTGAACTAAAAATAGGTTCTAATATTAACATTCGTCCGGGTTTACGATTCATCAAAAACTCGGTTTACGATGCCCCTCCGGTTATTCCTTCTATTAATACCAAATTCACATTGGCTAAAGGCGTAGATTTAAGAGTAGCCTATGCCCGTGGTTTCCGTTCTCCGGCCTTGCGTGAATTATACTTTACGTTTTTTGATAGCAATCACGCTATCAGAGGAAATACTAATCTGAAGGCTGAATACTCTAATAGTTTCAATGCATTTTTATCTTATCAGGTATTCGAAAAACCAAAGTTACGTCTTAATTCAACCCTTGGCGGTTTCTACAACGTATTTGAAAATCTGATTTCGATTGGTGTTGACCCGAACGACACACGAGTATCTACCTATCTTAACGTAGATTTGTACAAAACCACTGGTTTAACCTGGAACAACACGTTATATCTAGAAAATCTACAACTTACTTTAGGATATTCGCATATAGGCCGTTTCAATCGTTTTTCAACGAGCGAAAGTTTACCAGAGTTTGTTTGGTCTAGTGAAATAAACAGTAATATCCGCTATACTTTTTCTAAAATTGCGGCAAGCATTAGCTTATTCTACAAGTTTACTGGCAAGCAACCTAGCTATCAGGCTGTTTCAACCGAAGCTGGTATCCAGACCCGCCTTGCCGAAACATCAAGTTTCCATACCTCAGACCTGACTTTCAATAAAGTATTTTACAAAAACTTCTCTCTTTTGGCAGGTGTGAAAAACCTGTTCGATGTTACGAGAATAAACAATTCGGCAGTTGACACAGGTGGTGCTCACAGCGCAGGTGGAGGCGCAGTGCCGATGTCGTATGGGCGTTCTTATTTCTTGGGCCTAAGCGCTCAAATATCAAAGCATTAATAATTTTCTCTAATAAAAACCAAAGTTTAACCATTGATTAATACAATGAATAGATTATTTAACAAAATTCTGATTGTATGTGGCATTGTAGTGCTTGGAGCATGCAAAGAAGATGTAGAATTGCCTGACAATTTAGCCGGATTTACCACAGCACAACAAGGTATTGATGGAGAAGAAGCCACTGTTCAAATATCATTAAGCCGTGCTGCTGATGTAGCAGTACCAATAAGCATTCAGTTGACACCTTCATTGGTAACTTACGACAAAGAATTTGTTACTGAACCTGCCGCTGTTAATAATGTATTGAATGTTACGGTTCCTGCCGGACAATCAGGCGTTTCTTTCAAAGTAAAGAAAAAAGCCAACGTTTTTTTGAATGGTGACGAAACACTTACACTCAAAATGACTTCAGTAGGTAGCCCTGTTCTTACTGGCTTAAACACTGAATTGAAATTAAGCTTCGCAGCTATCACTTCAACAGGCAGCACGCTTACACTTGAAGGTAAAACAGCAGAATCGCCCTATTTCAATACAGTTTATGCTGACTTAAGCGCTAATGCTGCTACGCCAGTAGCTAGAAAAAGCTGGAATCTGGGTTTCTACCAAGGTGGTCAATTCAGAGTAATACTTAACCCTGGTTACCAGTCTTCAGCTACCGCTACATCTAAAACTGATATTGCAGCAGTAACACTTGCTGATGCTGATTTGGTACCAGACCTGAACTTTTCTCCTGGTGGCGAAGGCACAGCAGCTTTGGCCGACTCTTGGGATGGCGACCTTACAAAAACTGTTTTTGCAGAGGTTTCGGCTACCGAATCACAAAATAAAGTTTACTTGGTAAGCTTTGAAGGAAGCAAAGCCAAAGACCAATGGTTTAAAGTAAAAGTAAACCGCAATGGTGAAGGGTATAAAGTACAATTTGCCAGAATTGGTTCAACTACTATCCAGACCGTAGATATTGCTAAAAATGCCGATGTTAACTTTACTTTCTTATCATTAGAAGCAGGCAAAACAGTAGATGTTGAACCTCGCAAAGTAAACTGGGATATTGCATGGGGATATAGTACTTCTAACGCAGGCACAGTTCCGCCAACACCTTACTGGTTCCAGGATTTCGTATTGCTTAATTACACTGCAGGTGCAGAAGCAGCGGAAGTACTTGAAAGCGCAGTTACTTATGATGCTTATGCTGAAGCAAACATTGCTACTACTACATTTCTTAAAACCAGAGATGCAATTGGTAGCAAATGGCGTTCAACCGCTCCGGGTGGTACAACAGGTATCAGAAAAGACCGTTTCTATGTTGTAAAAGATCCACTAGGCAACGTTTATAAAGTTAAATTTGTAAGCATGGGTCTAGGAGCTGACGGTGGCGAACGTGGGCGTCCTGTAATTGAATACAAATTAGTAAAAAAGAAATAGATTTAGTTTAGAGTTAAAAGCAGAACAAAAAGGTTATGGAAATTCTATAACCTTTTTTTGTGGCCGTTTATCAGATATAATGCAAGTGTTGGTCGAACAATACAGTACGATAGTCTATATTATTCGGTAAAACTGAAAGTACAATCTTGAATCCTTTGGGTTTCTGGCTTATATTTGGAATATTATTATTTGTAACTATCCGTTAAAATCTATAAAAGTATTAAGAAAATTGCTTAAACTTGGTAGATTTTAAAACCATCAAAGTCAACCCCCTCAATTTCTAATGAATAACTTTAATATTAACCGACGCCGCTTTTTACAGGGCGCGTCAGCCTCTCTTGCTTTATCTACATTTGGTGCAAGAGGTATGGACATCATCAATCCACCAAGTGCATATCGTGTAGCATTAATCGGTACAGGCTGGTATGGCAAGAGCGATTTGTTTCGATTAATTCAGGTTGCACCTGTTGAAGTAGTAGCACTTTGCGATGTTGATAAAAACATGCTTAATGCCGCAGGAAAACTTGTGAGCCAACGCCAGAAATCAGGTAAAGTACCTAAACTCTATACCGACTACCGTAAATTATTGGCCGATAATCAGTTGGATATTGTATTAATTGGAACACCAGACCACTGGCATGCCCTCAATATGATTGACGCTGTAAAAGCAGGTGCCCACGTATATGTACAAAAACCCATTAGTGTTGATGTAATGGAAGGCGAGGCTATGGTGGCCGCTGCCCGTAAATATAATAAAGTAGTGCAAGTTGGTACACAACGCAAAAGCACGCCTCACTTAATTGATGCCAAAAAGAATATTGTTGATGCCGGTTTGTTAGGTAAAATATCGCATGTTGAAATGTGTTGCTATTTCCACATGAGAAACAACGGTAACCCACCGGTAGAACCTGTTCCGGATTTTCTTGATTATGAAATGTGGACAGGCCCAGCTCCAATGCGCCCTTATGATGGCTTACCGCACATCCGTTGGTGGCGTACATTCAAGGAATATGGTAATGGTATCATGGGCGATATGTGTATTCATATGTTTGATACAGTACGCTGGATGCTGAAACTGGGTTGGCCTAAAAAGATTACCTCAACCGGAGGTATCTATGTACAAAAAGAAGGCAAATCTAACATTGAAGACACCCAATCGGCTATTTTTGAATACGATGAGCTAAACTGTGTATGGCAACACCGCACTTGGGGAGGGCCGAATAATCCTGATTATCCGTGGTCGTTTACACTTTACGGCGAAAAAGGAACATTATGGGCTAGCACCATGTCTTATGATTTTATACCACAAGGTAAAGGAGAAAAAATACATAAAGATGTAGTATATGAAAGAGAAAAATATCCTGAAGACTTAACCGAAGAGCGTATTGAGTTAAATGCAGCACCTGCTACTCGCCTACACATGCTAGATTTCCTGGCTGCTATCGAAAACAAAGGCCGACCAGTGGCTGACATTCAGGAAGGACATATTTCTACCGCAAGTTGCTTACTGGCAAATCTTTCGATGCAAGTAGGCCGCCCTATTGTATATGATCCGGCAAAACGTGAGATAGTTGGCGACCGTGAAGCAAATGGTCTTTTGGCTCGCCCTTATCGCAAACCTTGGATACACCCAGATCCGAAAAAAGTTTAAGTTATACTACAAGGAGGCTGTCTCAAAAGTTTTCTATACCAAATAATATTTGGGAAAAACCCCACCCTAACCCTCCCCAACTGTGGGGAGGGGACAAAAAAGCCCCTCTCCCCACAGTTGGGGAGAGGGGTTGGGGTGTGGGGTTGAAGCCTTGCCAAATAATATTTTGTGTAGTTTTCTTTTGAGACAGCCTCCTTTTGTTTTAGTCAATATCAAATGTCTTAGCTATTTTTTCCAGGTTAAGGCTTCTGGCCGATGCATCAAAAATCTCACGATATACGCCTTGCTTTTCATATAAATCCAGATGTACGCCTTGCTCTACCACTTTTCCTTTTTTCATCACAATTATTTCATCCGAATCAATAATCTGCGATAAACTATGTGATATAATTACTACTGTACGCCCTTTCTTTATAGCATCTAAACTATTTTTGATTTGCTCAGTAGCAATGGCATCTAAACTAGCCGTTGGTTCGTCAAGAATAATAATAGGTGGATTTTTCAGGAATAATCGAGCAATAGCTATACGCTGTTGTTGCCCGCCTGACAAAAGTTGTGCATCTGACTCATACTTATCAGGCAATTCCATCACTTGCTCGTGCAATGATGCCTGCTTAGCGGCCTCTATAATCTGTTCCTTACTGGCGTCCATGTTGCCATATCGGATATTCTCTTCAATATTACCCTTAAAAATATGATTCTTCTGTAAAACCATTCCCACGTCGTCACGTAAAATCTGCGTATCATACTTGGCTAAGTCTATATTATCCAATAACAATTGCCCTGAATCGGGGGTATAAAACTTAACTAATAAATTTATAAGTGTACTCTTTCCGGCACCCGATAAGCCAACCAAAGCTGTTGTTTTTCCGTTTTCAATTTCGATCGATATATCTTGCAAGGCTTTAGTGCCATTCGGATAAGTGAAATCTACGTTTTTTAATAAATAATCACCTTTGATTTGAGTAGGCTTGTAAGTCCCGCTTTTTTCGATAGCTCTTTTATTATCCAGAATTTCAAAGAAACCCTCTGAATACGTGAGTGCATCGTTCATCTCGTCATAGATTCGGTGTAGCTGACGAATAGGTGCCGAAACATTATTAAAGAGCATAATATGAAACATAATAGCCCCAATTGATATTTGCCTGTCTAGTACCAGATATGCCGTCAGAATAATAATAAGCACCACTCCTATCTGCTCTACAAAACTCTTGATGGCATCAAACAAAAAGTTGGTTTTACGGGTTGTAAGCTGCAAATCTGTGAGTTTCAGTTGCAAGCCATATTGCTTTACTTCTTCGTATTTCTCACGAACAAATGATTTAATCACTACAATAGACTCTATCAGATTAATGATTCCGTTACTTTTGTTTTCTCGCTGGTATTTCAGTTTCCTGCGTACACCTTGCAGTTTATCGGCCTGTACGTAGCTTATCCAGAAATAAATCGGCAGAATCATCAAAGCTACTAATCCTACATAAAAATTGGCCGAAAACATCACAATCAAGGCCACGATAGAATTAGCAAAAAGCGGCAGAATATCAATAAAAAAATTCTGTACCAGCTTTGTTAAACTTTCAATACCCCTGTCAATACGTGTTTGCAGCTTACCTTTCTGGTTTTCGCTATCGGCATAGAAAGCCATCTGATAACTCAGAATTCTACTCACAACCTCTTGTGATAAATCTCTTGAAATATTGATTCTGATTTTTTCGCCATAAAACTTCTGCCCGAAAGTAATAAAGGAGTTTATTACCTCTTTAACACATAAAACCAAGGTAATTTCGAGCAATAAAGGATATCCTTGTTGAATAGTAAAATGCTTATCTAGCATTTCTTGAATGGTATCAACAGTATAACGCAACACCCACGGATTTACCTGCGCAGTAACAGAGCCTAATAGCGTAAGCAATAATGCGAAATAAATAAGCCCTCGGTAAGGCTTAACAAAGGGCTGTAAGCGCTTAAATATACTCCAGATATTCATGTATTGTTATGTAGGAGATAGTGACAAGATTCAAGCATCTTGATGCGATTTTATTCTTTCCATTTTATATTACACCCCATGCTTGGAAATTGTATCTCTGAAACTAGTTGATTGGCTAATATCGCATTCAATGCACCTCTCAGGTCACTGCCTGTTACGGGTTTAGGATTTTCTACCCTTGGCCTTGATTCATCTAATCGGCCTCGATAGCGTAATTTCAAGGCATTATCAAAAATATAAAAATCAGGGGTACAAGCAGCCTCATAAGCACGGGCTACGTCCTGAGTTTCATCATAAAGATAAGGAAATGTAAAGCCCGATTCTGTAGCAAAAACTTTCATAGCTTCTGGGCCATCTTGCGGATACTTCTCAACATCATTTGAGCTGATAGCGATAAACGAAACACCTTTAGGCTGATAATCATTTGCCAAACGCACCAATTCTTCTTTTACATGCAGCACGTAAGGGCAATGATTACAGATAAACATAATTACCGTTGCTTGTTCTGAACGCAAATCATTCAAAGATAGTAATTGTCCTGAAACTGTATCAGGCAATATAAAAACAGGAGCTAAAGTTCCGATAGGAAGCATATTTGATTCAGTACGAGCCATAGTGTTGGATTTTTGTTGAGGGAATTGAGTTAACTAAAATTACCTTATTGAATATTAAAATGAGGTCTTCACTCGTTTTAATTGTCAATAGAGTATCTCAGAAGTTGTTTAGAGTTATTTTTTTATTTTAAAGTCCTAACTAACTTCTTAATTAAACCATTCAGGTTTTAATGAATCAAAGTAATAAAATAACACTAAAATTATGAAAAAACAATCAAAATTTCGTACGCTAACCTTGATTGGAGTTTTTGCATTCCTAGCCTTGTCGCTTTCGAGTTGTGTGTATAGTAGCCGCCCGCCGGTTCGTCATTATGATAGGCCTGTTTACGTGCATCGTCCTCCTGCAAGAGTTTACCCAAGAACAAGAGTTGTGGTAGTTCCAAAATATAATAAACATCATCATCGCAATCGCTATGAAAAGCACCACCATGATAACCGTCGTTACGACAACCGTAATCACCGTGGCAGGTATTAATGTATATTTTGGGTCTTAAACCATTCAATAGACTTAGGGTTTCTCATAGCATCTAAAGAAACTGCTTTTTCAACCGGAGTGCCCATCAGTATTTTCTTGATGGGCATTTCCATTTTTTTACCACTTATGGTGTAAGGTATTTCGGGTACAGTAAAAATAGCATCTGGCACGTGCCTAGGGCTATATTGTTTACGTAGCTGAGTCTTAATTTTACTCTTTAATTCGTCGTTTAGAACTTCATCTTGTTGTAGAACCACAAACAAGGGCATAAAGAAACTGCCATCTTCTTTTTCAACACAAATAATCAGGCTGTCTTTTATCTCTGCCAACGCCTCTACCGCATTATAAATCTCTGCTGTACCTATTCTTACACCATCACGGTTTAAGGTAGCATCTGACCTTCCATAAATAATAATCCCTGAGTTTTCGGTAATTTTTATCCAATCACCGTGGCACCATACTCCCTCGTATTTTTCAAAATAACTACTTCTGTATTTCTTATTATCTTCATCTTTCCAGAAAAACAAAGGCATTGATGGCATGGCATCTTTAATCACCAGTTCGCCTACTTGGCCATATACGGGCTTTCCTTCATCATTCCAGGCTTCAATATTAGCGCCCAACATCCGGCATTGAATCTCACCCGAATAAACAGGTAAATATGGACAACCGCCCATAAAAGCACTGCAAACGTCAGTTCCTCCACTTAATGAAATTAACTGCAAGTTTTTAGAGACATTCTCATAAATCCATTCAAATACCTGTCGAGGCAAGGGGGAGCCAGTAGAACCTAGTGTTTTTATCTTAAGCGAATTTTCCTTAAAAAAATGGGAATCTTGCTTCATATAATTGATATAAAAAGCCGCACCGCCGCCAAAATGGTCAACTTTGGCATCTTTAGCAAATCGCCATAAAACATTAATATCAGGGTATGCAGGCGAGCCATCGTACAGGCATAAAGTAGCTCCACAAGCCATCGATGAAAGGGCAAAATTCCACATCATCCATCCCGTTGTAGAATACCACGAATACCGCTCTCCTACCTGTACATCCTGGTGCAAAGCAAGAGCTTTTAAATGTTCTAGCAGGTTGCCGCCTGTGCTATGGGTAATAGCTTTAGGTTTTCCGGTTGTACCTGAAGAATATAAAATCCAGATTGGCGCATTGAAATCTACAGCAGTGAAGCTTAAAGGCTGATTTGGCACAGTAGCTAGAATTGCGTTCCATTTATCACTTTCTAAAACTACGGTATCTGACAATGAAGGCAATTGAGCCGACAGTTCATTTACGATTTCTGATTTGTCAAAAACTTTCCCCCCATAATGATAGCTGCCGCAGGCAAATAAAACTTTAGGCTCTATCTGCTGAAAACGATCAATCAAGCTCTCAAGTCCGAAATCTGGCGAGCAACAAGACCACACCGCACCAAGTGAATTTACAGCCAGAAAAGCAGCAATAGTATCAGGCGTATTTGGTAAATACCCTACTACCCTATCGCCTTGCCCAACGCCTTTTTCTTGCAAGTAATTTTGTATGGCTAAAACCTTATTTTCTAGCTCTGCCCACGAAATTTCTATTAAGGTTTGTGTTTCCGATTGAAATATAATAGCTGGTCTCTCGGTGGTTTTATATCGGAATATATGCTCAGCATAACTCAAAGTAGCACCTTCAAACCATTTGCTGCCAATCATTTCGTTGGCTGGCTGGCGTAGCACTGATTGATAATCTGTGTAACTTTTGATTTCAAAAAATTGATAGATAGTTTCCCAGAACTCAGCAATATTATCGACAGACCACTGCCATAAAGCATCATAATCTTTAAAAGTGAGGTTTTTATGAATCTGTAGCCAAGACTCATATTTTTTTAGATTTGCTTGTTCAATATATGTAGCGGAGGGTGTCCAAAGAGGGATATTCATGCCTAATCTGTTTTTAAGGCAATAATATGAAGATACTTTTATATTTTAAGAAACTATTTGTTAAAACAATTAATTTTATCTCCACTCGAAACCATAACGGGTGTTTTTATAACCTTTCATTTCCATACTTGCATTGCCTATCGGAAAACTAAGTTCGATTCTGATAGGCACACGATTTTTATCATCTGATACCCAGATTTTTATAGCATCTTCGCCTTTAAACATATCATTTTGTGGTAAAACCGGTGATAGCTTAAGTACATCAATTTTACCAAATTTTGTTTTTACTACCCCTTTACCATTGAATTTCACTTTCATATTGTAAACAGTATCATCAAAAAACATTGGTGCAGTAATAGTCTCACCTACCTGCATTTTTGAGAAATCGAGAGTTCGCAAAAAATAATATCCTGATACAACATCGTGTATATTATTTGGCAGGTTAAATGCTTTTTTCTCATTATTCTGCTCTCTAAGTGCCGAATTGGCTGCGTGATCAAAAACAATAACCTGATCTTTTTTATAGTTATTTTCCTGCACACTCATCAAAAATTTTTGTGGTAAAATTGCCGCAGTATCTAAATACGAGCGATAGGTGTTTCTTATATGAAAAAGGTCTGTTAAACCCGTTGTACGGCCAAAAACATTTACTCTGTAACAAGCACGATTATTAACCGAATATATTTGCGGGCTTACTTCTACGGTGGCTTCTCCAACCGAAAATATGCCATATTTTACTTTATATTCAAAGAACTCGCCTGCTTTAAAGCTTGTATTAGGTATAAAGCGGTAGGTGTCTCCCACAACAAAAGAAGATGCGAGAAACAAAAAACAAATTGTCAATATTTTTACAAGATATTTCATCTTACTGTATCTAAACAAAAGTATGTATTAAAAAATTATGCCAATACTCAGAAAACAATGCTACTCGGATAAGCTTTTTTAAGATAGGCCAGATACTTTTTAAAATCCTGATTAAACTTCGTTTTAAATTCTTCCTCAAATTGATTTTGTTTGCTCTGGTAAGTTAAATACCCAATGAAATAAGCATTATTTACTTCCGAGTTGCGTCTGCGGTTCTTTCTAAGCGATTGTATTTTACCATTCATCAACGTATCGGCCGAACTCATTATTTTGCCTATTAAGTCAAATTTATACGAAGTTTTCTGGCTGATTGTTAAGCTCTTATTAAAATTACGATATAAACTGTCTAATAGATTTGCGCCCCTTATTAAATGCTTACTATAAGCATCGCTATATTTCTTCGAAAACTCATATTTTTTCAACTCTTCTGAGTTTTTACCATATTTATAGGCCAAAAACCTGATTGCACCATAATCGCCTATAAAATCAGCAAGATTTTCGTTAAACTCCAAGTTGTTTTTTACAAAAAGCGTTCCGTGTGTTAATTCATGAATAATCAATCCAGCCAAGCGGGCATCAGAATAATACAGCATTGAGCTTAAAATCGGGTCTTTCAGATACCCCAGTGTACTCCACGCCGAAACCTCATTTAACTGCGTATCAAAGCCTTGTTTTTTCAGTTCGGCAATCTCTGCATCAGCCAATGGTTTTTCAAAATAGCCTTTATAACTAAATGTTCCTACAATCGGGAAATGCCACTTTTTTGCTTTTAGCTCAAAAGGTTCACAGGCCGTCATGACCCACAAAATGGGCTTTTGATGTTGGTCATAAAATGTGGTGTAGTTTTCGGAAGGAGAAAGCCCCAGAGAATCAACAGCAAACTTTTTTATTTCCTGAATCAGTTCTATACGTTTTTTCAAGGAATCAGGAAAAGCCTTATCTGCCAGCACTTCTGAAACCGGACGAGTATTAAAAATAATTTTTAACTGACCTTTAGCCTGCCGAAAGCCATATAATGCAGCATCAAAATTGAAAGCAACAAATCCTACAAGGATTATGAAGAATACAAGAAAAAAGTATTTGATAAACTTTTTAAACCTTAGCCACATATTAGCTTTAAAATAGAATCAAGGTTGATTTTCTGTTCGGAAAACTTATATCCACTTTAATTAATAAACAAAAATAGAAGCCACTCTGTTCAGAATGGCTTCTATTTTAAGAAATATTAATATTATCTACTCAGATACAAGTTTCTTTCAGAATAGACTTGTAAGAAGAAATCATCTGTTAAATCGTCGATGAAGTAAATACCTTCTCCAGTCGATTTCATTTCTGGTCCGAGTTCTTTATTTACATTCGGGAACTTGTTGAATGAGAACACTGGGATTTTAATGGCATAACCTTCTTTGTGAGGGTTAAAGTTAAAATCTTTCACCTTTTTATCTCCCAACATCACCTTTGTAGCATAATTTACGTAAGGCTCACGGTAGGCTTTACAAATAAACGGTACAGTACGAGAAGCTCTTGGATTTGCTTCAATTACATATACTTTCTCATCTTTAATTGCAAACTGAATGTTAATTAAACCAACTGTATTTAAACCAACCGCAATTTTCTTAGTATATTCTTCTATCTGCGCAATCACGTTTGCACTCAAATCGAATGTTGGTAGTAGTGCATAAGAGTCTCCTGAGTGAATACCGGCAGGCTCAATGTGCTCCATGATACCGATGATGTACACATCTTCACCGTCGCAGATAGCATCTGCTTCTGCTTCTATGGCGTTTTCTAAGAAGTGGTCAATCAGGATATTGTTATCTGGAATATCGCTCAGAATTTTTACTACGTGTTGCTCAAGTTCCTGCTCGTTAATAACGATTTTCATGCTTTGTCCACCCAAAACGTAGCTCGGACGAACTAAAAGTGGGAAGCCTAACTCACGAGATACTTCAACCGCACGATCGGCAGAACGTACTGTATCAAACAAAGGATACGGTATGTTCATTTCTCTCAGGCGTTCAGAGAATCTACCTCTGTCTTCGGCCAAATCAAGGGCATCATAAGACGTACCAATGATTTTTATTCCATATTTCGTTAGCTTTTCTGCCATTTTAAGGGCAGTCTGGCCACCTAACTGCACAATAACACCTTCTGGTTTTTCGTGCTGAATAAGGTCATACACGTGCTCCCAGAAAACAGGCTCAAAGTATAATTTGTCGGCAATATCAGGGTCGGTCGATACCGTTTCAGGGTTACAGTTAAGCATGATGGTTTCGTAACCACACTCTTTAGCTGCTAATACACCATGCACACAAGAGTAATCGAACTCTATACCTTGGCCGATACGGTTAGGCCCAGAACCAAGTACTAATACTTTCTTCTTATTTGAACTTACCGATTCGTTATCAGGGTTTTCCTGATTAGCATTGAATGTTGAGTAATAATAAGGAGTTTTTGCTTCAAACTCTGCCGAGCAGGTATCAACACATTTGTATACACGCTTAATGCCTAACTCATTTCTTTTATTGAAGACCTGGCTTTCTTTGCAATTAAGTACGTGCGCTATCTGACGATCGGCATATCCTTTTTGCTTAGCGCTTAGTAACAAATCTTTTGGTAAATCGTCAATTGTAAATTTCTCAATTTCTCTCTCCAACAATATCAACTCTTCAATCTGACGTAAGAACCACTTATCTATCTTAGTTAGATTCTGTATAGTTTTGAAAGAAAGACCTGCTTTAAAGGCATCGTAGATATGGAATAAACGATTCCATGATGGATTTGCCAACGATTTCTTGATTGCTTCCTGGTCTTTCAACTCTTTTCCGTCAGCACCTAAGCCATTACGACGGATTTCAAGTGATTGACAGGCTTTTTGTAGGGCTTCCTGGAAATTACGACCAATACCCATTGTTTCGCCTACTGACTTCATTTGTAAGCCTAATGAGCGGTCAGAACCTGGGAATTTATCGAAGTTCCAACGTGGTACTTTTACAATTACGTAGTCAATAGCTGGCTCGAAGAACGCCGATGTGCTACCAGTAATTGGGTTAATCAACTCATCAAGGTTGTATCCGATAGCCATTTTTGCGGCAATCTTTGCAATTGGGTAACCTGTAGCTTTTGAAGCTAACGCCGAAGAACGGCTTACACGTGGGTTAATTTCAATGGCAATGATTTCGTCGGTGTCAGGGTGCAACGAAAACTGAACATTACAACCTCCGGCAAACTGACCGATACCATTCATCATCTTGATAGCCATATCACGCATTTTCTGATAAATAGTATCAGGCAAGGTCATGGCTGGTGCTACCGTAATCGAGTCGCCGGTATGGATACCCATCGGGTCGAAGTTCTCGATAGTACAGATGATAACAATATTACCTTTGTTATCACGAAGTAGCTCTAATTCATATTCTTTCCAACCTAAGATTGATTGTTCTACCAATACTTCATGTACAGGAGATGCATGCAGACCGTGGTTAAGTGCTTTATCAAAGTCTTCAGGATTATGTACAAATCCACCACCTGTTCCGCCTAAAGTAAACGATGGGCGAATAACCAATGGGAAGCCAATTTCCTGAGCAATTTCCTTTCCTTCCAAGAAAGAACGTGCAGTACGGCCTTTACATACGCCTATACCTAATTCAAGCATTTTTAGTCTGAACTTCTCACGGTCTTCGGTGGTTTCAATTGCTTTGATGTCAACACCTATAATCTGAACACCGTATTTTTGCCATACACCGCCTTTGTCGCAGTCAATAGCTAAGTTCAATGCGGTTTGTCCACCCATTGTTGGTAACACGGCGTCAATAGGTTTACCCATTGCTTTGTGTTTTTCCAGAATTTCAATGATTGATTTTTTCTCGAGTGGTTTCAGATATACATAGTCGGCATTGATTGGATCCGTCATGATAGTTGCCGGATTTGAGTTAATCAAACTCACTTCAATACCTTCTTCTTTAATTGACCTTGCTGCTTGAGAGCCTGAGTAATCAAATTCGCACGCCTGACCTATGACAATTGGGCCCGAGCCTATGATAAGAACTGACTTAATATTGGAATTTTTTGGCATTTTTTTTTGTGAAGGGGTTTCGACTCGTTAATCGAAGAACAAAGTTAGTATAGATTTTTTATTTTACCATTGATTGACCGAAAATACCTTAGAAAAGTGCAAAAAAAAGATAAAAATATCTCATATCATACAAAAAAGCACAGGATTTTCAGTAAACCCGAAACATAAAGATTTTTACCATTGCGCGGCCGTATCATTGAAGATATTCAGCACCAATTGGTCTAGAATTTTAGGCACTAAAGAGCCTTCTACTTGTGCAAGTGTTTGCTCTTGTGGGAAATCCTGATAGAACGAAAACTCTTTTTCGAAGCTTTCGTCTTCACTTTTGGTATTTACAAATCTCACATCTACACGAATCGTGAGTCTATTAAGAGCAGCTTTATCACTGGCAGTTGCTGCCACGGGTGTAAGCTCATAACCTGTAATAGAGCCCTCCAGAAACAAATCACCATCGGAAGGTTTCAGTTTAAGACTTGTGTTTCTTTGGTAATATTCTTTTAGTTTTTCGGTAAAATTTAAAGTAAGATTTGCAGGCCCTCCGGCAGTATTCATCACAAAGTTCTGAATCGTGATGGTTTTTAGATCACTTGACAGTGTTGTGCCCGTGAAAGAATATATTTTGCAAGAGCCAAGCATAAATACCGAACATAAAAAAAGAATCAGTACTAACCCTTTCTTCAAAATCAAACCAGACCTAGTATTAATGTTATTCATCTTCAATATCATATTGCTTTATTTTCCTGTATAAGGTTCTTTCTGAAATCCCTAAATCAGAGGCTGCATATTTACGTTTAAAGCCGTTTTTCTTCAAAGCCTTGATAATCATTTCTTTCTCCTGCTTCTCTAATGAAAACGAATCTTCCTGCGTTTCATGCGAAATATCCTCTACATCATTTCTGTTGTCTTGTATATCATCAATCTTAATGAAACCATCGTTATCAACAGGCTGATATGGCTTATATGGGCTAGCAACTACTGGCCCATACATGGTCTGAGGCACCAAGGCTGCAATATTATCTTCCTGGTGGATTCCGTTAAACAATTCGCTGTGTTGCTTCATTGTTTCGGCGTTTATTTGCCCTCCTTGCATCAGAGACAAAACCAGCTTTTTCAAATCGGTCATGTCTTTTCGCATATCAAAAAGCACTTTATACAATAAGTCTCGCTCCGAAAACCCGGCGTCATTCCCGCCATTCATACCTTTCAGTAAGGTAGGCAGGCCACTCACCTGCTCACGAGGGAGGTATTTGGCCAGTACTTCGGCCGAAACTAACCTATCTGTTTCAAGAATGGTAATTTGCTCTGCAATATTTTTTAATTGGCGTATATTACCCGGAAACCTGAAACTCATCAATAGTTGAGTAGCACTTTCGGTCAACTCTATTGGCTGTATGTGGTTTTTCTCAGAAAAATCGTAGGAAAATTTACGAAAAAGCAAGTCAATATCGTAGCCTCTTTCACGCAGTGGCGGCACAGCAATAGGCACAGTATTAAGGCGGTAATATAAATCTTCTCTGAATCGGCCACGTTCAACTGCGTCTATTAAATTTACGTTAGTAGCGGCAACCACACGCACATCAGTTTTCTTGACCTTTGAAGACCCTACCGGAATAAACTCGCCATTTTCTAATACACGCAACAAACGAGCTTGCGTACCAACGGGTAGCTCAGCTATTTCGTCTAAGAAAATAGTACCAGTGTTAGTTGTTTCAAAGTATCCTTTACGGTCGTCGATTGCTCCTGTGAAAGAGCCTTTTACGTGCCCAAATAGCTCCGAATCTATAGTTCCTTCCGGAATAGCGCCACAGTTAATGGCTATAAACGGCCCATGTTTGCGGGCACTCAGTGCATGGATTATTTTTGAAAAAGACTCTTTCCCGCTTCCACTCTCTCCTGTTATCAGCACAGTCAGGTCTGTCGGAGCTACTTGTACAGCAACGCTCAAAGCATAATTCAATGCAGGAGCATTGCCAATAATTCCGAATCGGTTCTTGACTGATTGTATTTCTGCGTTGTTGGTCATTGTAATTTTAAACTAAAACCGTTTCCACCGATTTTCCTATCAGGGTAGCAGCTGTACACTCTGTCACTAATACGTTTACATAGTCTCCTTTTTTGAAGTTTTCTTTCGGAAACACAACCATTTTATTCTGGTCGTTTCTACCGCAAAGGTGCTCAGCCGAGCGTTTCGAGAAACCTTCTACCAAAATCTTATGCACCTTACCAATAGCCATCTGATTACGCTCTAATGAGTGTTGCTGTTGCTTGGCTATAACTTCGGTAAGGCGTCTGTTTTTAACATCAGCAGGTACATCATCAGCCAGTTTTTTTGCTGCCGGCGTATTTGGTCTTTCAGAATAGGCAAACATATAGCCATAGTCATACTTCACGTAATCCATTAGCGTGAGTGTATCCTGATGGTCTTCTTCTGTTTCAGTACAGAAACCTGTAATCATATCTTGCGAAATCCCACACTCCTGGCCCAATATCTCACGTATTCTATCAATTTTGCCCATATACCATTCACGGTCGTAGGTACGGTTCATTAAATCCAGAATCCGGCTACTACCACTTTGCGCTGGTAAGTGAATATACTTACAGATGTTTTCATACTTTTTCATAGCATACAAAACATCGTCAGTAATATCTTTAGGATGAGAAGTTGAGAAACGCACACGTAAATCAGGATTGATTAAGGCTACTTTCTCTAACAAATCGGCAAATGTGGTGGTTTGTAGCTCTCCGTTCACACCTTTCCATTTGTAAGAATCCACATTTTGGCCAAGTAGCGTAACCTCTCTGTAACCTTGTTCAAAAAGCTCGGTTGCTTCTTTTACGATAGAGAATGGGTCACGGCTTCTTTCACGGCCACGAGTATATGGCACCACGCAAAAACTACACATATTGTCACAACCACGCATGATGCTTATAAAGGCTGTAACACCGTTTGAATCTAAACGGATAGGTGTAATATCGGCATAGGTTTCTTCTCTCGACAAAAACACATTTACAGCTTTTTGTCCGTCTTCAACCTCATTTATCAAATTCGGTAAATCACGATAAGCATCTGGGCCTACCACCATATCTACAATTTTCTCTTCTTCCAGAAACTTGGTTTTCAATCGCTCTGCCATACAGCCCAAAACCCCAATCTTCACATTGCGGCTCTTTTTCTTCATTGGCACCAGGTGTTGCAGGCGATTACGCACTTTTTGCTCAGCATTTTCACGAATAGCACAAGTGTTCAGTAAAATCAATTCTGCCTCTTCTATTTTCGAAGTAGTTGCAAAACCGTTTTCTCTTAAAATAGATGCCACAATTTCGCTATCTGCAAAATTCATCTGGCACCCGTAGCTCTCTATATATAGCTTACGTTTGCTATCGCCTTCTTCATCAACACTAATGCGTGCTACTTCTAAATCTTTCTTGTCTTCTTCTTTAAGAATTTCTAATCTGCCTGTTACTAAACTCATGATTGCTAAGCTTGATTTATCAAACACAACCCCATTGCCAGAAATAAAGTTCTTACTCTTTGGAATGGGTTTGTCTAAATTATTTACAAAATTACGATAAACTGACAGATTGTCAGTAATTAAACAGATAAAATATTCTTTATCTGTTTAAACTCTTCTTTCTCAATACTTATATCTCAATAATCCTTTGTAATTTGCTGCATATTCAACCTTAAAAATTGCCCTTATGCCTTTGCTCATTACTATTATTGGGCTTATTGTACTCATTTTGCTCATATCTTATTTCAAGTTTCACGTTTTCCTCTCATTTCTGATAGTTACGCTAGGTGTAGGCTTAGCTTTGCAGATGCACCCTGCGCAAATCATGACAGCCGTACAACAAGGTATTGGCGGCACTTTAGGGTCTATTGTGTCAATAATTGCTTTAGGAGCTATGCTTGGCAAACTGGTAGCACAAAGTGGCGCAGCACAAAGAATATCCACCAAGATGATGGAGCTTATCGGAACTTCGTATGTGCGTTGGGCTTTTATGATAACCGGTTTTATTGTCGGCCTACCCTTGTTCTATTCAGTAGGTTTTATGTTGCTGGCACCTTTGGTTATCACGGTTTCGTATCGGTACAAACTGCCTGCTATTTATATTGCTATACCTATGTTGGCGTCTCTTTCGGTTACGCAAGGTTATTTGCCGCCACACCCAGCGCCATTAGCCATTGTAAAACAGTTTGATGTAGATATGGGCCTAACACTTTTCTATGGAATTATAGTGGCAATCCCAGCGATACTTATTTCAGGTGCTTTGTTTGGCAGCACTTTAAAAAACTACCTTACACTACCCAACAAAGCCTTTATTGCACCCGAACTGAAAGAAGACGAAATGCCCTCAACGTTTATGAGTTTCTTTTCGGTACTATTGCCTATTTTATTGATTAGTTTAGCTACTATTGCTCTGCCCAATTTCGACAAAAAATCTTTCATGCATCAATTTCTGACTTTTGTCGGAGACCCAATTGTGAGTATGTTTATTTCGGTTGTTTTTGCACTATATGCTTTAGGCATTAAGCAAAACAAAACTATGGGAGAAGTTACCAATTTATTGGGCGACTCAATCAAAGAAGTAGCCTTACTGTTTTTGATTTTCGGCGGAGCCGGTGCCCTAAAACAAGTACTGACCGATGGAGGCGTGAGCCAATCTATTGCTTCTATGATGCAGGAATCCTCGTTGCATCCGCTGGTTTTAGCCTGGGGTATGGCTGCTATTATTAGGGTAGCTGTGGGTTCGTCAACAGTTTCGGGTATTACTACTGCCGGATTCGTTGCCCCTTTGCTTGCCTCTACCAATACCGAGCCACACCTGATGGTACTAAGCATTGGCGCAGGCAGCATGATGTTCTCTCACGTGAACGATGCAGGTTTCTGGCTTTTCCGAGAGTATTTTCAGCTTTCTATGACCGAAACACTGAAAACTTGGTCGGTGATGGAAACCCTCGTTTCGGTATCAGGCTTAGCCGGAGTAATGGCACTGAATGCTTTTATTGGGTAATTTAAAACGGATAACCGATTGCAAAGTGAAATACCGGATAATACTCATTATTACGCCCTAGCCTTGTTTTATTCAAAACAAATCGGTCGCCTTCGTCTCTCGATGGGTCTATTACTTTTACACCCCAGTCGAAACGGGCAACGAAATAATCGAGGTCTAAACGGATACCTGCACCTGTACCTACAGCAAATTCTTTATAGAATCGTCCCCAATCAAAATTGGCTTCGTTATATTTTGACGAAATCTGATACCATTTCCAGACGTTCCCGGCATCAATAAATAGGCCTGCATTCCAGTTTCCTATAAACCTGAACATATATTTGCGGTATTCTATACTTCCTTCAAGCAAAATATCACCGGGTTGCTGGAAGAAGCGATTTCCGACCGTAACACCTTGCGCAGAACCCGGTCCTAATGAACGAGGCCGCCATGCCCTGATGCTGTTTGGCCCACCAATGAAGAAGTTTTTCTCAAACGGTAAAGCCTGATTGTCTCCGTAAGGATGCGCCAAGCCGACGTTTACTCGATAAGCCCAGGAGTCTCTTGAATTAATAGGGAAATATTTTCTGAAATCAACATTGACTTTTATGAATCTGAAATAAGCCCGCTGAATGGTATCTAATGGGAATAGTTGGTCAATAAACTTGATTTTGTTTCTATCAGGGAAGAAATTAAGCGTTGTACCGCCCGACTCCACAAAAATTCTCAGATACTTTGCTCTTATGTTTTTGCCTTGCGCCTGATTGTTGTAAACATAGGTGGCATTGATACTCGATACGAACTGAGGGTCAAATAAGACCTTTAAATTGTTACCTCTTTCGGCTTCTGATGTAAGAATAGAATCAAAAGTAAAGCTTTTGTATGGTGTATTGATGAGGTTAATATCAAAGGGAGAAATCTGTATGGTTTCATATTTTGATTTCAACCACGAATAGTTTCCTGTAAGCCTGAATACCTGCCTACGGTACAACTGCTGTGCCGAGTTATTATAACTCAACGCAACCTGCGTGCGTGGGCTTTTAAGGCTTAGCATATTAGCAATACTATTAAAGAAGATTATCTTCGGGAAATTAAAGGCCAGATTTGCCCCTAACTCACGGCTTCGCTGAACAGTCGAATCTAACCCTGGTTGCCCTTCAAGGTTTGCACGTAAACCTAACTCTGTGGTTTCTAATACGCTTAAAAGATTTCTTGCCCTTAGCGACACATTGGCTCCACCACCCAGAATACCGTTAATATTGTTTACATCAAAATTATACGCCGCAGTATATTTAGGATTCGTAGGTGCTATAATATCGGTCCGAAGCTTGTTATCAGGCAATTGGGTAAAACGAATATTGGCAAAAGCGAATTGGTCGAGACTATAAAGCTGACGATTGGTTTCATTAACCATCGAAACCCTGAAAAGCTGGTCGGGCCGAATCAGAATCTTTTTATCGAGCAACCGGGTTGGGAATCGTTTACCTATAAAAGTGTAATTAATACCATTATATGTCGCCTGTGTAGTATCGCCTCCAACATTTGGGTCGTTCGAAGGGTCGGCCGAAATAAAATTGATTGAGTCAAACCTGAACTGCTCATGCTGGCTCTTCGCTACCGGATTCCGGATCAACATTTTCACATTAACTCTGTAATTACGCTTGATATAATCGGTGGTATCAATCTCGGTCGAAATATAGTTTTTTGCTATAAAATTATAATAGCCTTCATCTTTTAATAGTAACTCTAGCCTACCCTTTTCAAGCGTGATATTATTCATATCTACTTTTGCACCTTGTTTTATCATGCTTGTAGGCATTGTAACCTTCACGATACTATCAATGCGGGTATCTTTAATATCATAAGTAACGCTATCTATATAATAAGCATTTTTTTCATCTACCAGATACGTAAGTTTTATTCCCCGCTTATTGCTGGTAGAATCAATCTGATACATAACAGTGTTATCAAAATAGCCTTTATTATAGATAAATTTCTGAATATTCTCAGAGGTATGTTTTATATCATTCTCGGTGATTTTTGCAGGCGGCTCTCCTACATTTTTCATCCACCAGTTTTCCTTTGTTTCTAACCTGTCTTTGTAGATATTTACCTTTCGTTGGTATCGCTTTCTCTTTTTTTCAACATCTGCATTATAGTTACCAGGATTAGGTAAAGCATTAAGTCTACTCTCCCATTTATCACGGCGGGCTCGAATTTTCCCTTCATCATAAAAGGCTTTACCTAGGTTGTATAGACCTACATAGGGTGTAATAGGCAAATTAAAAGGCCGTCGATTAGGCTTTTGAGTAGGCGGAATAAGATACTCTAATTCCTCAGTTGAAATTTGTTTATTACCTTTGAACGCCAAACTGTGCAAACGATACTCGTCTCGGTCTAGCTGAACTTCACGTGAGCAAGAAACAAAGAGTATAAAAAGTAATGGCAGATATTTAATTTTATCAGTCACGACATTTTTTTGTGCTTTTTGGGTTCTTCGATGTCCTGATGATAAATAAGAAAAACGCATAAATTGATATTGATATGTTTTCAAAGCAGCAACAAAAATACGTTCAATCCTTACAAATAAAAAAATATCGGCAAGAACACGCTACTTTTTTAGTAGAAGGCACAAAAAGTGTACTAGAATTAATGGATTCTGACTTTCAGGTTGAGTTATTGCTGTGTACACCTAAATTCTTTGAAGACAACGAAAAAAAGCTTAAAAAAATATCAGTCGAGCAAATTTCTCAGACAGAATTAGAGAAAATTAGTACGCTCCAAAGCAATGATGCAGCGGTGGCAGTTGTAAAGATGAAAGCCAACGAAAGTTTACTGGCTGACTCGAAAGAATTTGTACTGGTTTTAGATGATATTCGTGACCCCGGCAATCTGGGCACTATCTTACGCATTGCTGATTGGTACGGTTTTAAAAAAGTAATTTGCTCAAATACAACCGTTGATTTCTATAACCCTAAGGTCATATCGGCATCAATGGGTTCATTTACCCGAATCAAGACTTTTTATACTGATTTACAGACCTACTTTGAACAAATCTCGGTACAAAAACCGGCCATTATCGGTACTTTTCTGAACCACGAAAACCTGCACCAATTCAGTTTTCCAGAGGCTGGTTATATCGTTTTAGGTAACGAATCGAACGGTATAGGCGATATAGTAGAAAAGTTTGTGAGCCACAAAGTAACTATTCCAAGATTTGGGCATGCCGAATCTTTGAATGTTGGCATTGCTACTGCCATTGTATTAGATAATTTAATGAGGAGCAAATAACCACAATTAACCATGAGCAACGCTTATTTTGAAGACCAGATTTTTGAAAAACTTGATTTTACCAACACTATCCTGGCCCGAGGCGAATACGAAAATTGTACGTTCAGCTATTGCAATTTTGCCGAGATACATCTTTCGGGTTATATTTTTTCAGACTGTACTTTTAAAGACTGTAACCTGAGTATGGCTCAAACCAGGAGTACTTCTTTTAAACGTGTAGCGTTCAAATCATGCAAATTGCTGGGTATTCATTTCGACCAGTGTAATCCTTTTCTTTTTGAAGTAAGTTTTGAGAACTGCCTCTTGAATCTGTCTACATTTCATAAATTAAACCTAAAAAAGACCCGCTTCAAAGATTGTACTATGCACGAAGTAGATTTCTCTGAAGCAGACCTTAGTAATGCCATCTTCGACAACTCTGATTTATCAAGAACTACTTTCAGAAACACAATTCTTGAAAAAGCTGATTTCAGAACTGCCTACAATTACTCAATAGACCCCGAAGCAAACAAGCTCAAAAAAGCCAAGTTCTCTTTGCATGGCGTGGCAGGGCTTTTAGAAAAGTACGATATTAGCATTCATTAATAAATTATCAGGCAATCTTGATTTCGAACAAGCCAAGCGTAACACCCCAATAATGTTTTGGCAGGTTTGCTTGGGGTGTTATTTCTTTTATACCCACATAGGTATATCCGGCATTCTTATAAATCTGATGTAGTTTGGCGTTGTCTTGCCAGGTATCGAGCCTTACAAAATCTATCTGATTTGTTTTGGCAAAATCAATAGACCAATCTGTAATAAACTTAACGAACCCTCTTCCTCTGAAATTAGGATTAGTTGAGATACGGTGCACATAAATAGCCGAATCTGCATCTTTTTCGTCCCATATAGCGGGGTCGTTATAAGCAATCATAAACACGCAGGCCGCTTCTCCATCAACCACTACTTTCCATTGTCGCCCTTCCTCTATTTCATTTATTACCATGTTTCTGTCAAATCCTTTCCATACCAAATTACTTACTGCTTGTTGATGCGCAATGGCGCTATCATACAACCCCATTAAGGTGTCTAAATCATCAATTGTAGCTCTTATAATCTCCATTATTCTTTATTTTTTCACAAAAATTTGCATTATAAAATTATTCTCCAAATATTTACGTAACTAATTACGTAATTAATTACATATAATGGATTTAATGTCAGATTTAGGTGCTTTAGCACTTGGAAGTCGCTTAAAACGGCTCAGCGATCGAATGATGAAATCGGTTTCTGAAATATACAGAAACTCGGGCTTAGATTTTGAATCAAAATGGTTTCCACTCTTTTATCTATTAAGCAAAGAGGGAGAAAAAGGTATCATGGAAATTGCAGAAATATTGCACATCAGCCATCCGGGTGTAATTCAGCTAGCTAAAGAAATGGAAAAAGCGGGTTGGATAGTCTCTGAAAAATCAGAAAACGATGCCAGAAAAAGAAACCTCAAACTCACAGAAAAAGCTTGGCAAAGCCTACCCCAATTAGAAGAAATGTGGGTGAGTTTCAGAGAAAACAATGCCAAAATCATTCGTTCTTCTAAGCAAAATATACTTTTAGCATTAGAAGAAATTGAACAATTTCTGGATAATAACGACTTTAAAAAACAATACTATGATACATTTGAAGAAATGAAAGAAAACACTATTGAAATCAAGATTTTTGAAGAAAAGTACCAACAGCAAGTAGAAGACATGGTATTATCTATCCAGAACGGAGAGTTTAATCTGGGCCTGACAGCCCAACGCCAACCCGATTTACATAACCTGAAAGCCTTCTACAACGATAAAGGCAATTGGCTCTGGACTGCCACCAATAAAAATGACGAAGTTGTTGGCACTATTGGGCTAGAAAAGCTGAATGATGAGCAAGCCGTATTAAGAAAGATGTTCATCAAAAAAGAATACAGAGGCAAGACTTTAGGTTTAGCTACAAAATTATTCGAAATTTTAATTGAAGAAGCTAAAAAACAGCAGTTTAAAGAGATTTTATTAGACACTCCGCTAGTTACCCACGCAGCCCACAGATTTTATGAGCGAAATGGCTTTGAGCAAATTAGTAGTGACTTAGTACCTGATAACTACATTTTACCTAAAGGTATTGACCTGAAAATCTATAGACTAGCTTTATAATACTCTAGCCCCAGCCTAAACTAACAGATAGTATTTGTGCGTACGCACAAGTACTATCATTTAATTATTTTTAAAAACTCTGCAGTTCTCCTACGGGAAATTGAGATATTCTCATCATTTTTCATCCGAATCTTTACAGAAGACCCTGATGCATCATCAAAAGTTGAAATAAATTTAAGGTTGATGACAAAAGAGCGGTTCGGGCGAAAAAAAAGGAACTCTTTCAGACGTTTTTCAAAGCTGCCCAAATTTGTAGAACTTAGAATCTGTTTACCATCTGCAAGATAAATTATGGTGTAATTAATGTCCGCCTTTAACATTATAATTTTAGAAGGACAAATTTTCACATGCCCACCAATATGGACAAGTTCTGTAGAATTCATGGCTTTTCTAAGGATTAAATATATCGTTAGGTGATATGGAGATTATGATTTTGTCAAGCAAAGTATAAAGATACTTAAAATATTACTAATTTTCAAATATTTAGGCTTTTGATGTCAAATTATTGGCTTATTTATTCAATTACTTAGTTTATTGTTGCATAAGTTATAGCATTCATACAGGCTCCTAAAAAATATTTATATACAAACGAAATCATCAAAATAAAATATATCGATAGCCCCAAGTTTCTTCTCATTAAACATTATAAATGGTTTAAAACCTTTAACTTAATCCCCGTAAAATTGACCTTTGGCAAAAAAATAGCCGCTGAAAAATTCAGCGGCTATTAAGCATCTATTCCATTTAGCTATTATCTATTAATCAATCTCAAACGCCCCATTTCCTACATTCTCAAATATTATTTCGCCGTCGGTGCCTAATTCCATCATAATCACCGAGTCTTTTTGCACTTTTCCGGCCAGAATATCCTTCGATAATTCGTTCAGAATCTTGCGTTGCAATACTCGTTTCAATGGTCTTGCGCCAAAACTTGGGTCGTAGCCTTCGTCACCTAATTTTGCCAGAACCTCATCTGTAGCTTCAAGGGTAATACCTTGTTCGGCAACACGACTTTGTATCTGTTTAAACTGAATACTGATAATCTTATGTAGATTTTCTTTAGTTAAAGGCTCAAACAACACAATTTCATCAATACGGTTCAGAAATTCTGGTCTCACAAATGCTTTCAGTTGGTCTAGTACCGCATTCTTTGTTTCTTCCAGAATCAAGTGGTAATTCCAACCTTCGTTTTCTGCAAACTTCTCTTGAATAATATTACTACCCATGTTCGAGGTCATGATAATAATGGTATTCTTAAAGTTGGCCACACGGCCCTTGTTGTCGGTCAGGCGACCTTCGTCCAATACCTGCAACAAGATATTCCATACGTCTGGGTGAGCTTTTTCTATCTCGTCCAATAGTACCACACTATATGGTTTACGACGAATAGCCTCAGTCAATTGCCCCCCTTCATCATATCCTACGTATCCCGGAGGAGCTCCCACCAGACGGCTCACAGCATGCCGCTCTTGATACTCACTCATATCTATTCTGACCAGTGCATTATCGTCATTAAACAGATACTCTGCAAGAGCCTTTGCTAATTCGGTTTTACCTACACCAGTAGGACCCAAGAACAAGAAACTACCAATCGGACGCTTAGGGTCTTGCAATCCCGCACGTGAGCGGCGCACTGCATCGGCCACTACTTGTATGGCTTGGTCTTGCCCTGCCACTCGGTTATGTAGTTCTTTTTCAAGGTATAATAATTTCTCACGCTCGCTTTGTAGCATTTTAGCCACCGGAATTCCGGTCCATTTGGCTACTACTTCGGCAATATTTTCAGCCGACACCTCTTCGTGCAATAAAGTGGCTTGTGTATTATCAGCTTGTTTCTGAATTTCGTTTAATTTGTTATTGGCCTCCACCAACTTACCATAGCGAATCTCAGCTACTTTACCGTAATCACCTGCACGCTCGGCTTGCTCGGCTTCTAATTTCAGTTGCTCAATTTGCTCTTTCAATGAGCGTATTTCGTTGATTGAGCCTTTTTCGTTTTCCCATTTGGCTTTCAATTCATTACGTCTTTCGCTCAAATCGGCAATTTCTTTATTCAAAATAGCCTCTTTATCTTTATTATTTTCACGGCGGATTGCCTCTCTCTCAATCTCAAATTGCATAATCCTACGATTCAGCTCATCAAGCTCTTCTGGCATAGAGTCCATTTCCAAACGTAGTTTAGAAGCAGCCTCATCCATTAAGTCAATGGCTTTATCAGGCAAGAAGCGGTCTGAAATATATCTGTCTGATAATTCAACAGCAGCAATAACGGCATCGTCTTGAATACGAACTCCGTGGTGCAATTCATATTTTTCTTTAATACCTCTCAGAATCGAAATTGCATCGGGCACGTTTGGCTCATCAACCATTACTGATTGGAAACGACGTTCCAAGGCTTTATCTTTCTCAATATATTTTTGGTACTCGCTCAAAGTTGTAGCACCAATGGTGTGTAACTCGCCACGAGATAAAGCTGGTTTCAATAAATTGGCCGCATCCATTGCACTATCTCCGCCCGCACCTGCGCCAATCAGGGTATGAATCTCATCAATGAATAACACCATCTCCCCTTCTGAATCTGTTACTTCTTTAATAACGGCTTTCAGACGCTCTTCAAACTCACCTTTATATTTTGCCCCGGCAATCAATAAACCCATATCAAGCGATACGATAGTTTTCGATTTAAGGTTTTCAGGCACATCGCCCGACACGATTCTTTGGGCTAATCCCTCTACAATGGCTGTTTTACCAACACCCGGCTCACCTAAGAGAATAGGGTTGTTTTTGGTACGACGAGACAATATCTGTAACACACGGCGAATCTCTTCGTCACGGCCGATTACTGGGTCAATTTTGCCTTGTCGAGCCAAATCATTCAGATTTTTGCTGTAGCGTGCAAGGGCTTGATAAGTGTTTTCTGCGTTTTGGTCTTTCACTGGATTATTCTTTCCTCTTAATTCTTGTATAGTGGACTTTAGTTCTTTTTCTTTAAAACCTACTTCTTTCATCAGGCTTGCTACCGCATCTTTTCCGCCTAACAGGCCAAGATAAAGTAGCTCAACACTGACAAACTGGTCGTTAAATTCTTTCAGATAGTTCTGCGATTTAGTCAAAGCTGCCGAAAGGTCGTTTCCCAGATACGGTTGTGTTCCGCTCACTTTCGGATACCCTTCTAATATACTTTCTAAACGGCTGTTAAATAGATTCTGATTAACATTCAGTTTATTCAATAAAAAAGATGATGTATTGGCATCTTCTTCTAACAATGCTTTTAACAAGTGCCCCGATTCTACCGCCTGTTGCATATTGCCCTGAGCAATCTGAACGGCTTTCTGGATAACCTCCTGAGCCTTTATTGTATATTGATTTAAGTTCATATTTCAACAATTTTGTACTGATTCTATATCAACAAAAAATGTGCAGATAGGTTTTTTTCGGAAAAATTGACAGAAAAACACTCTTTTTACACAAAACAGAAAGACAAAAAGGCAGTTTTACAGAATTACTCTTACATTTTTAGCAATTTTGGCATTTATTTCAGACATATATGCTTTTCGACGACACCTATAATACAATTAAACAAAATACCGAAGCACTCTTTAAAGATCGTGGGAGTAAGTTTCTGGCCTTTGCGTATCCTATCAGCAACGAACAAGACGTAAAAAAATACCTGGATACCCTCAGAGGCTTGCATCCTAAAGCAAATCATCATTGTTATGCTTACAGACTTGGCATTGACCGAAACCAGTTCAGGGTAAATGATGATGGCGAGCCGTCTGGCTCAGCAGGCAGACCCATACTTAATGTTTTGCTATCGAAAGATATTACTAATATACTAGTAGTAGTAGTGAGGTATTTTGGCGGAACATTGTTAGGCGTGCCCGGGCTTATTAATGCCTATAAGTCGGCTACAGTAGAGGTACTGGCCGAGGCAGAGTTTGTTCAGAAAACTGTCAATGATATTTATGAAGTCAGTTTTGACTTTGAGGCAATGAACGATGTAATGAAAGTGGTGAAAGAATTTGGACTAAAAATCTCAAACCAAACCTACGACAACCGCTGTGCGCTTACAATTGAAATAAGAAAATCTATGCTGAATCAGGTAATGGGCAAAATGGAAAAAATTGATAGCCTTACCAATCGCTATCTGCATACTGTATAAGCACTTCTATAAACAAAAAAAAGCAAGAGGACATCCTGCTTAATTTTTCTTATTTAATTTATAGTTTGTTAGAAGAGTCTTGCAAACGCAACTGCAACAAACACGAATATTGATGCCCACATAGGTACACGACGTGCTTTGTAAACAGCTACTTTAAATACTTTCAGGTATTCTAATCTCAGCCATACTACTACGGCTAGCAACAAAAACATAATTGCGCTCGAAAACTTAAAGGCCATTGCATGCTCAGGATTCTGAGAGAAGTAAAGGAAAATATTTACTAATACGAGTAATGATCCAAGAAGACCAAATACCTTAGATGTCCATGTGTAAGTTTCTTTGTCTATGTTATTTCTCATGATTTTGTTGTTTGATGCACAAATGTAAAATAATTGTTAAGTATTTGTCAAGTATTTTAGAATAAATTTTGGTAAAAATACTTATTACAGAATAATATTCTGTTGATATATAAATTATATATCTTTTAATATTAGAATAATACAATAATTATTTTTCTAATTCTCTAAAATCATGTTTCAAAAAATATCAATTCTAATAAAAAAAATAAAAAATCACCCAAAACACATTTAAGTGAAAACATGAAGATTTAAGCTAGATTATGTATTTTTGTAAATATGAAAGATTCATAGAAGAGTTTCTAAGAAGCTACTCAAAATATAAATGCGTAGAACCAAGCCAATGCTGAAACATCGATTTATAAAACAAGGAAACAAATTCTGGCAGATAAAAAGGGAAGCCTTATATTAATAAAAGGAAAGGCTAAAATACTTTACTAGAAGAAAGCTACTCTCAATTAATGGCAGAGAGAAAACAAAGATTTGTAGTTTTTAAACAGAAAAAACAATAGCAGTTTATGCAAAAACATAAATGCTATTGTTTTTATAGATTAGGGCCGAACGATGAAAATATTATTTAGTATCTTCAGAAGCAGCCTTTTCGATATTTTCTTTTACTTCACGAGAAGCATCTTTGAATTCACGGATACCTTTACCTAATCCGCGAGCTAATTCAGGAAGTTTTTTAGCTCCGAAAAAGAAAAGTACAACTACTAAAATCAAAACCATCTCTGTTGTTCCAAGACCAAACATGACGTAATAAGTTTAAATGTTTTCTACAATAATTTAATACAAATATAAACTAAATTAGTACAACTAAAAAATTAAATTCCTCTTAAATCCTTTTAGTTTGGCTGAGGAACCGCCTTTTTCCATTGTTCAAATTTTTCAATTTCATTACTGATACTCTTAATAATAAACATCAGCAAAGCGACATCGTCAGTTAAACCGACGTAAGGCAAAAAATCTGGTATCAAGTCAATCGGAGATATAAAATAAATAAATCCGGCTACAACTTTCAACACATTCTGGAATTCTATATTCCTATATTCACCTGTTGCATAGGCTTTCAATAAACTGCCTAGTACAACAACTTTCTCTCTTAATAAATCAAACGTTGTTCCTACTCCTAAGCTTTGAACTTTTACAAGTGCACTTTTTAAAAGATTAAGTAGGCTGTGCGCATTTTTTGCTAATCTTGGGGCTTTTCTTAGAGCACTTTTATAAAAAGCTGATTCTATTACTCTTAAAAGCAAGTTTTTGGTCTCTGATGCCATGTATAAGTTCTTGTAAAGCTATTATCTGTCTAATAAACGTATAAATTTTAAAAAAAGGTTACTCTTTAAGAAAAAATACAAAAAAAACACTAAAAAACATTGTATTATATTAGTTTTGTCCAATAAATTTGGGCAAAATTTCTTAGTTGTCTCATATAAGGCCAATAATCTTATGCCAATAATAAAAAAAACGGCATACCTTAGCACAGATAGCTCAATTATTACATTAGTCACTTATCATATTTTATGAAACCTCATGTTAATAAATTACCCCAAAGCATGATATGTTTCCAACCAAACAAGCTCTTTTAAGAGTATAAAAGGGGTATTTTTATCAAATGAAAGTAACCGTAGTTGGTGCAGGTGCTGTAGGAGCAACCACCGCCGATAACATCGCTCGCAAACAAATTGTAGACGAAGTAGTATTGCTAGACATCAAACAAGGTGTAGCAGAAGGAAAAGCAATGGATTTGATGCAAACTGCTTCTTTAGAAGGTTTTGATACTAAAATTATAGGTTCAACCAACGATTACGCTAAAACAGCAAAATCTGATGTAGTTGTTATTACGTCTGGCTTACCTCGTAAACCAGGTATGACTCGCGAAGAACTTATCGGTATCAATGCAGGTATTGTAAAAGGTGTAGTTACTCAAATTCTTACCTATTCGCCAAAAGCTATTTTGTTGATTGTATCAAATCCAATGGATACCATGACATACCTTGCATTGCAGGTAGCACAGTCTATGGGTGTTAACAAAAAACGTGTAATTGGTATGGGTGGTGCGCTAGATTCATCTCGTTTCCGTTATTATTTATCACAAGCTATGGGTGTTTCGCAAGGCGACTTACACGCCAATGTAATTGGTGGCCACGGTGATACAACCATGATTCCGCTTACTCGTTTAGCTACATGGAATGGTATTCCGGCAAGCAGATTTATCTCTAAAGAAGCTTTGGCTAAAGTAGCTGCCGATACAATGGTAGGTGGTGCTACATTAACAGGCTTATTGGGTACTTCGGCATGGTATGCACCGGGTATCGCTTCTTGCTCTATGGTAGAGGCTATCATCCGTGACGAAAAACGCATCGTACCTGCGTCAGTATCTTTAAATGGAGAGTATGGCCAAAAAGATATTTGCTTGGGCGTACCTGTAGTTTTAGGCAGAAATGGCTGGGAGAAAATCGTTAATTACCGTTTGAACAAAGAAGAACAAGAAGCTTTTGCAAAATCGGCAGATGCGGTAAGAAACATGAACAATGTTTTGAGCACATTGAGTATCTAATTTCGAGAAAAATTACAGCTAGCTCTATACAAAAATCTCGTAGTGAAACATCTACGAGATTTTTATTTCTAAGCGTAATTATCAAACAATTTTATAAGTTTTCTTGTTGTATCGATAAATTCGCTAAAAAAGCAGTCAGATTTGCAAATTACCCTTAAATTTAGTAGTTTTTTAGCAACCTATTCTTCGTTTTACAGAAACCACAAGCACTTCTGTAAGAAAAATTTAACACCGTATCGCTAAAAAAACTACCTTTGTGCCCCCAATTAATTTTGCCGGACAAAATATTATTTTCTGAGAATTCTGATAAAGAGCTATATCCCTAATTGTTTTTATAAAACGTGCTTACAAATGCTTGACAAAAATAACTTTATTGACTTCCTTAATAATCCGCAATCGTTAAACCTTAACGATATTATGCTCGTGGAAAATATGACCAAAAAATATCCATATTTTCAGTTGGGTTATACCATGATTGCTAAAGGAATTTACACCAAAGCACCCGAAATTGCCCATGATGCTATCAGAAAAGCAGCCATTTATGCCTCAAGCAGAAATGCCTTGCGAAAAGTGATAGAAAATGATATTGACTGGAACGCTAATATTACAGCTCGTTTGGTTGACACCCCCATTGAAGTTAAGTTTTCGCCCGATTCCATTGAGGAAGAATTAAATCGTGAAAAGTTGGAAGAAGAATTGATAGAATCTATTGCAAAACCGGCCCTAAGAAATATACAGGAAGAACAATTAGCTCTGATTGAGCAATTCATTAAGAAAGAACCCCGTATTCAGCCTATTCGTACAAATATCCCACCAGAAGAGGTAGAAGACCTCAGCGAGCGCAGTACAACCATGAATAGCCCTCTTTTTACAGAGAGTTATGCAAAAATTTTATCACGCCAGGGGCGTTTCGAACAAGCAATAGAAGTTTATCATAAACTTATTGCAAAAAATCCCGAAAAAAGTACTTACTTTGCAGATAAAATCATGGAATTAGAAAAGAAGAGTCGTTGATAAATCGGCTTTTTATTCAAGATAAATCATTGGTCAATTTAATTTTTATTAGAAAAGATGTACACTACAATCTTAGTTTTGATGGTTATTGTTGCCATTTTATTAGTTTTAATCGTATTAATTCAGAATCCAAAAGGTGGCGGCATATCAAGCGAATTTAGTGGTGCTGGTTCACAGATGTTTGGTGTGCAACGTACAGGAGATTTATTAGAACAACTTACCTGGGGCTTCTTTGCATTTATTATTGTAGGTGCATTAATTTCGGGTATTTTTGTTAATAAAACTGGTAGTACGCAAGACAACGGTCTGAACGTAGAAAAAACTCAGACTCGTCCGGCTACTACTCCGGCGCCAACAGTACCTGCTACTGCTCCGGCTCAAACGCCTACTAATACAACACCTGCTCAACCGCAGAAATAATATTAACTGAAAGAGAAAAGCCTGATAAACGCAAATTTATCAGGCTTTTTTTATTGAAGTTCTACAAGCGTCTTTCAGATGTAGAAATAACAACCTTTAGGCTCATACTAAAGAAAATTACGGCAGGTCCTGTTTCTACTATCTAGGTAAATAAAAACATAAATAATTCTTCAGACAATCGTTTTATTCTTCCTATAAGTCCGTTGATTCTTCCTTTGCCAATTGCTCATTATCTTGTTTCAATAAGGCAATTTCCTGTGTTAGTTTGGTTAAGTTTTTTTGTAGCTTAGAGTTTACAATTGAAAGGTGCAACAAGTAAATCAGGATAATGAATATGAAGCCTGTAAAAACCAGATTGGGCGCATCATAAACTCCAAACAACCTTGCGATTATCTCTAATCCATCTCGCCAGATAGCAAAAATACCTAGCAGTACGGTACAAACTAACCATACAATGGCATATTCTTCCCGGAGCTTTCCTTTTACAATCAAACGAGCAATTGAAATAAGAAAAAACAAGTTAATAACAATGGTAATAATCTGGATTCTTTCCATAGTAGTATACAGATGTGGTATTACAAATCAGAGCTAAGCTGTTTCATAAATATTTAAAGTAAATATAATGAAATTTATATTTTTCCTAAGATACTGATGCAATATTAGCTATGAAATCTATAAAGTAGATTAAATTAACTATAAAAATAAAGGGAATAGCTTTAAATAGCTATCCCCTTTGCTCTCTATAAGGTTTTTATTATTCATAACGTAACGATTCGATAGGATCAAGTTTTGATGCTTTATAGGCCGGATAAATCCCTGAAATAATGCCTACAACTACACAAACAATGATACCCATTATCATCCAACCCCACGGAACAATAAAGCTACTCTTTTCACTAATCAATTTAGCTATTACGTTTCCAACAGAGATTCCCATAATTATTCCACCTATTCCGCCTAAAATACAGATAACAATAGCCTCCATCAGAAACTGCAACCTTATCTTAAACGGTGTAGCACCAATAGCTTTTCGGATACCGATTTCTCTTGTACGCTCAGTTACCGAAACCATCATGATATTCATTAGCGCAATTGATGCTCCTAATAACGTAATAATCCCGATGCCAAAGCCCCCTATTCTCAGATAGCCCGTTACCTCTTCAAAATCTTTCGCCAGAGCATCTGAACGCTCTATTTCGAAAGATTTAGGTTTACTTACAGCATCTTTTCTTACTCTACGCATCACGGCTTCCGCTTCTCCTGTAATATAGTCCATGTCTGACACATTCGGCACCGATGTAGTTATATCAAAAGTCAGTGTTCTGTTCCCTGCAATTTGCCTGCCCGTTTCAAGAGGGACAAGCGCCACTCGGTCGTCTCCTCCGCCATTAATACTCCCTTTTTTCTCCAGAACCCCAATTACCTTAAATCTCAAGCCAAGCAAAGTAATATCTTTATCGATAGGATTCTCTTTTGGGAATAGCAGGTTTGAAAGCTCACTACCCAGAATCACCACATTATTGGTAAAATCAATGTCGTTTTTATTAATATCTCTACCGGCTTTCAGTTTATAACCTTTAATCGTCAGAAAATCTTCATCAACCCCACGAATCATAGTATTAGGGTTAGTTTTGATAGATTTATACTTCAGTTGTGCTGCTCCCGCCACATTGGTATAAATACTAATAGTAGCAGGAGTTTTGCCTTGAAATAAAGTTTTATACAATTTTGCCTGACGGTAATCTATAGGTGGAAAATCCTTGTCTTCTACTCCACCACTTCGGCGGCGCCAGGGTCTTGGGCCTTTAATATCAAACGAATTGGCTCCTAACCCTGCAAAGCTATTATCTACTGAGCTCTGCATACCATCAATGGCCGTCAGGATACCTACCAATGAGGTAATACCAATTGCAATAATCAGCGCAGTAAGCACCGTACGGAGCATATTTCCTTGTATAGACCTTAGCCCCTCCTGAACATTTTCTTTTAAATTCATCTGATAAACTGCTTGAGTAATGAAGAGAACAGTAGTATTTTCTACTATAATTTACAATCACAAAGTTCCATAAGAGTTTTGAAACCTACAAACCAATGAGATAACTGATTCAGCCGTTTATCATTATTTTTAAACGAATCGTCTCTTTTTGGTTCAAAACAACACAAGTTCTTATATTTTTAAATGAAATTAAGTAAAACAAAGCGTAAATCGCTTAGATTCGGCTTTTATTAACCTCATCAAACAGATTTCTTTCATGAAAAAAACTACCCGTTCACTTATTGTTGCGCTAATGCTAAGTGGAAGCTTTGGCTATGCACAAACCAAAGAAACATCAAAAGACCCTGTAATTGCCAACATTATTAAAGAAGCTAACGAAAACTCTCAACTCGAAAAAATTGCACATGAATTAATGGACGGCATCGGCCCTCGTTTAGTTGGTTCTCCGCAAATGAAAGAAGCACACGATTGGGCTATTGCCAAATACAAAGAGTGGGGCATTTCGGCCAAAAACGAAAAATGGGGCGAATGGCGTGGCTGGGAAAGAGGTGTATCTCATATTGACATGGTATTTCCTCATGTAAAATCGCTTGAAGGAACGCAATTAGCATGGAGCCCAAGCACTAAAGGTCAATCGGTTGTTGCTGAAACTATCGTTATTCCTGACCTGGCCGACTCTGTAGCTTTCCAGAAATGGTTGCCCAATGCAAAAGGCAAATTTGTGATGATTTCGATGAACCAGCCTACTGGCCGCCCAGATTATAACTGGGAAGAGTTTGGCACAAAAGAATCGGTTGAAAAAATGAAAGCTGAACGCACCGCACAAACAGATGCATGGACAAAACGTGTCAGCAAAACAGGCTACAATACCCGTACACTTCCATTGGCTTTAGAAAAAGCCGGAGCAGTAGGTATCGTAATGAGCTATTGGTCGAGAGGTTTTGGTGCCAATAAAATATTCGGCGCTAATACTAAAACGATTCCGACAGTTGATATTTCCTTAGAAGATTACGGTCTTTTATACAGATTAACAGAATCGGGCAAGAAACCTAAAATCAGTGTACGTGCCGACTCTAAAGAACTAGGTGTAGTACCTACATTTAATACTATTGCCGAAATAAAAGGTAGCGAAAAACCAAACGAATACGTAATGTTATCGGCTCACTTTGATTCGTGGGATGGCGGTACAGGTGCTACTGACAACGGAACCGGTACAATTGTAATGATGGAAGCGATGCGCTTGTTGAAAAAATTCTATCCGAATCCAAAAAGAACTATTCTTGTAGGCCATTGGGGTAGCGAAGAACAAGGGCTAAACGGCTCAAGAGCTTTTGTAGAAGACCATCCTGAAATTGTTTCAAACCTGCAAGCATTGTTCAACCAGGATAACGGGACAGGTCGTGTGGTTAATATTTCAGGACAAGGCTATTTACACGCTTACGAGTATATAGGCCGTTGGTTGTCTAAAGTACCTGCCGATTATAAAAAAGGCTTGGAAACTCGTTTTCCGGGTGCACCGGGTGCCGGTGGATCTGACTTTGCTTCTTTTGTAGCAGCAGGTGCTCCGGGCTTCTCTCTAAGCTCTTTAAATTGGTCTTATGGTACTTATACATGGCACACTAACCGTGATACCTACGATAAAATCGTATTTGATGATGTACGTAACAACGCTATTCTTGCGGCCATTCTGGCGTATGAGGCTAGCGAAGACCCTACCAGAACTTCAACTGAAAAGAGCGTTTTACCTCTTAATGATAAAGGACAGCCAGGTAGCTGGCCTGCCAAAAGATCACCTATTCGTAAAGGTGGTTTAGATTAATAATTAAAAAGCCTATGAGTCTTCTTGATTCATAGGCTTTTTAAATTCATTATCTTTTTTACTATCAATTGCTTTTCAGGTTCTGAGCTTACTAATGAAAGCGCTTTTTCATAGCATTCCTTTGCTGATTGGGTATCATTTAGTTCAGCATAAAAATCTCCTTTGGTTGTCTGGTAAATATAATGCTGATTCAAACTTTCTAATTTAATCAGGTCTTCTAATGCTACTTTCGCTCCATACACATAGCCCTTTACAATAGCCCTGTTCATATACACAAAAGGTGTTGGTTTTATATCAGCTAGTAGATTATAGAGCCTTAAAATTACCTCCCAGTTGGTTTTATCGAAAATCTCGGCCGAAGCATGATAAGAGGCAATAGCTGCCTCAATATGATATTCACTGATTTGATTACCTACAGAAGATTGTCTGAAAAACTCGTATGCCCGGGCAGTCATGAATTTATCCCATAAACTCCTGTCTTGGTCTCGCAGCAATACAATAGAACCTTTATCATCAAGTCTGGCAGGAAAACGGGCGGTCTGAAAACACATTAATGCCAACAAAGCATTGGTCTGAGGCAAATTTGTGCGTGTATTACGGGTTAAAAGCAAACCAATACGAATCGCCTCTTCGCACAAATCGTGTCTTATTAAATGGTCGGGGTGAGAAGAGCTATAACCTTCATTAAAAATCAGATAAATAATTTTTAGTACAACTTCTAAACGAACACTTAACTCCTTAGCCTCTGGTACTTCTAGCGCAATTTGTTCGTTTCTTATTTTTTCTTTTGCCCTGTAAAGCCGTTTGTTAACGGTATCTTCACTTGTCAGAAAAGCCCTGGCTATTTCGGCGGCACTTAAGCCTCCTAATATTTTAAGGCTCAAGGTAATTTGAGATTCTAAGGCAATAGCCGGATGGCAACAGGCAAAAAGCATTCTTAGCTGGCTATCTTCTATTTCATCGGCAAGAAACATTTTACCCAAAGTATCAGGTTCTGACTGATGCGATAATTCCTGACTGATTTCAGTAAATAGTTTTTCTCGCCTCAATAAATCAAGTGCCTGATTTTTGGCTACTCTATAAAGCCATGCCGACGGATTATCAGGGATCTGAGTTCTCCATTCAGTTAGGGCCTTTAAAAGTGTATCCTGCACTATATCTTCAGCAATTTCTATACGGTCAAAACCAAACATACGAGCCAACACGGCAGTCATCTTCCCAGACTCATGCCTGAAAAGATGACTAACCAGGTGATTTACCTGCTCGTGTTGCGTTTCTTTAATCAAGATTCTTCGAAATTCTGAATTGGTCTCACTTCTACTATGCTTTCGTATTCATACATCGGGCAACCTTTAGATAATTCAATGGCTTCTTCGATCGACTCGGCCGTTAAGAGTAAATAACCACTTACAATCTCTTTGGCTTCGGTATAAGGGCCATCAGTTACTACATGGTTCAAGCCTTTTACTATTTTTCCGGTAGGTAAAAGCGCATCGGTTGCAATTAATTTGCCTTGGGCAGCTATCCCCCCTATCCAGGTGTTCCACTTTTGTAGTTCGGCCTGCATGTCTTCAGGCGAGAAGTTTTCATACATTGATTCAACTTCCATTACGTTGCGAAAGATAAGCATGAATTTTTCCATGATGTAGTAAATTTGAATTAAGTTTTAATAAATACTAATTTCATACTGAAGACGAATCAAATTTCTGAATTTGGACATTTACTCAAAATTTTTTTTTAAATTGCTTAATGGCTCATTCTGAAATAGTACGGGCTATCAAATAAGGCAATGTGTTTTTCGTTAATTGGTATAATGCTTGCTGTTGCAATCAAAATTAATCTGGTTTTTCGCCCATGAAAAAATTACTCGCTCTAATTATCTTTTCGCTATCGTTTGTCTCCCAAGTGTTTGCTAACCGACTATTGATTCCGATGGACGAAAGTCAAAAAAATCATTTAAAAGCTTATGGTATTGCTTTCTGGCTTCTAAAAGAACATTCGGCCGAGGTTGAATGGCTGTTAAATTACAGAGGCGGCAGTTTCATGTTTGAAGCTTCACAAAATTATATTAATGAATGTGTTATCAGAGGCGTAAGTTACGAAATGATTTCGGATGCTGAATCTCAATCTATTTTAGCACAAATTAATTCTCCTGACGCAAACATGGATGCCGTAAAACTCAATAAGGCACCTAAAATAGCTGTATATTCGCCAAAAGCAACTCAACCCTGGGACGATGCCGTAACATTGGTGCTGACATACGCCGAGATTCCTTACGATAAGATTTTTGATGAAGAAGTATTAGACAATAAATTACCTGAATACGATTGGTTACATCTGCATCACGAAGATTTTACGGGGCAATTCGGTAAATTTCTGCGTTTACGTGGTCAGTCATGGTATCAGGAACAAAAACTTGAAGCAGAGGCTATTGCCCGAAAATACAATTTCCAGAAAATTCCGGATTTAAAATTAGCAGTATCCAGAAAAATACGTGATTTTGTGCTAGGCGGCGGCTATATGTTTGCCATGTGCAACGCTACCGATACTTTTGATATTGCATTGGCAGCCGATGGAACCGATATAGTAGAGTCGCCTTATGATGGCGATGGAGCCGACCCAAACGCTGATAAAAAGCTGAACTTTGAAAACAGTTTTGCATTTCAAAATTTCAGACTTATCATGAACCCCTATGAAATGGAGTTTTCGTCAATCGATAATCAACAAGAGGAAAGAGGCGTAAACGAAAGCAACGATTACTTTTCGTTATTCCAGTTTTCGGCTAAGTGGGATCCCATCCCTACCATGCTTACTCAAAACCACGCAAATCTTATTAAGGGATTCATGGGGCAAACCACAGCCTTTAAAAAACAATACATAAAACCTGATGTTATTACGATGGCCGAAAATCGCTCTTTGGGCGAGGCACGCTACATTCATGGAACAAAAGGTAAAGGTTTCTGGACATTTTATGGTGGCCACGACCCCGAAGATTATCAGCATTATGTTGGTGAAGAACCTACTGATTTGAATCTTCATCCAAATTCAGCAGGTTATCGCTTAATACTGAATAATGTGTTATTCCCGGCAGCAAAAAAGAAGAAATTAAAAACATGATATAAACGAAAAAGCTCCTCAATGAGGAGCTTTTTCGTTTATATCTGCTTGTTAGCTCAATTAAGATTCGTTTTTCTTAACCTTTTTGCCTCTGTTTTGTGCCCATTCTTCTGCTTTAGCTGTGGCTATTGCAATTGCTGAGCCTTCTTCTCTCCCCTCTTCTAATAAAGCATTTGCTATTTCAACTGCTTTATTTCTTACAGGTGCCGAGAAATTCTTCAAGGACGGCGGATAATCTGATTTTGTCCAAGGCATAATTGTATAATTTATGAGAATCAATTAATTAATCCTCGATTTTACATCTTATCGGTCAATTTCTCCAGTTTTTCTGCCTCTTCCTTATGATGAATCAATGTTGGAAGAATTTTAGCAGCAAAAGCTTTTATATCTTCATCATTACCATTATCGGCTAGTTTCTGAAATTTATCAACATCTTTTTTATGGTCCTCAAGCATTACATCCATATATTTTCTGTCAAATTTCTTACCGCTTTCTTCCGACACATCATTAATGGTTTTTTGATGGTCTTCAGGCAAAGTAGTTGGCAATACGATGTTTTTACTGCTAGCTAAACTTTTAAGTTCTTCATTTGCCTTAGTATGGTCGTCTATCATCATCTGTGCAAATTGTTTTACTTTTGGCGATGTAGCTTTAGTTAAGGCTACTTTAGCAAGCTCAACTTCCATCATTCCGCCACCAGCCAATTCAACAACAGATTCAGCATCTTCTTTTTGAGCTCTGGCCATTGAGTCAGTTACAGCAGTTGCTTCAATTGCTTGATTATTTAAGTGCTCAGTAGAATCTTGTGAGTCTCCTGAGTTTGAGTTACACGAAGCAACTCCGAATGCTACAGCAATAGCTGTACTTAATAAAATGCTTTTCGTTTTCATAATAAATTAAAAGGATTTAGTTTACAGCACTAGTAATCAAAAAAGTTATGCCAATATAGTATTGTGCCTACTAGTGGGGTTAATTTTCTACTTAAATTTTTTTTAAGAACAAAACACAAAGTTGGCTTTACTGTGTATTTTTTTTCCCAAATCGAGAAGTACACTCAACACTATTCTCAATTTTATACCATTCAATAAAATAATCCACCAGGCTTTAAGTACAATTTAAGATTATCTTAAATTTGAGAACAACAGTGGCGCAAATGCCACAATATATTTTATATATTGAAGTCTCAAGTGATATTTGAAGAAAAATCTGGTAGTTTTTAAAATAAAAAAAGCTCTCAGAAACTCATTAAAGTATCTGAGAGCTTTATCTATTAGCTATTATTTTAAGAGGCCTGCATGTATCTTGCTTCAAAATCTTTAATTCTTCTTCTTGATATGCACAATTCCTCACCTGAATTCAGATAAACCGAACCCGTCAGTTTCTCTAGCTTTATCTTCTCAACATGAAGCATATTAATGATAATACCACGATGTATCCTGAAAAAATTCGACAAACCAACCAGTTTATTCTCATATACCTGCAAATTTCTGGCGCTTAAGAGTGTACGACCACGAGTAAGATACAGAATTGTATAGTTGATTTTGCTCTCCATAAATATAATTTCATCTGGTCGGATGTGTTTCGACTTTCCTCCACTCGAGAATCGCAGGGTTGTAGTAGGTGTCATTTGATAATGTGTTTTCATGGACTATATATTTTGCTTATTTCTGATGCAAAACTTTTACCAAATTATTAAAATGTTCATACAATTATTTAACCTTATAAAATACCTATGCCATCAAAGCCTATTAATCCTTTTAAAATCTCTTATATTTTAATATCCTAAAGTCGGCTTATTTATAACTCGGCACAGAAAAGACGCATTTAGTAAGCCAGAATCTTGCCTAAGTCTATTTTTGCAGTATTGGTGAAATAAGAAGTTTAAACAGCTTATTAAATAAATACATTTTCTTTAACAGAAAATCTGTAATTTTATATAATTTCTATCGTCAGAAACTATATCTAAAATATCATGACCGACTCGCCTAAAGTTACACACCAACCAGAAAACAGCCTTTTTGCCATACAGATTGATAGCGATATGGCTTACCAGGAATATATTCAAACAAAAACAGATTTAGTTATTACACATACTGAAGTACCCAAACAATTAGAGGGGAAAGGCTTAGGAAGCCTGCTGGCAAAAAATGCCCTACAATATGCCGAAGAACATGGGCTTAAACTAATGCCACTGTGCCCTTTCATGGCCGCTTACATACGTAAGAACTACGAAACCTACAAACATTTATTAGCACCGGGTTTTAATGTATAAAAAATGAAAATATCACGTAAAAATGCGCTAAAATCATTGTTTGGAGCAATGATAAGCCTGCCAGCATTAGGCAAAGTGAAAGACAAAGATAAGAAAGACCTTCTGGGCTTTAAAGAAGAATTCAGCGTGGCTTGGAAAAGCTCTCTCGATTATACTTTGAAGATATTTAACCAAATGCCCGAAGATAAATTTGAATACAAATACACGCCTGAGTCTTTTACTTACCGCACGCAGTTTGTGCATTGTATTACATTTACAACGGCTCAAATCTGCGGAAGGCTGAATTTGCCAAACCCTTACGATGAAAAGGAAAAGCAGAACGGTTACTGGAAAAATCTATCGAAAGCACAGCTAGAAACCGAGCTGAAAGATTTTTATGCATGGGTTGAAAAAACAGTACTGGAGACAAAACCAGATAAACTGGCACAATTGGAGGGCTACGCCGGAGATAAAATTCCGGTATGGAGATTATTCTATGCCCTTGAAAACCACATCATACATCACCGTGGGCAAGCTATCTGTTATCTGCGCCTCAATGGTATTACCCCTATTGGTTATATTGGCTGGTAGGGCTTATTTAGCCCCTAAGTACTGGCTTTACAATATCTCTTAAACAAAAACACCCTGCAAGTAAACCTTACAGGGTGTTTTTTATATGCTTGGCAAGAATTATTTTTCTACACAAGAACCTTCTTTGCCATCTTTACAACAACGGTTGTACGATTTGCTAAGTTTTTTGTATTGGTCTTCGTCGATGCTGATATACAATTTATTGTAGTCACCAACCATTACTTCTTGTTTTGTAAAGTTATAATTCAAGTTTACAGGGATATTTACGTTTTGATCAGGTAGTGGGTTGCCGTTAGCATCACATACTCTGAAGATTTTTGAAACGTTGCTTAAACCTGAAGTAACAACTTCATAACTAGATTTAACCGGTACAGGGAACGAGCCTAAGCAAAGGTATTTTTCTGGCATTTCACCTTTAGCTAGTTTACCAGTTTTTTTGTAAACACCAATAAGTGTTACACTTGGGCTTGCACTTTTAATGCTTGCATCCTGAATCTCGGTTTTACCCATGAAATTGATTTTTTGGTCAGCACATTTAGCTGCACCTGCTGTACCGATAGTTACATCAGTTGGGCTTTCAGACAAAACTTTTTTCTCAAATGTTTGAGTTGAAGCCGTTGTGCTTGCAGAAACCGGACAAGATTTGTACGCTTTGCTTAGTGCTTTAAATTGTTTCTCATCAACTGTCAAGTAGATTTTTTCTCCATCACCTACAGTAATTTCTGATTTTGTAATTTTATAATCTAAGTTCAAAGGCAATGTAAGGTTAATTGGCGAAGGAGATGCGTTACCTTCAACACAAACCGGAATTACTTTAGAGTAAGACATATCGCCTTTTACGCTGAAATCATAAGTTCCACGGTAAGTAACCGGAATTGAACCTAAGCATAGTCCTTTTTCACCGTTTACTGCTACAACTTCCATTGTTTTGCTTGCGTTCAATACATCGCCACTAGAAATTTCACCCGATGCAGTGATACTTACTTGTTGGTCAACACAAGTGGTTGGCGGTACATAAGGAAGTGGTGCTGTAACATACGTAGGAATATAAAAGGCATTACCACATTTTTTCATTATATAGATAAAGCAATCACCAGTTTTTGCTTTAATTCTGAATGTTTCAAATGGGCGTCCTAGAATAGACCATACATATTTGTGACCTTTAGCATAAGCACCCATCCAACCTGTTGAGCCTTTTGGAAGGGTTTCTGCAGTAATGCTACCCTCTGTAAATGCAGGGTCATTAACACCGCTATAACCTAAAGCAACCAACAAATCATCCATTTCTTTTTTGATACCTCTCTGATTTTTCCGATAAACCCTCTTCAAGTGATCATAGGCAGATTTTGACGTATGCTTAGGAATTTCTCCAAATTGTGGGCTTGTGCCAAGTTTGTTCAACACAACAGGTTTTTTATCTGCATTACCTTGAAACACTTTGTAAGGTAATGTATTACACGGGGATGGCTGTTGGTTGGGAGCCGGACTCTGTTGGGCAAGCGCCAGCATCGGTAATAATACCACAAGTGTGAGAATTCTAAATGAAGAAGCTTTCATTTTTTTAAATTTTTAAAGTGTCTGAATAAATTTCTAATCCAATAGGATACAAAAATAATTTATTTAAATTAAGGTGACTGAAACATGTTCTTTTGATAAAGAAAAGTTTCTGTCTATTAGGTTTTGTGAGTTTTTAGGCCTCTAAAGGTGTTTTTGAGAACTGCTACGAGACTCTTCTCGCAAAAATGGCAATTATTTAATTCAAAAACAAAAACTTATAACTTAATGTTATGAGGTCTCTCGGTTTTTCTTCATTTTTTTTGCATCATACTATTTAATCAGGCGTTTATTGAAAAAATCAGGTATTATTATTTGCTCGAAAACTTGAAGATGGTTTTGGTATTATACGTTTCTCCCGGACGCAATACAACTGTTGGAAAACCAACTTGGTTTGGCGAATCAGGAAAATGCTCTGTTTCAAAACAAAAGCCATAACGTTTCTTATATACTACACCGTTTTTACCTGTAATTTTACCATCTAAAAAGTTACCTGTATAAAATTGTACACCAGGCTCAGTTGTGAAAACCTCCATGAAACGTCCGCTTGTAGGCTCGTAAGCTGTAGCCGCCAAAACCAACGAATCTTTTTTGCCTTGGTTCAGTACCCAACAGTGGTCGTATCCACCACCAACTTTTATCTGAATATCGGTTGTATCGTTGATTCCTTTCCCGATAGCTTTTGGTGTTGTAAAGTCAAAAACAGTTCCCTTTACTGCTTTTAACTCTCCAGTTGGTATTAATGTTTTGTCAACTGGCACAAAACGGTCAGCATTTATCATTACCTCATGCCCCAGATGGTCGGTTTTGCCGCCTGTCAGGTTAAAATAAGAGTGTTGAGTCAAGTTTACCACAGTCGGTTTATCAGTAGTAGCCGTATAAGTAATTTCAAGTGCGTTGTCGTCAGTCAACACATATATTATTTCTGTATTAAGATTCCCCGGATATCCCTCTTCGCCGTCTTTGCTCACATAATTCAGCTTTAATCCTATTCTGCCATCTGTCAGTTCTTCAGTTTTCCAGATTACCTTATCAAATCCTATCTTGCCGCCGTGCAAATGGTTAGGCCCATTGTTCTGTAATAAATTGTAGGTTTTTCCATCTAATTTAAATTTAGCTCCACCAATTCTGTTTCCATAGCGACCAACCAATGCACCAAAAAACGGACTAGACTCTAAATAACCCGACAGTGAATCGTAGCCTAGTACTACATCTTCAAATTTACCATTTTTATCAGGTGCTGTCCAATGAGTAATCAAGCCTCCATAATTACTTATTTTCACCTCCATACCTTTTATATTTTTAAGGGTATAGATATCCACTTTTTGTCCGTCAGGTAATTCTCCCCAAGGTTGTTTAGAAATCGAAGCTTTTGTTGTTTCCATAGTGTCTTCACTCTTTTTTGACTGGCAGGCAATACTTGCGTACATCAGAAGTACACCGGCCAAAAATAATTTGGATTGGGTTTTAAAATTAGTCATAATTAGAAAGGGGGTTGATTTTGATTGCCAATATTACACAAAAACTGTTAAACTGAGACTTTGTTTGCCAAACATTTCTGAATTTTAACCACACCCTTTAAACGAAAAACATATATTTACCGTTAATTGAACATTATTTAACAAATTTTAAACCATTCTTATCTATCGCTTAACTATGCAAATACGCAAAATAGTCATTGCAGGGCTTTTAGCTGTAACGCAGGTAGTGCAGGCACAAACCCCTACTACTTCGAAATATGACCACAGAGACGCCTTCAATCCTCTGTTTAATTTTATGCCTGGTACTGCTTATCGCAGTGGCACAGGAGCGCCAGGGCCGCTTTACTGGCAAAACAGAGCAGATTATAAAATAAATACCACGCTTGATGAAGCCGCTAACACGCTTACAGGCGAGGTAGAAATTACCTATAAAAACAATAGCCCTGACAACCTCCCTTTTGTTTGGTTGCAATTAGATCAGAATCAGTTTAATGACCATTCAAGAGGCGGCAAAAGTACGGCAATTGCAGGTGGCCGATTTGGCAATACTGGTTTTGATGGTGGTTATAGTATACAATTTGTAAGCGCCGAGAAAAAAGTTGGCTCAGGTAAAAAATCGTCGAACCGCTCGGTATATGCCGAACACCTGATCGATGATACCCGCATGCAAATACGCTTGTCGGAACCATTAACAAAAGGCGAAGAACTCAAAATAAAAATAAGCTACTCCTTCAAAATTCCTCGCTATGGTTCTGATAGAATGGGTAAACAGGAAACACAAAACGGAGTAATTTATGAAATGGCACAGTGGTACCCACGTATGGCTGTTTATGATGATGTTGAGGGATGGAATACACTACCGTATCTGGGAGCCGGAGAGTTTTACTTAGAATATGGTGATTTTGAATATAACGTAACCGTACCTTGGGATCATATCGTTGCAGGTTCGGGTGAGTTAACAAACCCTAATGAGGTATTGACAGCCGAGCAGATTAAAAGATTCAACGAGGCTAAAAACAGCGATAAGACTGTAATAATCAGAGGAAAAGATGAGGTAACAGATGCCAAAACAAGACCAAGAAACAGCGGAACGCTTACATGGAAATTTAAATGTAAACAAGCCCGTGATATTGCCTGGGCCTCATCAAAAGCATTTGTATGGGATGCAGCCAAAATCAACTTGCCAAGTGGTAAAACTTCTATTGCACAATCGATGTACCCTGTTGAAAGTGCAACTAACGATAGCTGGAACCGCTCTACCGAATACGTAAAAGGCTGTATTGAGTTTTACTCAAAATACATATTCGAATACTCGTATCCATCGGCTACCAATGTGGCCGGTGTAGTAGCAGGTATGGAGTATCCGGGAATCGTATTTTGTAGCTACCGTGATAAAAACGAAAGCCTTTGGGGTGTTACCGACCATGAGTTTGGTCATAACTGGTTCCCGATGATTGTAGGCTCAAACGAAAGAAAATATGCCTGGATGGACGAAGGTTTTAATACTTTTATTAACACGCTATCGACCAAAAATTTTAATAACGGAGAATACTATCAGCCGGAAAACGCTCGCCAGTATGCCCCTTATTTTTATGACCGTGACCCAATCATGAATATTCCTGATGTAGTTCAGAATAATAACATGGGCCTAGCTCTTTATGTAAAACCGGGTTTTGGCCTTACAATGCTTCGTGAGCTTGTTTTAGGAGAAAAACGTTTTGATTATGCATTTAAAGAATATGTAAATCGTTGGGCATTTAAACACCCTACACCGCTTGATTTCTTTAGAACTATGGAAGATGCTGCAGGTGAAGACCTAGGCTGGTTCTGGAAAGGCTGGTATGTAAACGACTGGAAAATAGACCAAGGTGTAAAAGACGTAAGCTATATGCAACAAGATGTTACAAAAGGCTCGGTTATTACAATTGAAAATCTTGAAAAAATGCCAATGCCGGTTGTAGTAGAAATAAAAGAAGCTAATGGTACTACCAAAAGAGTAGACCTACCTGTTGAAATATGGCAACGTGGTAGCACCTGGAGCTTTAAATATCCGTCAACTTCAGCCATTGAGTCAGTAGTTGTTGACCCTGATGGCAAGCTACCAGATGTTAATTCGAAAAATAATCAATGGAAGCCTGCGAAATACAACAATCCACAGGCTAACTAATATTATCTGAATCTCTTTCAGCCTTCTTCCACCGGAGGGAGGCTGAAAGGAGAATCAATGGTTATTTTTGAACGCTCGCAAACCCCACCAATAGGTGGATTGAACTTTGAAACACTAACAGTTATCTGCAGAATCTCAGGAAATTGCTCTTTAACTGCTTCAATAATTTTATAAGCAATATGCTCTAATAGCCGATGTTTTACTTTCATAACATCGGCTATTATTTTATAAACTACTTCATAATTGACCGTCAGGCTTAATCTATCTTCCTGCGCCGCACGATTCAGGTCGGCTTTAATAGCAATATCAATCGAGTATTTATTACCTATCTTCTGCTCTTCGTCATAATAACCATGATAAGCAAAAAACTCCAAGCCTTCAAGCGAGATTATTCCCATAAATTTTAATAATCAATTATGATTTTTATTTTAAATTAAATGTTATCAAAGAATGAGCCGCCCCCATTTCCGTTATCAGTGCTTTTTCCGATCACATCATTTACGGTTGGTAATGGAGAACTATCTTTACTCGGGCTATCGGCTTTTTCTACCATAGCTTTTCTGATAGCTGCTTTTACTTTATTTACTTTTTCAAGCATTTCTTCTGTAATAGACTCTATGTTGTTTTCTTGCGCAGGAGTCGATGGCTTTGGCGCCTCAGGTTGTGGAGCCTCCACTTTGCCTTCAGGTTCTTCTTGCTTTTGCGCCTCAGCTGGTTCTTCTATCACTTCTCCTTCCGTTTCTCCAATGGTATCAAAAAAGCCTACTGAGCTATCAATACCTTTTTCTTCTACGTCTTCTACTACCCTGCCTCCTACTAAGCGGCCTTTCATTTCTTCAAGTTCTTCAAAACGCCCTTCGGCTGCTAGTAAAGCTTGCTCAACCCAAGTGCTAGGGTCGTGCATGGCATAAGCTGGCCCTGCGTTTTCTAATATTTCACGTATTCTGGCTACTGGAGTACTAGCTAAATCATTAAATGTAAAGATGCCCGAATCATATAACAACATGGCTATCTTTGGACCTATTCCTTCTATTACTTCAAGTTCATCCGATTCTCTTTCTTGTACTGCTTCCTCTTCTTCTGTCTGCGGCTCCGCAGCCACAGGCTCTTCTTCAAATACTTGAGGCGCTTCTTGCTCTTCTACCGGGCCTTCTTCTATAATATCATTAGCCGATGATTGTAATACTATTTCGTCTTCCTCTTCTTCAATATGGCTAACAGGCGTTGCTTCAACTTCGTTTTCGGCATATACCTCCTCTTGGTCTTCTTCAACCTCTTCTTCTATTTCAACTTCTTCTTCCGTTTCAATAGCTTCTTCTTCTATCTCCTCCGGCTCTTGTGTTAAAATTGTCTCTTCAATCTCTTCTACTTCTTCAATCGGTGCTTTTGGCTCCTCAACTTCGGGTTCTTCATGTATTATCTCAGGTTCTTGGTCAACGTCCGCTAATAAATCAGAGGCTTCTTTGATTTTTTCTTCGATGCCTTCTTTATCAAACTTCTCTTCGAAGCGTCTTACATGGTCTAAAGTTTCGTGCGACAAGCTTCGCATTTGGGCCAACAACTTTGTTTTGTACTGGTCCATAGTTTTGAAATCTTGTTCCAATAACTTTACTTCTGCCAATACATCTTCCTTAATATAAGTGGCTCTATTTTGGGCTTCTTGTAAAATTTCTTCGGCTTTGGCATAAGCCTCTTGCAATACCTGTTCACTTTTTAGCTTCGATTCCTGAATATGCTTATCTGCTTGCTGATTAGCCTGTTCAGTAATCATTGTACTTGTATCTTCTGCTGTTTTGAGAGTCTTAAATAGAGTCATTTCAATCTCCCGAAGCTTACTTGCTTCTTTCTCAGCCATTTCAAGTTGCATTCTAAGCATCTTACTTTCGTTAAGTATGCGTTCCCATTCCTGCGAGAGATTTGCTAAAAAATTATCAACTTCTTCGATATTGTAGCCTCTGAAAGTTTTTTCAAATTCGTGTTGGCGTATTTCGAGCGGTGTAATTTTCATTGTGTCAATGTTTTATAGAAATATTAAGGCAAAATTATAAAAAAAATTATCGGTCATTCTTTTTTAGGGTATTTTCTTAGATTTTACCAAGAAAACCCCCTAATAAAAACAGGCATGATTCTAATTAATTAACTTTTAGATTATATAACTATTTTATTGGGTTTTTGATTATATATTTTTTATCAAAAGGTAGTAGGGTAAGTTTAAAGATTATCATTTAACCTGCAAAAATCATCTTTCGGTCAGAAGAATAACATTTAAATAGCCGTTTATTCGTTCAGTTTCCAGACAGAAATTGTACGGTCGTCGCTACATGAAACTATCTGGCCTTCGTGGTCCGACCATAAAACCTTGTTAACCGAAGTACCATGTCCGGCGTGGCGAGCACGGTCAATTACCTTCAAAAGCTTCATGTTCTCGGTATCCCATACTTTAATAGACTTATCCATGCTACAGGTTACAAACCGCTGACCATCAGGACTAAACGATAAGTGATTAATAGCAAAAGTATGTGCCACAATTTCTTCTTCTAAGGCATATTCACGCTCTGCATTCCATATTTTCAGGCGGACGTCTCTACTTCCTGACAACAAAAACCTAAAGTCGGGCGAGTACTTGATTGTAAATACCGAATTAGTATGTGCCATTATTACTTTTTTAAGCTCAAATGTCTTTAGGTCGAATATCTTGATTGTATTATCACTATATCCGGCTGCCAGCTCACGCTCTATGGGATTGATAGCCAGGCATCTCACACTTACACTGGCAGCTTTAATGTGCTTTCTAAAAGCCAGCGTATCAATATCTATTACAGAAATGATGCCATCACTCCCAGCTACAAAAGCCTGGTTGTCGTATATCTGAATATCAAAGTAAAGTGCAGGGGCTAATTTCAGCGACCGAAGTTCTTGCTTGCTCTGGAGGTCAATAATATGAATGCCCTCTTGATTCTGAGCTACCCACAAGTGGTCTTCTTTTGGTAAATATGCTAATGAATAAACCGAATTTTTAACTTTGGCTATCATTTCGCCTACATCAGGTTTCTGCAGATTCCATCTTACAACGAATCCATCGCCTGCTGCTGAAAAAAAACGGTGATTTTCTCCTGACTTTTCTAAGGCATAAACGCAATCTCTATGCCCTGTAAATGTATCTATTTTTTCTACTTGTATCATGGCCTTACATGATTTTTTCTGTCATGTAGCTAATAGTTTTCTAACAATACTTAATTTTGCCTGCAAAACTAATTCTTAAATATATCTATTAATCTTTTCATCTCATGAATTTTTCGGCAGACACAGAAAAAAATGTTGTTTTTGAGGAAGTAGAGCAAGTAATCACCGATTTGGGCTTCAATATTGCCAATCACGACCAAAGCCGTCCGTGGGGTGGTTTTTTCGTATTAGATGAATCGCAAGCTTCGAAGTTTATCGAAACATATTTTCCGCATTTAAGTATTAATGATTTTGGTGTGGGTCAAAAACTAAGCCCAAAAATACTTGTGGTTGCACCAAACAAACGTCTTTCGTGGCAGTACCATTTCCGCAGAGCCGAAATTTGGAAAGTAGTTGGCGGCATTGCAGGCGTTGTAACTAGCGAGACCGACGAAGAAAACGAAGTCCAAACCCTGACATTAGGTACTATCATCAACCTGAAACAAGGCGAGAGACATCGTTTAATCGGACTTGACCAATGGGGAATTATTGCCGAAATATGGCAACACACCGACCCGGAGAATCCATCGAACGAAGACGACATTGTTCGTGTACAAGACGATTTCGGTCGTTAAGCGGCTATAAATTACTTAATTTAGCCTTTGCCCATATACAATTGGCAAAGGCTAAATTGGCATTTATTCTACATATAATACCAAGCCTTTCAGATAACTTCCCTCCGGATGAAAAAGATTCACAGGGTGGTCGGCTCCTTGCGTAAGATGATGCAAAACCCTTACCTGTCGGCCAACCTCAAGTGCTGCCGATACAATAGTGTTATAGAACAGTTCTCGGTCTACTACTTGCGAACAAGAGAAAGTAAACAAGATTCCACCTTTGGCTAGTCGCTTAATACCTTCTATGTTTAGCCTTTTGTATCCTTGCACAGCCTGGTGACGTTTGGCAATGCTTTTGGCATAGGCTGGTGGGTCAAGTACTATTAAATCATACATCTGGTCGTTTTGCTTTAAATAGCCCATTACATCTTCGGCATAGGCCTTATGATTATCTACTTCACCAAAATTTGCCGCCACATTCTGATTAACTAACTCAATAGCCTTTTTAGATACATCAACCGAATGCACCAAGTTAGCCCCTGCCTTTAGCGCATAAATCGAAAATCCGCCAGAATAACAGAAAGCATTGAGTACTTTTTTGTTTTTGGCATATTGCGCCAATAAAGCTCTATTGTCTCGCTGGTCGAGAAAAAAGCCTGTTTTTTGGCCCGTTACCCAATCAATCAAAAACTTATTACCATTTTCTAATACCGGATGCGGCAAAATATTATCAGTTGGCCCTTCCGAATACAAATAAGTATTACTTACTGTTTTGGCAAATTCATCGGGCAAAGTTTCAGCACTTTTGTCATAAATAGCCAATAGAGAATTTCCATACACTCTTTTCAAAGCCCCTACTATTTTTTCTTTCTCACGCCACATACCAATTGTATGTGCCTGAAAAACAATGATATTCTGGTAATAATCTAAAATCAAACCCGGGAATCCATCGCCTTCACCGTGTGTTAGTCTATAACACGTAGTATCATCTTTAAGCTGAATTAATTGTCTTAAATCATAAGCTGATTTTAGTTTATGATACCAGAAATCCTCATCCACGGTTACTTGTTGGTATGAGAAAATCTTTATGGTAATACTCCCTTTATAAAAATGCCCCGTTGCTAAATAATTACCTTTTTTATCGCAGACCTCCACTATATCGCCATCGGTAGGTTGCCCTTCTGTTTTGGCAATTGCTCCCGAAAATACCCACGGATGTAGCCGCTTAACCACCTGTTCTTTGCCTGCCTGTAAAAATACTTTTGTGTACATATTTGTTTTTTAATTGCTATTCTTAGCACAAAATAAGAAAATATAGAGGTCAAAGAAAACGTTTTTACGATTTTATATTTACATTTACTTTCCTTTAAAGTAGCATTTGTTTCTAACCCCCTCTAATATTACTAATACGTACTATGAAACTAGATCGTCGAAAATTTTTACGTAATACAGGCCTGTTGGCAGCTACACCCCTACTAGCAAATCAATTATGGTCATGTACTCCCTCGTCAAAAACAGAAGAAAAAAGTGCTGATTCAACCGCTACATCATCAATGGTAACAGAGCCATCGGTAAGCGAATTTGGAATTCAGCTCTGGACAGTAAAAGAAGACCTTGCTAAAGACCCAAAAGGAGTTCTAAAAGCATTGGCTAGCTATGGATACAAACAAATTGAGAGTTTTCAAGGTGATAAAGGCGTTTTCTGGGGTATGACAGCCAAAGAATTCAAGACCTTAATGGATGACACCGGAAGTAACCTGATAAGCACACACTGCAACCCAGATTACACCATGAAGAAGGAAACAGAAAGCGAGTTTAAAAAATTAGTCGATGACGCCGCAAGCATTGGCATGAAATATTTGATTAACCCTTTCTTGGGTAGCCTTACAAAACCTGACGAATGGAAAAAAGCGGCAGAAGGCTTGAACCGCCAAGGCGAAATAGCTGCAAAAGCTGGCCTACGTGTGGCCTACCACAACCATAATTTTGAATTCAAAAAATTTGCAGATGGTACAATGCCTGAAACTATTTTGCTAGAAGGAACCGACCCTAAACTGGTAGATTTTGAAGCTGACTTATATTGGTTGGTTGCAGCAGGCGAAAATCCTGAAGAATGGCTTACTAAGTACAAAAATCGTTTCCGTTTAGTACACGTAAAAGATTTGCTAAACGAAACAAAAGTGAAAGAAATTACAGAGAAAGAAAAAGTAACCGATCCTCTTTTCTCGTTCTCAACTACTTTAGGAACAGGCAGGATAGATTTCCCAAGAATATTGAATGTAGCCAAACAAAACGGCGTTGATTATTTCATTGTTGAGCAAGAGCGCTTTGATGGCACCACGCCGCTAAAAGCAGCAGAAGCAGATGCAGGATATATGAAAAACCTAGTATTTGTATAATCTAAATCATGCTTTTAGAACAAGACAGGATAAATTGCTTATCCTGTCTTGTTGTTTTATAGGTATACATCAAAGGCTCCCTATCAATTCTTTTATAATAAATGTCATATTAGGTTCAGCCTTATAGGCAGCTTCAAGAATTTTACTTAGCTCTGCTTTTTGTAATATTTCCGGAATACCCATATCGGTAATTACCGAAATCCCAAACACCGGAATATCCATTTGTCTGGCCACAATTACCTCTGGCACAGTACTCATACCCACAGCATCAGCCCCTAGCATTCGTAGTAACCTGTACTCAGCTTTGGTTTCAAGACTTGGCCCTGCTACACTTACATATACACCTCTATGCACACCCTCAAGGGCATTTTGCGTAGCAATCAGCAATGCTTTTTCCACCGTTTCAATCTCATAAGGCTCACTCATATCCGGGAAACGGTCGCCCATAATGTTTTCTCCTATTAGTGGGTTTTCAGGCAAAAACAAAGAAATATGGTCGTCAATTATCATCAAATCGCTTTCTTTGAAGGTTGGGTTCAAGCCACCAGAAGCATTCGAGACGAAAAGTCTTTCAATACCCAACATTTTCATTACCCTTACCGGAAAAGTAACCTGCTGCATTGAGTATCCCTCATAGTAATGAAATCGGCCCTGCATACATACTACTTTTTTACCGCTGAGGGTACCAAATAATAGTTTCCCTTTATGAAATTCAACAGTTGCTAGCGGGAAATGAGGTATATCGGCATAATTGAGTGTAAAAGCTATATCAATTTCGTCGGCTAGTTTTCCTAAGCCTGTTCCTAAAATAATTCCGAATTGTGGTTTAAAATCGCCAATCTGTGACTGAATATAAGCCGTAGATTGTTCAATAGAATTTAGCATATTTATCAGGATCTGTGTATGGTTATTATCAGGTGGTACATTATAGTTTTACAGAATAAAACTTAATTTAAGTTTAAACGTAAATTCTAAAGTACGCAAAAACCTGCAGATTACATATTCTTTGTTAGCATTTATTGCTATAAGTATTAACAAAAATGTAAGCACAGCCCGTTAGCAATCTCAAAAATAGGTATAAAACAAAAAATCGGTACCGAATTACTCGATACCGATTTCATGAAAAGGCTATTTGCCTTTATTAATACATAACTTCAATCAGGATACCCCTGAGAAGAATATCTTACAACGCCAATGTACCTTTGCGAGCAGCATCAACTAAAGTAGCTTCTAAGCCTTTTTTGTTGATTGTGCGAAGGGCTGAAGTCGAAACTTTCAATGAAACCCATACACCTTCTGATTCTAAGAAGAATTTCTTAGTTTTAAGATTTGGGAAAAATTTACGCTTTGTTTTATTGTTAGCGTGCGATACGTTGTTACCGACTTGCGTTCTTTTACCAGTGATTTGACAAACCTTTGCCATTGCCTTATAAATATTTTCTATGAAAAAAAGATAATTCCTTAAACGGGAGTGCAAAATTCGGAATTTTTTTGGAAATAAAAAAGCATGAATTACTTTTTTTTGAATCCATAAGGGCAATGCCGGCACCCACTCTTGCAACAATGGCCTCTTTTTTTATGATATTTTTCTGTAAAAACCATAAACTCGCCTTCCATATAATAATCTTCTTCGCTTAGTACAGGTAAATTCTTGTTTTTTCCTTTTTCCAAATTTTGATATATTCTTTTGTTCTATTAACTTTTGTTTTCAATTAAACGTTTCCTGAACCCCATGAATTTTAGTATCCGCCAAGCCACTATTGATGATGTAGCGTCTATTCTTAATATCTATGCCGCAGCACTTGATAATAACAAAATACTAACAATAGAAGAAGCCGAGAAGATTTTCATTAAGCAAAGCCAATACCCCGACTATCACGTTTTCTTAGCCGAACTAGACAACGAAGCAGTAGGAACTTTTGCACTTATGGTGATGGAAAACATGGCGCACATGGGTACACCTTCGGCAGTAGTTGAAGATGTAGGCGTATTGCCTGGATTACAGGGTAAGGGCATAGGCAAAAAAATGATGGAATTTGCCTTAAATTATGCCAAAGAAAAAGGTTGCTACAAGATGAGTCTCTCTAGCAACCTTCGTCGGGAACAAGCGCATCAGTTTTATGAATCATTGGGCTTCAAAAAACATGGTTTCAGTTTTCTGATGGAATTAGCCTAAGGTCATTCTACGATGTTTAAAATATGGCCTCAGTACCCGTTTATCAAACAATACCAACAATATAATAAGGTTTGCTAAAACTGCTACTTTCGTAAAATCTTGTGTCAGAAAATCCTTAAAGCCTTCAGGAATTAGATTTGGTCGTATTTGAATAATCTCAACTGGAGACGAATACGAAAGCAAACTTATGATTGTTACAATAAATAAGCTTATCATAATACCAAAAAATACAAAAAGGAGTTTTCCGGCCCATGCTTTTCGTTTTACAGGTACCAATACAGGTTTTTCCTGAACCACTGCGGCCAGTACGTTTTCAGTAAAATTGGCTGATGTATGCTCAAGAGGCATATCTACCAAATCGAGGTGTATGGCTTCTAATTCTTTAAAATACTGTTGATATACTAAAGAATTAAGCAGCAAATTCTGATGAGCCTGCAAAATTTCTTTACTTGCTTGTCCATCCAGAATATCGAATATCTGTTCGTCTGTCAGCATAATTTTATTGTTTATTATTTTTCGCCTCTACCCTACGCTATATTAAACTTTTCACTTCTTCTTTCCAGTGCTTTTTCATTTCTTCGGCCAAACGTTTTCTTGCCCTATGTATTTTTACTTTAGCTGTTTCGGCACTGATTTTCGTAATTTCGGCAATCTCTTCTAAGGATTGTTCTTGAAGATAAAACAGCGTTATTAATAATACATCGTCGGCCTGCAAATTTTGCATAGCTCTTTTAATAGCATGCTGGCGTTCGGTTTTCCGTAAATCTTCGCTCGAATCGCTCAGATTACTCACCAACGATGCCTGCGTAGATGACTGTATATCTTCGGTAAATATACGACTTTTGCGTTTCTGCATCAAAGCCGCATTAAAAACAATCCGGTAAAACCATGTGGTAAACTTGGCTTCAAAATTAAATCCATTCAGATTTTTAAATACCTGTAAAAAAGCATCTTGTGCTACCTCTTCGGCATCTTCACGATTGTTCAGAATACGAAAAGCTACGGTAAAGGCATAATCTTTATGGCGATTGATAAGCTCTTTGTAAGCTAATCTATCGCCTGCCTGAATGCGCTTAAGCAGTTTAATATCTCTCTGTTCGTTGTTCACTACGGATTTGATGCAGCTAGTCAGAAAACGTTACACCTATTGCTGAAAAAATATTTTTTTGTTCTGCCTGTAACCTCCAATCTTTGGCCTGCATCCTATCGCCAGAATTTAAAACATCATTTCACATTTAAAATAAATAAATTATGAATCCTGCGGTTGCTATGGTAGTTCCAATTACAGCAATAGTGTGTATTGTCGGGCTATTGGCTATTTTACGAAAATTTGAAAACGACGAAAGAATGGCCATGATTGAAAAAGGCTTAACTCCAATGCAAAAGCAAGGCATGAGGGTAAATCCTGCATCGGCCCTGCGTTGGGGTTGTTTGTTTATGGGTGTTGGCTTTGGTATATTTCTGGCCAACTTATTAGAAGGCATAAAAGAAACCAACCCTGATGCATTATATCCGGCACTGATTTTATTCTTTGGCGGCCTGGGTTTGCTTATCTCTTACTACATACAATTAAAACTAGACGAGAAAGCAAAATAAACCGAGTGCAACAATCTAGTTTTTCCACTTGGCCAGATTGCCTTTGCCTCCGATAGCCCAACAGTCATTTTTATAACATGATATAGCATGGAAAGCTTCATTATCTACGGCTTTCCATGTTTTACCCATATCGGCTGATATTCCAGTACCGGACGTACCTACCACCAGCAGACTTTTATCAGACAACACCCAGCTCGACTCTTTCAAGCCATTTGGTTTTGCGTGTGTTGCCAAAGCCCAGGTTTTACCACCATCGTGCGTAATAGCTACATTGTCTGACACTGTTTTGTCATCTTTATAATCTCCTCCGGTGGCTATTCCATCTTTATCGGTGTAGAAATGCAGCCCAAAAATGCCCGATGTTTCACCTTGCTTAAAAGGCGTTTCGGTAACCTGCCATGTTTCTCCTTTATCTTTTGTATAAAAAACCCTGCTTTGGGTATTTATCCATGCCAATTTTTTACTACGTGTATTTACACAAGTGCCGCTTGAAGCAAAAGAGGCTTCGCCTTGCTTAATAGCCGGAAGTTTCTCTTTAGGTATTCTATGCCAGTTCTCTCCGTCTAGTGTACGCAGTATATAAGGCTTGTCGTCAATCGGGTCGCCAATAAGAATACCTTCTTTCTCATTCCAGAAATCAAAAGAGTCAAAAAAAGCTCCTTTTTCGGTAGTCTGAAAAATCACTCTCCACGATTTACCGCCATCGTTTGTTTTATAGATTTTCGCTGCGCCTTTGTCTGCATCGCCTGCACTCATGGCGTAGGCAATATCTGTGCTTACACCATGTATATCTCTAAAGTCAAGTGTTTCGGCGCCATCAACTTTTAGTACTTGCCATTGCTGGCCGCCATCTGTTGTTTTAAGTATAGTTCCTTTTGTACCGCCTGCCCACACTACTTTAGTACTAACGGCACTGATAGACCGAAACGAAGCATCGGTTCCGGCGTTTTGTTTTACCCACTGGGCTTTTGCGCTTGTTACAGACAGAATTATTAGAAGATAAAAACGTTTTTTCTTAAAAATAAACTTAATCATATCAATCATTCAGAATAGTGGTATATTTTTGTACGATGAACCAACGAATGTACATATTTCTCTCTACTATTTTCTTTTTTTCTATCAGCTTTTTTGCTTTCGGGCAAGAAGAAGTGAAAATAGAGTTCGGGAAAAAGAACCTGCTTTTTGATGAAGTTTTAGTGATAGATGTCGTAATTAAAGGTAGCGATAAGTCTAATGTCAGTGCTTTTCCGGATATACCCGGATTTATTAAAGCCGACAGAAAAATAACTCATGCAAAAGGGCAAACGCATACTATTACACAAAACTACACCCCAGGCCGAGAAGGTACTTTTAAAATAGCTCCCTTTGAATTGACCGTTAATGGCAAGGTTTACGAATCAGAAGCTACTACTATTGTTGTATCAGACCCCAGAGACGACGAGGAAGAAGAAGATAGCGAGCTAATTAGCCCGGAAAACATAAAAGAAAATGCTTTTCTGGCCATGAATATCGACAAAAAGACAGTTTATGTTGGCGAAGGATTCAGGGTTTCGCTGGCGTTTTATATTGCTGAGAATAATACGATGCATATAGGTTTTCCTGATGATTTGAATGCGCAGGTTGATGCCATAGCCAAAAAAATAAAATCGCCGGATTGCCTTGAAGAAAGAATAACTATTACGAATATTTCAGAAGAACATAGAGTTATAAAGGGCAAAAAATTTCTGGTCTATAAATTTTTTGAGGCCATTTATTTTCCGCTTAATAATCAGCCAGTAAAAATTCCTGCTGTGGAATTACGCATGGATAAAGAGAATAAAGATGGAGACGAAGAAGAGCCTATAAGCTTTAAAAACAAGCCTTATTTGATAAATGTATTGAGTTTACCCGACCATCCACTTAAAGATAAAGTGGTAGCCGGTGATTTTAGCTTAGTTGAACAGATAGAAACCCGAAAGATTAATACAGGTAAAAGTTTCAATTATAGTTTTAAAATAGTTGGTCAGGGCAATTTTTCTACGGTCAACGTTTCATCTCCGATTAATGATAGTTTCTTTGATTTTTATCCGCCAGAGGTGAGCGAAAACCACAACAACAGTCTTACTTTACAAGAAAAAGAATTTCGGTATAGAGTTGTACCTAAAGACTCGGGGCAACAATCATTAGATAAATATTTTTACTGGATTTATTTTAACACCAAAAATAAAACTTACGATACGCTTAAATCGAAAATAAAAATTAAAGTCTTAGGTAAAGCTATTGGCGACAAAGGATCTGGTAATTCGGAAGATATTTTTGAGGGTCTTGATAAACTAGATACATCTGTGATTCATACCAATTATCAGGAAGTTATCAAAAACATCTCAAACCTCCTGATAATATGCATGATACTTGGTTGCGTTTATCTTTTTAGTCGGAAAAGAACAGGAAAATAGATTATAAAACCGGATGTTTCTTATGGAAATCGGTTGCGTCTTGATAAGCTTTTGCTACTTGCAGTAATTTAGCTTCGCCAAATAATTTTCCTATAAAAGTGATACTTGTGGGGCGTCCTTCTGGTCGGAACCCATTTGGCAGCACTACACATGGATGCCCAGTAAGATTAGTTAGCGTAAGATTTCTACCAAACGATGGCGACAGATACACATCAATGCCTTTCAGGCGACGCTCCATTTCCTGAATCAGCAAAGTACGATGTCTGTTAGCTTGAATATACTCTACGGCCGGAATAAACCTTGCTGAACGAAAGGCGTTAGGCCATGCATTTTTACCTTGTCTTACCAACAAATCATCTTTACCGGAGCGGGTTAGTTCATCAAAGGCGGCGGCGGCTTCTACACCAAGCAAAAAACTAATATCATTTGAAGGCAAATCGGGTAATTCTAAAGGTATTAGCTCTGCGCCTAGCTTTTTCAAAACCACCAAGCTAAGCGAATCCATGCTTCTGTTTGGGTATTTGCGCTCAAAATCGTTTTTTAGATACGCAATTCTTATTCCCTGTAAACCCTTGGTACCATCATAATTAAAAGGTGCTTTCATACAGGTAAAATCCTGCCCGTCTGCGCCTTGAATGGTGTTAAATACAATGGCACAATCTTCTACTGTTCTACAAATTGGGCCAAGTTTATCCATACTCCAGCTTAGTGTCATGGCTCCCGTTCGGGGTACTCTACCATAAGTTGGGCGTAAACCTGTTGTACCACATTCTGTTGATGGCGAAACAATTGAGCCTAGGGTTTCGCTACCAATAGCAAAAGGTAATAACCCCGCTGCTACTGACGAAGCCGAACCAGCCGACGAGCCACTCGACCCACGGTTCAAATCCCAAGGATTCAAGGTTTTGCCTCCAAACCATACATCACCCATCGCCAGTTCACCTAAAGTGAGCTTTGCACAAAGCACTGCGCCAGCCTTTTCTAATCGCTGAATCACCACTGCATCCTGGTCAATTATCTGGTCTTTGTATGGTACCGAGCCCCATGTTGTTTTATAACCTTTTACTGCTAGTAAATCTTTTGCACCATAAGGTATGCCATGCAATAAGCCTTTGTATTTGCCGGCTTTTATTTCAGTATCAGCCTTAGCAGCTTGTTTTAGGGCTAAATCTTCTGTGATTGTAATGGCATAGTGCAGCTTTGTATCATATTTTTTAAGCCTATCCAGAAAAAACCTAGTGAGTTCTACCGATGTAATCTTTTTAGTCCGAAGTAGTTCGGCTAATTCTCTTACAGAATAATAAGCCAAATCATCATGATTAGCAGGCATATTCACCAGTCCTATTTGAGAAGCCTTGAATGGCAAGTAGTTTTTTTCAAACTCAAAACCTACTGGCAAAGGGTTAAAGTATAAAGCAGGTGCAACGCTGTTATCTAAGGGTATTTTTCTGATGCTTTCAAAATCTTTACGATTATCGTTCAAGTCATTTATCATTGAATCGGCCTCTGCATCGGTAAAATCAAGCCCTAAAATCTTTTCGGCCTGATTAATCACGTCAACTGTTATAGGAGGGCTATCGACTATCTTCGTAATAAAAGCGCCCATAGCTAAAGACACTACACAAGCAACAGGTAGTAAGAATTTCTTCATTATTCAGAGTTTAGTATAGTTGATTAAGTTTAAAAGAACAATATAGTAAATTTCAGAATGCATTACGTTGTAGGCGTTTAAATTTACTACTTCTATTATATAAAGAACCCCAACGCTGAAATCAACGCTGGGGATGTGAAGCTTTAATTTTGTTTTGGCAATTATTTTTTTGCTGCACCAATAGCCTCTTTATAACTTACCAGTTGAATACCTTTTTGCACAATGGCTTCTTTTACCTTATCACTCGTAAAAATGTTGGTTACATCTTGTCGGCCTTGGGCTACATCTTCGTAGCCAATGTGATAAATAGCTCTCAGCTCATCATTATCAAGCCCCGGATGCTCAACAAATACATAGGTTTTGCCATCTTCCAACTTATCAAGCATAGCTATAAAGGCATCAATACGCTCATTAGTATTTTTATTTCTGAAATCAAAACCTATATAACTAATTCCGAAATCTTTCTGCGAATCGCCATCCACCATTGCCAGCTTATATTCTTTTGCCACACGCTTTGTCATTTCTTTTACTTCCGGCGTAAATGCTGTGCTAGCCATGTGTCCTGAAATATGACTTAATCGAGGAATATATTTCAACGCCATTTCTATCTGTGCTCTTAGTTCTTTTTCTATATCGGCCAGTTTCCATGCATTGTCCATAACTGCCTGTTGAGGATAGTTATTATTATGAAACAACATCGGATAAAAATAACCGTCTTTGTCTCTCAAACTTGGCGCATCTGTTAATGGGCGCCATTTTACATTATCCCATTCGCTCGTAATAGCAAAGTGTAGACCCACATCAATACCTTTGTTTTGCGCTAATAACTTAGCGGCTTCCGGAAACCAAGGCGAAGGAACAATTACCTCTATTGAGGTTTCAATGCCTTCTTTATAACATTTTATGAGTGCCTCATTACCTGAATGCGAATAACCCATGTCGTCGCCTCGCACAATTAATTTCGGAGGATTACTCAGTACTTTTCTCATAACCCCGTTTTTGGCTGATTTACCAAAAATGCTGCCAAACTCAACTGATACCTTATCTTCATTAAATACACACTTAATAGTTTCGGTATGTGGGCTTTCAATGTATCGCAAAGTCAATTCGAGCGTATTAGCATCTTTCCATGCATAGCTGCCTGCCACTTTAAACTTAGGTAAGTTTGAACGATTACCCTTTGCTCTTGCTACAAGATATGGACCAAATTTAGTAGTTTCGCTATATTCCCATTTTCCAGCACCAAAAGGTATATGGTGTTCTACTGAATCGGTCTTTAAATTCAAATAAGCAATATTATTTTTAAATTCAAGGCTGAGGCTCTCAAGCGTTTTGTCTTTAGCAATAATACCAAAAGTTTTACCCGAAATCTTCGATTCAATAGCTGCATTAGCATTATTCTGAGGGATGCGTAATACCAATTGGCTTATTTTTTCTTTCAAACCTGCCAATGCCTTCGGATTAGCAGGTAATTTTTTAGGTTTAAACGCAGGTAGAATGTATTTCCAAACCAGATTAATTTCTGATTGCATATCAGGTGCTTCGGCTGTCAACAAAACTACGGCATCTTGGTCAGGCATCACAATAATAAATTGCCCGTTGGCACCATCACCTCTATAAGCATTGTTGCGGCAACGCCACATCTGGTAGCAATAACCCTGCAACCAATCGCTTGAGTCTTTTTTAGCTTGTGGGGCATCAGGGTTTTGCATGATTTTCATGCTTGTGGCTTCTTCTACCCATGAAGCAGGTAATATCTGTTTACCTTTCCATTGGCCTTTCTGCAAGAATAGCTGCCCGAATTTTGCCATGTCTTCGGTCTTGATTCTTAGGCCCCAGCCACCTGTATTAATGCCGTTCGGGTCAACTTCCCAATCCATACCCTCAATACCTAATGGCTCAAATAATCTTGGTCTCAGATAATCTATCATCTTTTGCCCGGTAACTTTCTGTATAATAGCCGACAACATATAGGTAGCTACCGAATTATACAAGAATTTAGAACCGGGTTGGTCAACGATAGGCGTGCTCAAGAAAGTTTTTACCCAATTATCACTCATTACAACAGGGCCTGTGGGGTCTGGCACTTGTCCGGCGCTCATGCTTAATAAGTCTTTTATTTTAAGTTCAGCAAGATTAGGGCTTATTGTTTGCGGCAAATCATCAGGAAAAAACGAGATTACTTTGTCATTTACCGTCAGTTTTTTCTCGGCTACTGCAAAACCTATGGCTGTTGCTGTAAAACTTTTGCTGCACGAATACATGGTATGTTTCAGGTCTGCTCTGTAAGGATTCCACCAGCCTTCGGCTACCACCTTTCCATGACGCAGAATCATGAAACTATGAAACTCATGCTTACTTTTTGAAGCTGCCTCTAAAAACTGATTGATTCCTTCGCTTGATACGCCTTCTGCTTCGGGCGTGCTTCGGGGAAGAGAGATGGGTTTCTGCGCAAATACATATACACTTAATAGTAGAAGAATAAATGTTTTTTTCATTGTATCGGTTGAATAGGTTAAATATAAAAATCTCAGGCTAAAAACTGTTGAAAGGTACAGAATATCTGATTATTTTCATAATTTCTTAAAAAAAGACAATAGAGCAAAATAAATCTAATTAAGAAAGAATTTTATGAAGAAGTTGGCTTATTTGTTTTGCTTTATCTACGGTCATGAAATGTCCGCCTTTACTCACGATATAATTGCAATTGATGTAGCGTAAAGGTAGAATATGGTCATTATTACAATGTATATGAATTGTATTAGAATGCATTGTCTGGTTTTGCCAACAAACAATTTTATCAATTGCCCACTTTAAGAAATCAGTATCTAAATCGTTCAATATCTCAGCTAGAAGAGCCTTATGTACTTTATTCTTTACTCCAAAAAACCAATAGTTAATAAAACCGGGGTATTTTAAAAGTTGAGTAGGTATAATCTTATGCATTTTCAAATAGCCAAGCCATCGAAAATAAAAAGGAATTTCTGTATATGTTTTTGCGGAGGCAATGAGAATAATTCTTTGTGTGGATATTAGTTTAGCCACTTCCACTGCCATCATACCACCGAACGAAAGCCCGATTAAAACTGGTTTCTTTGTGTATATCTGTGTAGTCAAACGTTTTGCATAATCTTCTATACTCTCAGTCGGCGTTGGTTTTATCCAATTTATGAAAGTTACGTTAAAACCCGTAAAATCCAGATATTTAAACACTCTTTGGTCTACCCCAAGCCCGCTGAAAATATAGAGATTCTTCATTCTAATCAGTGAAAAAACAAATGAAAAGCCCCTAGATACACGCTAGAGGCTTAAGTTTAATAGAATACGCTACTTGGTCTTAGGCTTAATAATCAACCTCAACGATTGGTCATAGGTTACATAGCTCCATAGCCAATTGATAAATACCATTACTTTGTTTTTGATACCTAATATAGACATTAAGTGTACAAACATCCAGACATACCACGCAAAAGCACCTTGGAATTTCCAGAATGGTAAATCTACTACCGCCAAGTTTCTACCAACGGTAGCCATCGAACCTAAATCTTTATATTCAAAAGGAACTGGGTTCTCGCCTCTCATTATTTTAAGGATATTCTTAGCCAATAATTTCCCTTGCTGAATAGCCGGTTGTGCTACTTGTGGGTGCCCGTTCGGAAACTTCTCATCACCGCTCATTATGGCAATATCTCCTACTGCAAAGATATTATCAAAGCCCTCAACCTGATTAAAAGCGTTTACTTTCATACGAGCACCTCTTCCATAGGTTTCAGATACAAAACCATCAACAGCATTGCCTTTAATACCAGCAGCCCATACAACATTATGCGTGCGTATTTTTTCGTTTGTGCTTGTGTATGCAAATTGTCCGTCGAAATCTGTAATTCTTACACCTGTTTTCACTATTACGCCTAAACGTTCTAAGTACTCTTTTCCTTTAGCCGAGGCATCGTCTGACATCACTTCTAAAACTTCAGGCGAAGATTCAAACAAATAAATCTTCATCAGGTTGAAATCCAATTCAGGATAATCTTTGGGCAAAATGATTTTTTTCATTTCAGCCAATGTTCCCGACACCTCAACACCTGTTGGCCCACCGCCTACTACCACAATATTCATTAAACCTTCACGGGTTTCGGTGTCTTTTGTGGTAAGTGCATCTTCAAAGTTTTGCAGTACTCTGTTGCGCAGATAAATTGCTTCTGAAACCGATTTCATAGGTATGGCATTATCTATCATGTTTTTCATGCCAAAGAAATTAGTGCCTGCTCCTGTGGCTAATACCAGATAATCGTATCTGATTTCGCCCAACTCTGTTTCTATTTTATTTTCTTCGGGTGTTACCTTCGTAACACCTGTAATACGGATATGTACATTTTTTTTGTGTTGAAATATTTTACGAAGCGGAAAAGAAATCGAACTTGGTTCGAGCCCCGCCATAGCTACCTGATAAAAAAGTGGCTGAAATTGGTGATAATTATTTTTATCGATTAGTACAATCTGGACATCACGGTTGGCAAGTTTCTGTGCTAGTGCCAAGCCTCCAAAACCCGCACCAACTATCACGATGCGTTTCTGGGAAGTATCAGGAATATTAGGTTCCATATGAGTGTGTAGCCGAAGCATTTTTGGATTTTTCTAATAAGATAACGCCACAGCGAATACTTTTGTTCGACTTTTTCAAGAATTATTTACTATATTTTTTAAATAAAAACCCGTTTGAAGAAATCTTCAAACGGGTTATATTTTGCTTAGAATAACATTTCATTTGGTGGCTTAATGCCTTTCATACGGATATAGATTGTGGTTTGGCCACGGTGATGAGTCTGGTGCTCAAATGCCTTTGCAAATACCAATTCTTTGCTCATTTCGCCTCTGTTACCAAATTTTACCATTTCTTTCATTTGTGCATCGGTCATGCCTTTCAAGGCATTAATCACAAAGTCGTAGCTGTCTAATACCATTTTAGTAGTAGCTGCTTTCGATTTATCTTCAGCTTTTTCCATAGCACCTCTTTCAAAAGGGCTCTTCATGCCACTAGCTAAAGAGCCAAAACTATAATTGGCATCGGCAAGGTGTAATAATTGTTGTGCAAACGAACGAATATCAGCCGATGGCTTGAAATCGTAGCCATCTTCCGGCATGGTTTCAAGGTAAACCTGGGTATAAGCTTTAGCTCTCTCCCACTCTTTTATCATTTGCTCTTTGTCAAGTGCACTGGCACTTGTAAAACTAAAAACCAATAAGGCCAGAAGGCTTAACAGTAAAGATGTTTTTTTCATTGTAATAGATGTTTATTTGTAAAGTAAATATAACAAAAAAGAGACTTGCTGATATACAGTAAGTCTCTCTTTTATTATATTCTACATTAGTTAGCTACAAATTCACCACTAGCTCTCAATTCTACTTCTTCGCTTACTACTGCTGCAGGCATAGCACCTACACCAAAAGCTGTACGGTTGATAGTACCAGTAGCTTTGAAACCAGCAACTTTTTTACCTTGACGGTTGGTAGTAGTACCAATAAGCGTAAGGTCAACTGTAATAGGTTTAGTTACACCTTTTATTGTCAAATCACCACCCAATTGAAATTTCTTAGGGCCAACACTTTTAATTGAAGTACTTTTAAAAGTAATTGTAGGGTATTTTTCAGTATCAAACATGTCTGCTTTCTGTAAGTGTGCGTCTCTGTTTTCTTGATTGGTATTCACACTTTTTGCATCGATTGTAAACTCAAAAACTGCATCAGAAAAATCTTCTTTCGAAGAAGTAAGCGTTGCATCAAAGTTTCTGAATGTACCATCTACTTCCGAAATCATAAGGTGAGTTACCGTAAAGTTTACTTTAGTGTGCGCTTTGTCGGTTGTCCACTTTTGAGCAAACGAACTAACTGATGCCAATAGGCTTAGTACCAAAACAACTGCTTTTTTCATTGGTCTTAATGATTTTAATTAATAATAGTGAATTGATTTAAAGGAACAAATGTAGATACATATAATTTATCTACAAGTATTTTTTCTGGTTTTAACAAAACATTAACTTACTTAAGTTCAACAAATATTGCAAATCATGAAAAACCTCTTGAGGAGAGTCGACATATTCCTAAAATTACTCGGCATTCTTTGCTATTAAGCCGATTTATTTTTTGTGCTGAAAACCTTTCTGAAAACTACAAAAATTACTTGCTCTCTGCTCAGCTATTGTTCTTTCTAAAACCAGAAACAATTTAAAACGTTTGCACAACAATTTGAAACGTTTGCGAAAATAAATATTTTTATATTTAGTCTTTATATAATACTATTGCATTTGTTATTTGTCGGCAAGACAATTATTATTTGAGCAAAGTTTGTTTGTCTGTATAAGACACAATAGCTAATTTTACCGCAACTTGTATAGACAAGTTAAGATATTATAACCTTAATCTGCTTTTTTAGCCGTACTTCTTTATACTATGAAAGATCCGAATCTTTTGGTTAAACCACAACAAAACCCTGTCTATCAAAATTTTACTGCCCAAGAAGTTGGTTGGACACACCTCAATTTTGGTGCAAGGCTCATGCAAAAAAATGAAACATGGCAACATGATACCACCGAACATGAAATGGCAATAGTGATTTTAGCCGGAAATTTCAAGGTTGAGTCAGATAAAGGTAACTGGGAAGTAACAAATGGGCGCAAAGATGTTTTCAGTGGTATAGCACATACACTTTACTTGCCTCGCTACACTAAATTCACACTTACAGCTACCAGCGAAACACTAGATATTGCTTACTCGTGGGTTAAAACCGACCAGGATTTTGCGCCCTATTTAAAACAACCCCAAGAAGCCGCCATTGAGCTAAGAGGCGGCGATAACGCCAACCGCCAGATAAACAGCCTGATTCAACCGGGTTTCCCTTGTCATAAAATTGTTTGTGTTGAAGTATATACTCCTTCAGGCAACTGGAGTTCTTTTCCGGCACATAAGCATGACGAACGCATAGTTGACGCCGACGGAAAACTGATTGAAGCCGAATTAGAAGAAATTTATTTCTATAAATTCCAGTCTCCACAAGCCTATGCCATTCAGCAGGTTTATACTTATGACAGAAGTCTTGACGAAATTATTCGTGCCAGAAACAACGAAGCCGTATTGGTGCCTAAAGGCTACCATCCGGTAGCGGCCTGTCATGGCTATCACGCCTATTATCTCAACTTTTTAGCCGGAAGCGACCAGGTTCTAACAGCTACAAACGACCCTGACCACGAATGGATTTATGGTACATGGAAAACCCAAGACCCTAGATTACCATTGGTAACTGCCGACATGAACGTATAAATAACCTGACATGCAAGAAAATAACAGTAAATATGATATTCTGACCATAGGGCGGTCGTCGATTGATTTATATTCTAATGATATAGGCTCTCCCTTTGTTGATATTACCTCTTTTGGTGCTTTTGTGGGCGGTTCGCCACTGAATATCGCCGTAGGCTGTAAACGATTGGGGCTTGAGACCGGATTCTTGACAGCCGTAGGCAACGACCAGGTTGGCAAGTTCATTCTTAATTTCTTAAATAAAGAAGGCATAAACACTGCTTCTATTCCAACGGTTGATGGCACTCGTAGTTCGGCCGTTATTCTTGGTATCGAGCCGCCAGATAGATTTCCGCTGGTTTATTACCGTGATAATTGCTCAGATATTAACATTAATCTTGAGCATATCAGACAGGTTAATATCTCAAACTATCGCTCAGTAATGTTTTCGGGAACTGCTTTTAGCAAAGACCCGAGCCGCACGGCTATGTTTTATGCCATAGAAGAGGCTAAAAAACATGGCGCTGTTACAGCACTAGACATTGATTTCCGTGCTGACCAATGGTTTGACCCTTTGGCTTTTGGCGTAACCATACGAGCCGCTATGCCCTACATGGATTTTGTGTTGGGTACAGAAGAAGAAATTCTGGCAGCCTTCATGACCGACCCTAAACAATTAGAAATCAAACATCAGCAAATCTCCGCTCCCGAAATAAGAGGAAATATTGACAATGCCATTCAGGAAATTTTGCGCAAGGGTGTAAAAACCTTGATAGTAAAGCGTGGAGCAGAAGGCGCTTCAATATTCCGCCAAGGAGAAGAAGAAATAAAAGTACCCGGTTTTCCAGTAGAAGTAATCAACGTTTTAGGTGCTGGCGACTCATTTGCCGCAGGCTTTATGTATGGCTACCTGCAAGGCTGGGATTTATACAAAGCAGTAAGAATGGGTAATGCCACAGGTGCTATTATGGTAACCAAACACGGTTGTGCCAATTTTATGGCTACACTCGACGAAGCAATAGCCTTTGCCAACAGCAAAGGAGGTTTATAATAATTCAGAAAAAATATTAAAATACATGGCAAAGTTAAGTAATTACATAAACGGACAATGGGTAAACAGCTACTCAGATGAGACCTTAGACGTGAAAAATCCTGCTAGCCAGGAAGTGATAGCAAAAGTACCACAAGGCTCGGTACAAGATGTACAAAAAGCAGCAGAAGCAGCAGCCAAAGCATTTCCTGAATGGAGAAACGTGCCGGCGCACCGCAGAGTACAATATCTTTTCAAGCTTAAAACCCTGTTAGAAGATAACATTGATGATATTTCGAGAACTATTGTTTTAGAAAGTGGTAAAACCTTTGGCGAAGCAAAAGCCGAAATGCAGCGTGCCATTGAAAACGTAGAAAACGCCTGCGGTATTCCAACCATGATGCAGGGGACTTTCTCAGAAGACATTGCCAGAGGTGTTGATGAGTTTATGATTCGCCAACCTGTGGGCGTTTGTGCTTGTATTGCGCCCTTCAATTTCCCAGGTATGATTCCGTTCTGGTTCTTGCCTTATGCCCTTGCTTGTGGAAATACATATATCATTAAGCCATCAGAAAAGGTACCTTTAACCATGACAAAGGTTGTTCAATTGATGGAGCAACTGGATTTACCAGCTGGCGTTGTTAATCTCGTGAATGGTACTAAAGAGGTTGTTGATGGTATTTTGCAACACCCAGCTATCAGAGCTATCAGCTTTGTAGGGTCAAGCAATATTGCTCGCTATGTATATTCGCAAGGTGCGCTTTATGGCAAAAGAGTACAGGCGCAAGGCGGTGCTAAAAATCCGGTATTAGTTTTACCTGATGCCGATATTGAAATGACCAGCCAGATTATTACTGATAGTGTTTATGGTTGCGCCGGACAACGCTGTTTGGCAGCCTCAACTATTATTACAGTTGGCGAGCATAAGCAAATTACTGAAAGCCTTGTAGAAGCAGCAAAAAACCGCACAACAGGATTTGGGCTAGACGAAGCAAGTTTAATGGGGCCTGTGATTACGCCAGAAAGTAAAAACAGAGTTGAACAGTTGATTCAACAAAGTGTAAAAGATGGAGGGAAACTTTTGGTTGATGGTAGTAATGCTAAGGTATCAGGTTACGAAAGCGGTAACTTTATTTTACCAACGATTATAGAGGATACCCCATTAGATAGTTTAGTAACTCAAACCGAGATATTCGGCCCTGTGATGTCGCTTATTCACTTAAAAGATGTTGACGAAGCCATAAACTTTATCAATAACGGCCCTTATGGCAATGCCGCTTGTATTTTCACAAGTAGCGGTGCAAGTGCTCGTAAGTTCAGACACGACGCAGATGCCGGAAATATCGGTATCAACATCGGCGTTGCTGCACCAATGGCTCAGTTCCCGTTCTCGGGCTGGAAAGATAGTTTCTTCGGCGACTTACATGGCCAAGGTATGCACTCAGTTGAGTTCTTTACCCAAACCAAAGTTGTTATTGAACGCTGGTTAAAAGAATGGACACGCAAATTCTGACAAATCCCTATTAAAAAATCGGGTTCAACAATCCACTTAAAAATATCTAATCAATCGTACACTTACCTTTCTAAATATTAATGGAAAATACTTTAAAAATCGGCATTGTTGGGCTTGGTCGTATCGGTCAGATTCACCTTGCCAATATAGCTACCCGCATAAAAAATGCAGAAGTGGTTGCTGCGGCTGATATATCAGAAAATCTATTGGACTTTGCTAGAAGACATGGCGTAGAAAATGTTTCTACCAGCCCTGAATCTGTGCTTACAAATCCTGAAGTTGATGCTGTAATTATCTGTACTCCTACCCCATCGCACGTGCCTTATACTATTTTGGCGGCACAGCATGGCAAACATATTTTCTGCGAAAAACCACTTGATTTAAGCATTGAGCAGATTCTTGCAGCCAAAGAAGCCGTTGAATTAGCCAATGTACAATTGATGCTAGGTTTTAACCGCCGTTTCGATGCCAACTTCCTGAAAGTAAAAGATATGGTGCATGCTGGGCTTGTAGGCGACCCACATATTCTTAAAATTACGAGCCGTGACCCTAACCCTCCGCAAATTGAATACGTGAAATCATCGGGTGGTCTATTCCTTGATATGGCTATTCATGATTTTGACATGGCTCGCTATGTAATGAACAGCGAAGTAGTAGAAGTATATGCCAAAGGCAAAGTATTGGTTGATTCACGCATTGGCGATGAGGGCGACATAGATACCGCTATTACTACGCTAACTTTTGCCAATGGCGCAATCGGTGTAATAGACAACAGTCGCAAAGCAGTATATGGTTATGACCAACGCATTGAAGTATTCGGCTCAGGCGGTATGACCCAAACAAAAAACAATACGCCGGATACCCACGAATATTATAACGAAAAAGGTGGACATCTGTCATTACCTCTTAATTTCTTCTTGGAAAGATACGCAGAGTCTTATGTAAACGAAATAAATGTTTTTGTATCGAGCGTGCTATCTGGCGAAAAAGTACCGGTAGATGCACACGACGGGCTGATGGCTACAGCCATAGCGATTGCCGCTAAACAATCTTGTCAGGAAGAAAAACCTATAAGAGTGGAAGAAATACTCAATGCCCTTATGGCATAGATGTATAAGAGTACCCCTTAAACACCAATTCAACCCTATAACCTGACAATTATTCGAATGGAAACACCCGGTTTACATACGCTCGACTATGTAGTGTTTTTTCTTTACTTTGTTATCATAATAGCTTATGGCTATTGGGTTTTTCGTAAAAAAAGCGTTGATAACAACACAGCAAATGGCTACTTTTTGGCAGAGGGTTCGCTTACTTTCTGGGCAATTGGGGCATCATTAATCGCCTCTAATATTTCGGCAGAACACTTCATTGGTATGTCGGGTTCTGGCTTTGCCATTGGTCTTGCCATTTCTTCTTACGAATGGATGTCGGCTGCTACGCTATTGGTAGTTGCAGTATTTTTCTTGCCCGTTTACCTCAGAAATAAGATTTATACAATGCCGCAGTTTCTGCGACAACGCTATAACCCTGTTGTTGCTACAACAATGGCTATTTTCTGGCTTTTACTCTATGTATTCGTAAACCTTACTTCTATTCTGTATTTAGGTGCACTGGCATTAGAGGTAACTGCCGGAGTCGACTTCAATATGTCAATTATAGGTTTGGCTGTTTTTGCTATCGTTATTACTATCGGTGGCATGAAAGTAATCGGTTATACAGACGTTATACAGGTTGTTGTGTTAATATTAGGTGGGCTCATTACCACATATCTGGCTATGGATATGGTAGCCAAACATTTCGACAAGCCAAATATTTTAAGCGCTTTTGGCACATTAAAAGAACAAACCGATTCACATTTCCACATGATTTTGCCAAAATCAAGTCCTTATTACAAAGACCTACCGGGCTTGACAGTAATCATTGGTGCCATGTGGATTAACAATCTGAATTATTGGGGTTGTAACCAGTACATTGTACAACGTACACTTGGAGCTGATTTAAAAACTGCCCGTCAGGGTATCGTATTTGCAGCTTTTTTAAAATTATTAATTCCACTAATTGTAGTTATTCCGGGTATTGCAGCTTTTGTTTTGTACCAAAATGGTGTATTTCAGAAAGAAATGCTTGATTCTACCGGAGTAGTTAAACCCGACCACGCTTATCCTGTTCTGCTAAATTTATTACCATCAGGTTTAAAAGGAATTGCTTTTGCCGCGCTTACGGCTGCTATTGTAGCCTCATTAGCCGGAAAAGCCAATAGTATTTCAACAATTTTCTCGCTCGATATTTACAAGATTTACATAAAACCCGATGCATCTGATAAGCATTTGGTAAGAGTAGGCCGTATTGCGGTATGGATAGCGATGGGTATTGCCGCATTGATTGCTCCGCAACTACGTGTGCTTGACCAAGCCTATCAGTTTGTGCAAGAGTATTCAAGTTTTATTACTCCAGGTGTATTTGCCATTTTCTTTCTGGGGCTATTCTGGAAAAGAACCACAGGCAGTGCCGCATTGGTGGCCGCCTTGCTTACCATACCCTTGTCTTTAGCGTCTAAAATCTGGTATTCAGAGATTCCGTTCTTAGACCGTATGGGTATTATCTTCGTAATTTTAGTGGCGCTTATGATAGCCATAAGCATGACCTCTAAAAACAAAGATAATTCTAAAGGAATGGACATTGGCGTGCCGAAACCTAATTTCACCACAGGATTCATCATTTACAGCACAATTATCTGTGGTATTTTAGTAGCTTTATATACAGCATTCTGGTGATAATATCTTACCTGGTATTGTCTTTTATAAGTACTGCGAACCTACGGGCCGCAACACAATTTTTTAATTACAAAATATTAGTATAATGTTACTTACAACCAAAGAGATATTCAAGAAGTGTTATGGCAAGTATGGTATTCCTGCCGTAAACGTATTTTATATGGAAGAGGTACACGGGCTTTTTGCAGCAGCCGAGAAAGCTAATGCCCCTTTTATTGTGCAAACCACTCCTTTCGCCCGTGATTACGCACACCCTAAAATGCTGATTGCCATGATAGAGGCCGCAGCAAAAATTTATCCGAAAGTAGTATATGCCGTGCATGTAGACCACGGCGTTGAAGAACATATTTATGATGCCATTGATAGCGGAAGTTATTCATCAGTTATGATAGATGCTTCGCACGATGATTTTGATACAAACGTGGCTCGAACCAAAGCAGTAGTTGAAAGGGCTCATGCAAAAAACATAAGCGTAGAGGCTGAACTAGGTGTGTTAGCGGGTATTGAAGACGATATAGTGGTTGAATCAGGCAAATCTTCTTATACCAATCCAAAAGATGTTGAGCGTTTTGTAAAAGCTACCGATTGTGACTGCTTGGCTATTGCCGTTGGCACCAGTCATGGGGCTTATAAATTCAAGGGTAAACAAGGCATTCAGTTTCATATTCTTGAAGAAATACAGGAGCGTTTGCCAGAGTTCCCATTGGTATTACACGGAGGCTCATCTGTGAATCCTGAAGAAATCCGCCGTATTAATAATGCCGGTGGTGCCCTGAAAGACGATGCCCAAGGGGTAGCAATGGCCGAAATCCAGAAAGCTATCAGCCTAGGTGTGTGCAAGATTAACATCGCAACAGATACCCGATTGCTATGGACAAGAGTAGTTCGTGAGTTTTTCAGAGATACGCCAGAGCAATTTGCTCCTACTACACCGGGCAAGGTATTAATGGAAGAATACGTAAAATTCATGCTCAATAAATTTGACGATTTTGGTACAACAGGCAAAGGAATAGATTTCGGAATTAGCTAAGTACAACTGCCTTAATGGCAAACTCAACCTTAATCTGTTCATTCACTAATTCACGATTATCATGGCTACGACTATTAAGCTAACTGTTGCACAGGCAACTATAAAATTTCTAAAAAACCAGTTCATCGAAAGAGATGGAATTGAGCAACCGTATTTTGGTGGTTGTTTCGGTATTTTCGGGCATGGCAATGTGGCTGGCTTGGGCCAGGCATTACAACAAAATCCTGATTTCAGGTATTACCAGTGCCGCAACGAGCAATCGATGGTGCATACAGCCGTTGCTTATGCTAAAGTAAAAAACCGCTTGGGTGCAATGGTTTGTACCTCGTCTATCGGCCCCGGCGCAACCAATATGCTTACAGGTGCGGCTTTAGCTACTATCAACCGCTTGCCCGTTTTGCTTTTACCTGGCGATATTTTTGCCACACGTGAGCCAAACCCTGTTTTGCAACAGTTAGAAAGTAGTGCTACGCAAGATATATCGGTAAATGACTGTTTCAAACCTGTATCAAAATACTGGGATAGAATCAGCCGCCCTGAGCAATTGATTTACTCTTTGCCAGAAGTGATGCGTGTACTTACTTCGCAGGCTGAAATGGGTGCTGTTACACTCTCAATGCCGCAGGATATTCAGACACACGCCTACGATTATCCCGAAGAACTATTCAGGAAAAGAGTCTGGAACATAGCTCGCCCACGTCCTGATGTAAATGCTTTGAAAAAAGCCGCTGAATTAATCCGTGGAGCTAAATCTCCTGTAATTGTAGCTGGTGGTGGCGCTACTTATAGCGATGCCAACGAAGTGCTACACCAGTTTGCAAGCAAAACGGGTATTCCGGTAGGTGAAACATTTGCGGGCAAAGGCGCTGTGCGCTACGATGCACCCTATGCATTAGGTGGTCTGGGCGCTACTGGTACAAAATATGCTATTGAAATTGCCAACGAAGCCGATGTAGTAATTGGTATCGGAACTCGTTACAGTGATTTTACTACCGCTTCTAAATCCATTTTTCAAAATCCGGCTGTTAGATTCATCAATATAAACATTTCTGATTTTGATGCCTTTAAGCACGCTGCTCTTCCTTTGGTTGGCGACGCTAAAGCAACTTTAGAAGAATTAGGTGAGCTATTAGGTGATTTTGAAGTATCGGCTGATTACAGAGCTCGCATTAAACAGATGAATGAAGATTGGGATAAAGAAGTTACCCAGATATATGCCGATGGCAATGGCACAGTACCTCCAATTGATCAAGCAGTTGTAATTGGCACATTGAATAGTTTCATGGACGACCGAGACGTAATGATTAATGCATCAGGCTCTGCTCCTGGCGATTTACATAAACTATGGCGTGCAACCGACCCTAAAAACTTCCATTTAGAGTATGGGTTCTCAACTATGGGTTACGAAATTGCAGCAGGTTTAGGCGCAAAAATGGCCGATACCTCGCGTGAAATATATGTAATTTGTGGCGATGGTGGTTATCTGATGAACAATCATGAAATTGTAACAGCTATACAAGAGGGCTATCGTTTCACGATTCTATTGCTTAACAACAATGGGTTTGCCAGCATTGGTGGGCTTTCTGAAAGTATTGGCAGCCAACGCTTTGGTACAAGATATGTTTACCGTGATGAAAATTCAGGTCAACTATCAGGCGATTTTTTACCTGTTGATTTGGCCAAAAATGCCGAAAGTCTGGGTGCTGTAGTTATTAAAGCTACTGATAAAGCCTCGCTAGAAAATGCCCTTGCAGAATCAAAGAAACAAGATAGAGTTACAGTAATTTACATCGAAACCAGCTTGTATCGTACCGTAAAAGGCTATAATGCTTGGTGGGAGGTTCCAATTGCTGAAGTTTCGGAGTCAGAGGGTGTACAAAAAGCCTTTGAGACTTACAAAGAAAACAAGAAGACACAGAAAATTTACTTATAAAATATTTATTCAACCATTCAACGTAGACATATAACGTACTAACGTATTATTAACATGAGTGCTAAGAACATTAAATTAGGTGTAGCACCTATCAACTGGACAAACGATGATTTGCCTGAATTAGGAGCCGAAAATACTTTCGAACAATGTATCAGCGAAATGGCTCTTGCAGGCTTTGAGGGCTGTGAGGTTGGGAATAAATACCCCCGTGATACTGAAGTATTAAAAAAAGCATTGAATCTTAGAAATTTGCAAATAGCCAATCAATGGTTTAGCTACGAGCTCACAACTAAATCATTGCAAGAAAATATAGTAGAATTCAATAAATTGCTTGACTTTCTGGGCGCAATGGGCTGTACAATTGTTGGCGGTGGCGAAACAGGCAATAGCTGCCAGGGGAAAGATGTTCCGGTTTTTGAAGGCAAAGGCATGTTACATTCGGCCGCTGACTGGAAAAAGTACGGCGAAAACATGAATGAGTTAGGCAAAATAGCTTCTGACAGAGGCTTTAAATTATCTTTTCATCATCACATGGGCACTATTATCCAGACCATAGAAGAAACTGACAAGTTTTTGGAAAACACCAACCCAGACTACGTATTTTTAAATTATGATTGCGGCCATTTCTATTTCGCAGGTGAAGACCCTGTGGCTGCACTCAAAAAATATGTGAGCCGTGTAGGTCATGTGCATCTGAAAGATATTCGGCCTAAAGTTTTACAACGAGTACACGACGAAAAGTGGAGTTTCTTGACAGCCGTTAAGAATGGCACTTTCACAGTTCCGGGAGATATTGAAGGTTGTATTAATTTTCCGGCAATATTCGCTATATTGCAGGAAAGTAACTATAAAGGTTGGGCCATAGTTGAAGCCGAACAAGACCCCGCAAAGGCTAATCCTTTAGAATATGCTTTAATAGCAAGAAATTATATAAAAAAGAACCTCGGTATATGAGTGGACAGTCTCAAATTACCATTAAAGACATTGCCCGTAAATTCAAATGTTCGCCCTCGACCGTGTCGAGGGCATTGAATGACCACGATGCTATCAATATAGATACCCGTAAAACCATTCAGGAATATGCGAAAAAAATGAACTATCAGCGAAATCAGGTTTCGCTGAGTTTATTAAACAAAAAGACCTATTCTTTAGGTGTTATTGTTCCTTCGCTCAAATATAGCAACCTCGAAGCCTCGGTTATTGAAGGTTTACAGTCGGTTTTACAACCGCTTGGCTATACCATCAGTATATTTATCTCGCAGGAAAGCCACGAAATTGAAGTACAGAATGTTGAGCAATTGCTGGCTAGCCGTGTTGATGCAATCTTTCTTTCAGTAAGCCAAGAGACTTATAATCTGGGCTTTTATGGACATTTTGATAGAATTATTAATGCCAATAAAAGTCTCATATTTATTGACCGAGATTACGAAGGTTTCAAATCTAGCCGTGTTATAATCGATGATTATCAAGGGGCTTACATTGCCGTTGAGCACCTGATTAAGATGGGCTGCAAAAGAATTGCTCATCTGAAAGGCCCAAGCGGCACTTCAGTATCCGAAAAACGCCTTGAAGGCTACCTTGATGCCCTCAAAAACCATAACATTGCTATTGACGAAGATTTGATTCAGACAGCAGGCTTTCTGTCTGACCGAGCTATTTTTCCTACCAAAACGCTGTTAGATAATCCGAACCGGCCAGATGGTATTTTTGCAGTAAACGACCGAGCAGCAATCGGCGCAATTTCAGTAATACGTTCAGAAGGATTAAGTATTCCCGGCGATATTGCAGTGGTTGGTTTCGATAATGACCCCTCATCGGCTTATATCACGCCTTCACTTACCACCATTTCGCAACCAAGTTTTGAAATAGGCCGAGAAGCTGCCCAGCTTTTCTTGAATTCGCAGAATGTAGAAAAAGAGGGAGAAGCAAAATATGAAAAAATTATACTTCCCCCTGAATTATTGATTAGAGAATCTTCCTTAAAAGTTCTCTGATATTTCTGTTAAGATAAAGTCTCTTTAAATAACCTTAGCGTACGTTCCCAAGCCAGTTTTGCGGCTTCGGGGCTATAGCGTGTAGGTGCAGTATCATTATTAAAAGCATGGTTTGCTCCTTCATATACATACAATTCGTATTTGGTTCCGGCTGCTTTCAAGGCTTCTTCGTAGACGGGTATTCCAGCATTAACTCTTTCATCTAGTCCGCCATAGTGCAATTGCAATGCTGCTTTTATTTTAGGCACATCAACGGCATCAGCCTGACGGCCATAATAAGCAACAGCGGCATTCAATTCCGGCGAGTTTACAGCCAATTGATTGGCAAGTGCCCCACCCCAGCAAAAACCTACACAGCCTGTTTTGCCATTGCTTTCGGGTCTTGCACGTACATAATCTAAGCCTTTCAGAAAATTATTGATGTTTGTTTGCGAGTCTAGTTTTGCAAATAAACCCCTTGCGTCATCTTCATTGGCAGGCGTTCCACCAAACGGCGAGAGCGCATCAATCGCCAGGGCTAAATAGCCAGCTTTGGCTACACGTCGTGCTACGTCTTTAATATGTGGGTTTAAGCCTCTGTTTTCATGAATAACAATTACCGAGCCCAGTTTTTTACTTGTATCTTTAGGCTTTGTCAGGTATCCTCTCATAGTAGTATTATCACCCTGATAAGTAACACTTTCTATTGTTAAATCGTCGTCATCCTCGTTCACGGTTGCAGCATGTGCGTAGTTAACTTCTAAAAGTGGCAACACCGCAAGAGCTGCTGCCGTACCACCTGTTAATTTTGCCAGACGTTTCATAAACTCATCACGGCTTAGTGGCTTATGGGTGAACTCGTCAAACAAATTAATAATTTCTTGATTCATAAACGTATGCTTTAAATTTTTGAACTTATTATACTTGTACTAGAGGATATGTTTGAGGCTTTTGTTAGTTTCAGCAGTTTTAAAGGGAGGTTTTATTTTTCAGAACCAGCATTTTGACCCAAAAATACAAAAAAGAAGCTTGTCGCAAAGCAACAAGCCTTTTTATTAACCTAATTTTATATTTAAAATCTTTTGTTATCTCTTTTTAATAAAGAGTATAGATATCTTATGTCTTTTTTTTATTTCTGTCTACAATACCAGACTCAACTTATGAGCCATTTTTGTTTATAGACGAAAGTCAATCAGTTTAGGTTTCATCTCAAATTTCTTTTAATCAATATTTAATTGTACTTCAACCTAAACTTTACCCAAAACAACTAACAAAACATATATGTTCAAACATCTATTATACCATTTGGCATATTTTCTCGACAAGTAAGGATATTTATTATAAAACAGTCGATTTTTTTCGACAACAAGTCGTTAAAACACCTTAAACAGTATAAAAGTCTTACCTTAGATTAATCATATAATTTGTTTATTTAGCAATAAACCTTTATTTAGCTATCATTTTTCTGTAAATCTTGTATGGCTATTCAATCTTTTGTTCAGCGTAATCTAATACTAGTTGTCCATCTGGCATTCTGGTGTGCTTATTTTTCGTTTTTCTTTTATCAGATAAGTTTTCAAGACGACGACCAAAGCAGTTATATTAGGCTATTGGCTGATGCTTTGGCTCATGTTTCGATAATCGCTGCCGCCAGTTACATGAATTATTTTTATTTTCTGCCTCGTTTCTTAAACCACAGAAATATTACACGCTATCTGCTAGAGTTTATTATCCCCTTTTTTTTGCTTCATGTCTTTCTGATTTATGTAAAAAGGCAGATATATATTGATAGTGGAGATATTCGCCGAATAGAAGTGGTTTACAGCTCTAAATTTTTTATTAAAAGTTTTATTAGCGCTATATTCATTGCAATTTTTGTAGGAATGCTGAAATTTCTGGATGACTGGCGTGAACTTGAAGCGAAAAAAAAAGAAGTTGAAAACGAGAAACTTACTGCTGAGCTGCGTTTTTTAAAGGCTCAGATCAACCCTCATTTTCTTTTTAACACGCTCAACAATTTATACTCTCTGGCTTTCAGTAACTCACCAAATACTACAGAGGTAATTGCTAAGCTGTCAAAAATGATGCGTTATATGCTCTACGAATCCAACCACGCAAAAATACCATTAAGTAAAGAGATTGAATACATAGAAAATTATATAAGTCTTGAAAAACTCCGATTGAATCATCAGATTCCGATAGATTTTGAGATAAAAGGCGAAATAAACCAAGTCATGATAGTACCTTTGGTTTTGATAACTTTTCTGGAAAACGCCTTTAAACATGGCGTAAATGGTAATGACCCAAACTCGTGGGTAAAGGTTTTTTTACAAGTCAATGGTAAAACCTGTACATACATGGTTGAAAACAGTTCAATTTCTAAGCTAAACAACTTTGTTGGCGAAAATTCGGGTATTGGTTTACAAAATCTTAAAAGACGCCTCGAGTTGAGTTATCCGGGGGCTTATAAATTAAGTGTTGAAAGCAAAGACAATAAATACAGAATTCAATTAAAGATAGATTTGTAATGAATACCAGATGCATAATTGTGGAAGACGAACCCCTGGCCCGTAATTTATTAGAGCAATATATACAAAAAATACCTAGTCTTGAATTAGTAAAATCTTTCTCTAGCCCTTTAGAAGCCTTAGAGTTCTTAAATGCCAATGCCGTAGACGTACTTATTTCTGACATTCAAATGCCTGAGCTGACAGGTATAAGTTTGTTAAAAATATTAACTACCAAACCTTTAATTATTCTTACTACGGCTTATCCTGAATACGCCCTGGAAGGTTATGAACTTGATGTGATGGACTACCTTCTTAAACCTATAACGTTCGAACGTTTCTTACAGGCAATCGAAAAAGCCAAAAATCGTTTGCAGGCGAGCAAACAGCCAACCGTGCAGGAAACAAGCACTGTAAAGCCTTTTATATTTGTAAAAGACCGGACCAAATTAGTTAAAGTTAAATTAGAAGATATTGTATATATAGAGGGGCTGAAAGACTATATTATTATTTATACAAAAGAAAAAAGAATTGTTCCACTACAAACCCTTAAATCTTTTGAAAGCCAACTGCCAGCTAACCAGTTTATTAGAATACATAATTCTTACATTGTTTCATTTGAAGCCATAGAAGCAATAGATAAAGAGAAGGTGCAGATTATTCCTATCAATTACCAGACTGGCTCGCCAGCTAAAACATTTCTACCCGTAAGTGATACTTACCGGAAAGCATTCAAAGAGTTTATTGAACAAAAAAATGCTTAACCAAAGGATATTATTTAATTTCCTGATTGGTTGAATCTTTAATATATTGCTTACCACAATAAATTTTAGTTCAGAAGGTTTATTGAAAAATGATGCTAGCATAAATCATAATTTAGGGGATATTTCGGGATTGAGATTCACTAAAAAGTTTTAATTTTGTAATAAAAACACATTTTACCTATGCTTAATGCAAAAAAGATATTGAAGTTTGCCCTTAGTCTGGTATTTTTTCTGTCACTCTCTGTTTTATATACACAAGCTCAGTATTACCCTGGCTATGGCCGTGGTGGCTATGGCGGTTATGGTGGTATGAACAGATACGGCAGCGATTTTGACAACCCAAAGCCTAAAGGCCCGCTCGACCCTGATGAACTTGCGAAAGAAGAAACCAAATGGATGGTTAAAAAGCTCAAACTTACCGATGAGCAAGAAATTCTGGTGTCGTCGTTGAACGAAGATTATGCTTATCAGCGTAAGGATTTATATGACCGCATCAAGAAAGAATTTGGAGAAACCCGCCCGACACCACAGCAAATAAGTGATGCTAAAGATAAAATGGCGGCATTAGATGATAAACAAAACAAAGAACTAGAAAAAATACTTAATCCTGAGCAATTTAAAGCCTACATGAAGAAGAAGGAGGACGCCAAGAAAAAATCTAAACAATAAGATAAGTAACTAGTTAATAAGTAGATACTAGTTATCTTAATATATGTATGCCCTTTTTCAATAAAGTAAGTACTTCCTGTTATTGTATAAAAATTACCTGGTTGTTTGCTTTTTGTTTTCTTTCAAATGCTAAGGCACAGACTACGCTCACATTGCCTGACTCGGTATTGTTGCAACCCCTTGCCAATGCAAGAACAGGGCTTGGTTTTGCTCTTAGCTGGGATGCCCGTAAATCTTTTATCAATCAACAGCGCGTAAATATATGGGGAGTTAATAGTGGGCTTGTATTCGGAAAAAAAAGAAGTCAGGTTACGATAGGCTATTATTGGATGAGTTTCAACCCTAATTTACGCTTTCTTGCCCTCAAGAAAGGCTCAACGAAGCTCATCAACCTTGATTACTATACTAAAACAGATTTATACTTTATGAATCTGATGTATTGGAACAATTTTATTGACACCCCGCACTGGCGCATAAGTATGCCTTTTGAGGTGGGAATTGGCTCTACCAGAAATCTAAACAACAAGTTATCTACAGACCTACAAGTATGGAAAAAAAAAGATTATTTTATACCTACTCAGGTTGGCTTGTATGCTAGATGGAAAGTAACACGTTGGATAGGCCTATCGGTACAAGGTGGCTATAGACATACGCTTTTGTCAAAAAATATAAAGAATAATTACAATGGTTTTTATTATAGTTTTGGTGCCGAAATCCAACCGGCTTTATTAAGAGACGTGTATCGATGGATTTTTAAAGAAAAAACACCCGAGACCTTGCTAGAGCCCTAAGTAATTACTCATTATTTAAAGATTTTACGATAAAACATTTTTTTTAATTTAAAAAAGCACAAGTACTGTTTTATTGAAACTATCAAACTTTGTATTAAATTCGGTTCAAAAATAAAACAAAGATTCTGTCGTTAAAGTATTAAAATATAAAAAACAAACAAATCTTGAGCCTAGTTTAAAGATGTTGTTGCTTTACAATTAAATATTAATTTTGTACTATATAAATTTTTTAATACATTTGAATTAAGAATTGCAGCAAGCACAGTTTAAAACGAAGGAGTTATAAGAAAATTATAAAATTTCTTGTTTTTTTATCCAAGTTTTTTTTAAATTTGTTCTATCAAAAATAAATAATTAAAAAAATACTTGTTTAGTTATTAATTTCGTTTTTATATTTGAGACTGAAATCATTGCAAAATAAAAATTAAAGCAAAGCAGTGATTTTAATTTAATACCTTAAGAATAGACAATATTATATTTAAATATAAATATTAAAGATAAAAGTTGTGTGGATTTAGTAGCGGGAAAGGCTGGAGTCATTTACTCCAGTCCTTTTTTTTTATACGATTCTTACATTTTAATCCCTTTTTAACCTGATATTAATAACAATTTTAATAGGGTCTTCTAAATTTGTATCAAATAAGCAGAACAAGTAAGTGATTCTTAGCTTAGCGCAAATTAAAAAAGCGCAAAATTCTAGTATTGATATTATTAATTCGTAATATAGTTTTTTCATAAAAGTTGTGTGGATTCAATAGGACAAAGGCTGGGCAAGTTGACCCAGCTTTTTTTTTGCCCGTCAAAAACAATAAATCTGCTTTAGATTAAATTTTAAGTTTTTTTTAAAACTAGCTTGCTTCACCCTATTTTATTTTTTCAGAAAAAACTCTTTTTTAAGTAATCATTTCTCCTCAATAGCTAGTCAGCTTTAATGCTTTTTTAATTTCGTATTAAAGTTATCTTCATCTTTACAATTCAATTTTGTAATGTAATACAAAGCTCTTTATGTGGCCTTGATGTTACCACAATTTCAAATATTTTTTTGAGATTTTATTTTATCCGAATTATTGATTAACTTAAAATCTATTATAACTATGCCAAACGATATGAGAGTTTTAGTAGTCGAAGACGAGCCCAAATTAGCCGAGTTTGTAAAAAAAGGTTTAGAAGAAAATGCATGCAATGTAGATATTGCGTACGACGGGCAAATCGGTAAAAATATGGCCTTGAGTAACCCTTACGATGTTCTAGTACTTGATGTAAATTTGCCTAAAATAAATGGCTTTGATTTAGCCCAACAACTTCGACAAGAGCAATTGAGCACCCCGATCCTGATGCTGACTGCTATGGGTAGTATTAACGACAAATTAATAGGGTTTGGCGCAGGTGCCGATGATTACCTGGTAAAACCCTTTGAGTTCAGAGAATTGCTTGTACGTCTGAGAGCACTACAACGTAGGTCTAGTGATATGCTACCGCAACAAAATATTCTTAAAGTTGCCGATCTTGAGCTTGACTTAAACGAAAAAGTAGCTCGCCGCTCACAACAAACCATTGATTTAACAGCAAGAGAATTTGCTCTATTAGAGTATTTAATGCGTAACAGAGGCCGTGTGGTGTCGCGTGTAGATATTGCTGAAAAAGTATGGGACATCCATTTTGATACCGGCACTAATACTATTGATGTGTATATTAATTTCTTACGTAAAAAAATAGATAAAGACTTTGATACCAAGCTCATACACACTGTTGTAGGAATGGGTTATATTTTGAAAGAAGATTAAGAATTTAAATGAAAATTGTAGACCGACAACCCCTGCGTGCTTCATTGATAGTCTCCATTTTATTTGGAGCATTCTCTATTGTTATCTATAATTTTTATGCTGATTTCCGTCAGAAAGAATTCCTTAAAATTTTAAAGCAGAATGCCATATCAAGAGAACGCTTATTAGCCGATAGTACCAATCTTACACCCGAAATTCTTGAACGGATTCAGACAAATCCAGAATTCAGAATGAAAGGCGAATCGACAGGTATCTATTCAATTAATGGCAAGGCAATCTATACATCATCCGAAGAAGAGCAGTTAGACACCACCCTGTTAAAAAAAGTTCTTAAGAAAAGAGAAATTTCTATTCATGACCAGGACCAGGAATTTGACCAAGTAATTTTTCTTTATCATATTCCAGAAACACATCAGGAGGTTATTCTTTCTGCTGCTGCAATTGATGATTTTGGCAGGGCCAAACAAGAGCGTCTTCGAGATTTATTGCTTGTTGGTACAATGATAGCCATTCTGGTTATTATTTTAATGATGCGCTTTTTTGTAAAAATGGATGTAAAACCCATTGGCCAGATTGCCGATAGGATGGAACAAATAACTGCTCATGATTCAAATAAGCGTCTACCCGAAGCCCGATTACAAGATGAAGTAGGCCAGATGGCGCGCACATTTAACGACCTGCTTGACAGGCTTGAATTTGCCTACACACAACAAAGAAATTTTGTTTCTTATGTAACCCACGAACTCCGAACGCCACTTACAATTATGCAGGGGCAGGCAGAAGTGGCTCTTATGAAAACCCGTACAAACGAAGAATACCGACAGGCTTTGGAGTCTGTAAAGTCAGAAGTACAAGATATGATTAAGCTGGTGAATGAGTTATTAGAACTTGTAAGAGCAAATGCAGATGCACATCTTGTAGATTTAAGACAGGTTAGAATTGACGACTTGCTGTGGCAGGCACGAGGGCAACTGATTCAGAAAAAACAGCATTACGAAATAAATGTAACTTTTGGTGAAGTACCCGATTCTGAGGATATAACCGTGATGGGAAATGCCGCTTTACTAAAAATGGCATTTATGAATATCATGGAAAATGCCTGTAAATATAGCCTTGAGCCTATTTGCCATGTGTTGATACATGCCCGCAGAAAAGAAGTTGAGGTGCGTTTCAGCGACCAGGGAACAGGCATTTCGGAAGATGATTTACAACATATTTTTAAACCATTTTATCGCTCAGTAAATACACATGATATTTCAGGGCACGGCATCGGCCTTCCGCTTACCAAAAGAATCATTGAAATTCATAGAGGAAAAATAACAATTGAGTCAGAAGTTGGGCATGGTACAACAATTATAATTATATTGCCAACAATTGAATAGCAATATAATTTAAATGAAACTTCTTATTTTAGCCGGCGGGATGTCGTCCCGTATGAAAAAAGCCTTAGATGCTGACACTTCTCTTGACCCTAAACTTGTAGAGCAAGCCAATACCCTACCAAAATGCATGATTGGGCTTGGAAAAAATGGTCGCCCTTTTTTAGACTATGTTTTATACAATGCCTCTCAAGCAGGAATCAAAGAAGTAATTCTTGTCTTAAACCCTAAAGATACCGTTACTCAACCTCATTATGAATCTTTAATGAGCGGTAAAAAAAGTTGGGGACTTACCATCTTATTTGCGAGGCAACACATTCCAGAAAACAGAGAAAAACCACTTGGCACAAGCGATGCCATTGAGCAAGCACTTGCCCAATTCCCTTCATGGCAAAGCAGCCGATTCATTGCCTGCAATGGTGATAATCTATATCCAACAAAAGCATTTAAACTATTATTAGAGGATACCCATTCTAATGCCATGCTCGACTGGGATACCGAAGGCTATACCGTAGAGCGTGTACGAAATTGTGCAATCATAAAAAAAGACACAGAGGGTTTCTTGTTGGATTTATTAGAAAAACCCAATGATACCGAATGGGAAGAGATTGTTCGCACCATGCCACGCATCGGTATTAGCTGGAATATCTTTGCCTTTACGGCTTCTAAGTTAATCCCTTTCCTGGAAAAAACGCCCCTACACCCAACCAGAAACGAAAAAGAAATACCTGTTACGGTAAGGCTCTGGGCACAAGAAGACCCTAAAGGAATTTTCACAATTCCAATCTCAGACGTTTTACCTGACTTAACAAGTAAGAACGATATTGCCGATATACAGACGATTCTTGAAAAAGAATACGGAGATTTCTAAGCCTTTTTCTCAACTACCAGATTTTTAGTGGGGTCAATAAAAAACCATAACATTGAAGCCACTATCAAGCAGCCTGCTATCAGGAACAGCGGATAATTGAAGTTATTTGTGTTTTGGACAATAATTCCAAAGATGATGGTGATAAAAAAGCCACCTAATTGTCCGGCAAAATTCATAGCTCCTGCCACTGTTCCTGAGTATTGCTTACCAATATCAACACAAACAGCAAAGGCTACAGGTAAGGTAAAATCTTTTAACAAAACGCATAAAGCCAATAGGTATCCTGCAAGCTCGTTATCGGTAGTTAAACCCGATGCTAAGAAACAAATACTCGAACTGCCAAGCCCTAGTACTCCTACCGCTCTTCTGCCAATTTTAAGTCCATATTTTTTGGTTAATAAATCGCTGGCAAAGCCACCGACAATGCACCCTATTGCTCCTAGAAAATAAGATAATGAAACAAAGTTTTTAGCTTGCTCTTCTGTCATGTGTCTACCTTCCTGAAAATAGGTAGACGACCAGTTTGTAAAGAAATAAGAGGCATAAAAAAACAAATGACACATAAGCATCAGCACCCAGACATTAGGGTTTCCGATAACAATTTTCCAATCAACATGGTGGTCTGATGCTGACTTTTTTCTGCCGCTTTCTATTTCTTCTACTTCTTTTTGAGTAATTCCCTCTTTCTCTGCCGGAATATCCCTAAACCAGAAATACCAGGCAATTGCCCAGATAGCTCCAACCAACCCAAGAATAAAAAATGCCATACGCCAGCCCGCAGCATGTACCAAAGGTATCACCAGCAAAGGAGTTAAAGCCCCTCCTAACCTACCCGCAGCCCAGATAACCGACTGAGCCCTGCCAACTTCAACCGAAGGAAACCAGCGTGATATAACAATTGAGGCATTGGGGAATGCTCCGGCCTCACCTGCGCCAAACAAAAAGCGAACAATTAGCAAATACACAAAATTAAAAGCGGTGCCAGTTAATGCTGTAAAACCAGACCACCAAAGCACAACTCTTGTCAGCACCTTCCGAGGGCCGATTTTATCGCCTAGAATTCCGGTCGGAAGTTCAAAAAGCGCATAAGAAAGCGAAAAAGCTCCCAAAATATAACCGAAAGATTCGTTGTTTAAACCTAAGTCTGCTTTTACATACTTGCTCACTACATTCATACAGACTCTGTCAAGGTAAGTAATAATAGAAAGAAGAAACAACCCAAAAAGCACTTGGTAGCGAATTTTCATACAATTTTGGTTAGGATAGTAAATTTGTGAAAGGTAAATATAAAAAAAATAATCATTAGTCCCTATTTTTGGATACTTATTCACCCCTAACGTTTTATCATGTTTAAACACATTCTTTTTATCAGGCAACGTGTGCTTTATTTAATCGTGTTGCTCAGTTTTGTTTACTATCCGTCATCTGCTCAGCAAGATACCACAATCATTATCAAAGTTCTGGGAGGGTTGCAGTTCGACTTACCTCGTTTTGCTGTCCGCCCCAATACCCGTGTTACGATTACACTCGATAATCACGACGACATGGCGCATAATCTGGTCGTTACTCAACCAAACTCCCGCATAAAAGTAGTTGACGAAGCCCTGAAACTAGCAGGCAATGGCGCAAAAATGGATTATGTACCAAACTCACCGCTTGTAATTGCCCATACCAAAGTGCTTGAACCCGGCCGAATGGAAAGCATAACTTTTGTGGTAGATAAAGAAGGCACATACCCTTATGTATGTACGTATCCAGGGCATGGCTACATTATGTATGGTGCTATGTATGTTACTAATAAACCTATGCCTCCGCTTGAAAAAGACCTGAATGTACCCGAAACCCAAAGACAAAAAACTAGTGGCGCTAGTGCGCATGCAGGGCATCACATGGCAACACCATCGCCACACCCATATCCGCTGAAATATCCTTTGCATTACCGCACCTTTATGCCCGACTGTAGCCCTGCCGCTATTGCCGTGGCACTAAGCGAAACAGAATCGTACTGCTTTGATGCAGGAAAATGCTACCTTCGCTATGCATGGTCGGGTGGTTTTGTAGATAACAGCGAGCAATGGAAAGGTAACGGCAGCAAACTTACCAAAGTAGTTGGCGATATTTACTGGCGAGATAATACAGGCTTCCCATTCAGAATCGGTAATGCTGAAGAAGCACCTGAAGTGCATTTTAAAGGGTATCATTTCACTAATCGTCTACCAACATTCAGATACTTGCTAGACAACATAGAAGTGCGTGAAACACTTAGATTATTGCCCAATGATGCAGGTTTGAGCCGCACTTTTACATTTAAAAATAACACTAAGCCGCTTTTATTCATTACCAAAACTGATGATGGCATAAGCTACCAAAGCTCAGCAGGAAAGTTTAAAGATGGTGTATTACGCATTCCGGCAGGTACACAAAAGGTAACCATAACCATGAAGAAATAAGATGAAAAATATTCGATATATAATTACCCTACTCAATTGCCTGCTGCTTGTAGGCTTTAGTTACGCCAATTATTCCGCTCCGAAAGACTCGGCGGCAGATTATTATACTGTTGAGAACATACCACTTCCAGAAGGATTAATTGCTGAAACGGGTGCTATTGGCTTTATGCCTGATGGAAGATTTATTGCCTGTTTTCACAGAGGCGAAATCATGACCTATAATCTTAAAACCAAGCAATGGAAATTGTTTGCTGAAGGAATGCACGACCCGCTTGGGATTCTGGTAGTAAATAATCGTGAAATCATTATTATGCAACGCCCAGAACTAACAAGAATAAGAGATACTGATGGCGATGGCGTGGCAGATGATTACGAAACTGTAACCGATGATTTTGGTATGTCGGGCAATTACCATGAGTTTGCCTTTGGCCCTGTGGCCGATAAGAAAGGCAATCTGTTTATCGCCCTTAATCTGGCATCAAATGGTGCCGGAATTAGAAACGAAATAAGAGGAAAGTACGATTCCCTTTCTCGCCCTGGGCGTATGTACTCTTGTGTACCATACAGAGGTTGGATTATGAAACTAACTAAAGATGGTAAACTGCACCCGTATGCCGTAGGTTTTCGCTCCCCGAATACAATGGGTATCGACTCACAAGACAGATTGTTCGTAACCGACAATCAAGGTGATTGGTTGGGAACAAGCAAGCTTTTCCATGTAGAAGAAGGCAAATTCTATGGACATCCGGCGGGTTTAATCTGGAAAGAAGACTTTCCGAGAGTAGTGCCTATTAAGTTGCCAGTGGCTACGCTCGATAGTATGCGTACCAAAGAATCGGTACAGTTTCCGCATGGCTATTTTGCCAATTCGGCTACGCAACCTATCTGGGATAATACAAACGGGAAATTTGGGCCATTCACAGGGCAAATGCTTGTAGGCGACATGGACCATAAATATGCCATGCGAGTATTATTAGAAGAAGTAGGTGGTGCTTTGCAGGGTGCGTGTATTCCGATGAATTTTGGTTCTAAAATGCGTATTGGTAACAATAGATTAGTGTTTGCACCCGACGGCAGCCTATGGGTAGGCCAAAACGACCACGGTTGGGCAGGCTCAAGAGGTATACAGAAGATAACCTGGAAAGGTAAAACACATCTGGACATAATGGCGATGAATCTTACTAAAACAGGCTTTGATTTAACATTTACCTTGCCACTTAATGAAGATGCCGCCAAAGATTTAGCCAATTATAAATTCAAACGCTATTATTACGAGTATCATCAGGCTTACGGCTCTAAACAATTTGATTTGCAGGAAATTCCGGTAAAAAGCCTTAAACTATCAGCCGACCGTAAAAAGGTATCGATTGAATTGGCAGATATGAAGGCAGGTTATGTATATGAATTACAAGCCGGAGACCTGAAAACTAACGACGAAAAATATCTTTTTAATAAAATAATCTGCTATTCTTTAAACAAAACACTGGAATAAGGTTTTTATGAGTAGACAAAGAATAAGACATTAAGCAGATTAATAACTGACTAATATCATATTCGTCGAGCTTATAATGCCCGAATTTTGCACTCATAAAATCTAGTCCTAAAAATGTCAACAATAACAGCAGAAGAAGCCCTGAAAGTAGTTAAATCGGGCGATAAGATATATGTGCACAGTGTAGCGGCCGCTCCGCTACACTTGCTCGAAAGTTTAGTAAAACGCTCAAACGAACTAAAAAACGTTGAGTTGTACCATTTGCATACCGAAGGCGACGCACCTTATACCCGCCCCGAGTACGAAGGTATTTTTCATACAAATGCTTTTTTTATCGGCAAAAACGTTCGAAAAGCTATTGAAGAAGGCCGTGGAAGCTATATTCCGGTGTTTTTATCCGAAATCCCACGCCTTTTCCATCAGAAAATTATTCAACTGAATGTGGCACTAATAACTGTTTCGCCTCCCGATAAAAGTGGGTATTGTTCATTAGGCACATCGGTAGATGCTACATTAGCTGCGCTCGAATCAGCCAATGTGGTAATTGCGCAGGTAAATAAATTTATGCCCCGCACACTAGGCGACAGCCAGATTCATGTAAGCCGTATTAATTATCTGGTACCCTTTGATGCACCTCTACATCAGGTTTCGTGGGGAACTCCTACCGAAATAGAGCAAAAAATTGGCACACACGTGGCATCGTTGGTAGAAGACAGAGCCACCCTGCAAATGGGTATTGGCAATATACCTAATGCTGTATTAGCGATGCTCGATAACCATAAAGATTTAGGGATTCATACCGAAATGTTCTCAGATGGAGTAATCCCTTTGGTTGAAAAAGGTGTAGTAACGGGCAGATACAAGAAAAAGCATCCGGGTAAAATTGTTTCTACATTCTTATATGGTACACAACAGCTTTATGATTTTGTAGACGATAATCCGCTCATTAGTATGCTTCCTGTCGATTATGTCAACGATACTTCTATTATCAGACAAAATCCGAAAGTAACCGCTATTAATAGCGCCATTGAAATTGACATTACGGGTCAGGTTTGTGCCGATAGTATTGGTTATAAAATGTACTCGGGTGTTGGTGGACAAATGGACTTTATCCGAGGTGCTGCCTTATCAGAAGGCGGTAAAGCCATTATTGCGCTACCTGCTGCTACCAAATATGGAGAATCTAAAATTGTAACACACTTGAAAGAGGGTGCCGGAATTGTAACAACTCGTGCCCATGTGCATTATGTGGTAACCGAATATGGTATTGCTTATTTATACGGAAAAAATCTGGTTGAAAGGGCTAAAGAGCTAATAAAAGTTGCTCATCCCGACCATCAGGAACGTCTTGAAAAAGAAGCCTTTGAGCGATTCAGACATCAATATTCTCAGGGAATTTACACATATATGTAATTTAGAAACAAAGTACTGATTAATGCTTGAAAGAATTTCATTAGTTGTTAATTTTGAATAATCAAAAATCAACAACTAATGAAATTCTTTTTATTTACTATAACCCTATTGTTTACCCTGAATAGCTTTGCACAAAGCACCTTAAAGTTTGTTAACCCCAGCTCGGTTGCCACGCCAAAAGGCTATTCTCAAACCGCTCAGATAGATTTGGGCAATACAACTATGCTATTGATTGCAGGACAAGTTCCACTCGATAAGCAAGGAAATCTTATAGGGAAAGATGATTTTGAAAAGCAGACAACGCAGGTTTTCAGTAATATCAAAAACATAATTGAGGAAGCAGGCGGCAATATGAATCACCTTGCCAAGATAACTATCTTTATAAAAGATGTCAGCAAAATACAGGTGGTGAGAGAGGTAAGAGATAAGTTTATAAATACCCAAACCCCACCCGCAAGCACATTGGTAGAAGTAAGTAATTTGTATAGAAGCGATGTGATGATTGAAATAGAGGCAACAGCCGTAATTCCTAAAAAGTAAATTTATTTCTTCGGTCGATAAATTCATTTGGCATTAATAGTCCTATGGTTTTATTTTGGCGTATTCAGAGAATAAAACTATAAAAACATGAATAAAATCTTACTCTGCATTCTTGCTGCTGCTTTTTTATCTTCGTGCGTTGGTAAAGGCGAAAAAATCCCTTTAATAAAAACAACAAAATTTGAAGTTGGCCAAACCTACGTATATGATTATGGTGATGCCCGATACGAGGTAAAATGCTTAACAGATACCACTTTACGTTGGGAATGTGTATTTGGCGAAGAAAAAGGCAGACAAGAAACTGACCGCTTTCATCAGAAAGAACTTGATGGAAACACGCTATTTGTTACATGGGCCGAAGCCGATGGCATAGGTGTAAGCCAATTAATTGATTTCAATAAAAACACAGTACAATCTTATTTATTAATAGACAAAAAAATTGAATTGGCCGAAGCCAAAATAAGTATCAAAAACAAGTAAATAATTCTTTGACTAAAAAATGAAAAAAACTGCGTACCTGATTTTATGTTTAATTTCCTTCAATGCGTATAGCCAATTTGAAAAAGGGAAATATTTTGTTGGGGTTGACTACTCGCAAAATTTTTTACTACCTGAAAGGAAAAACAGTCGTATTTCAACATCTCCTATTTTTGGTGTTCCAACAGGTGGATATTTTTTAAAAGAGAATATGCTTTTAGGCTTAAATATAGCCTTTCAGTTGCCGCCCAAAGATTTCAGAGCACTTATCAATAAACCTTATATTCTGGCTTCATTGTCTCCTTTTTTTAGATTGTACAAGAAAACTTCAAATAAGATTGTACCTTTTATACAACTAAGCCCTAAAATTGGGACTAGAATAGGGACAACAAAGATTGTTTTCGATGGTATTGCTGAAGACATTGATGGGACATTGAAATATAAAGAAAATATGTTTGGCGCACAAATTAATGCAGGAGCTTCATTTAAACTTTCTCAAAAAGTATTATTTGATTTGTCCTTGTATCTTGATAGAGTATCTATCACTCAATCTATGGCATTAACTGGTAGTCTTACTAATCCAAATCCTAAAAGCCATTATTCCTATTCAAACACTGGTATTACAGGTGGGTTGAAAATATTGCTTTAAGTGGATTTATAAAACCTAATAAAATTAAAAATGATATTCCGAAAAGCTATAAAGGCAGATGTACCCTTTATTGTACAAATGCTAGCCAACGATAAATTGGGCAAATTGAGAGAAGATTATCAGGAACCTCTACCTGAAAAATACTATGCAGCCTTTGAGAATATCAATGCCGACCAGAATCAGGAATTAATAGTGGTAGAAATAGACGGTGAGGTAATAGGCACTTTGCAGCTAAGTTTTATTCAATACCTTACTTATCAGGGAGGCATCAGAGCACAGATAGAAGCCGTAAGGATACGAGAAGATTTAAGAGGCAGCGGTATTGGACAGCAAATGTTTGAATGGGCTATTGCAAGAGCCAAAGAACGAAAAGCCCATATCTTACAGCTAACTACCGACAAAAGTCGCCCTGAAGCCTTGAATTTTTATGAAAAACTAGGCCTCAAAGCAACTCATGAAGGCATGAAACTTCATTTTGAAGTTTAGTAAGTATCATCTATCAGAAAAATCAATTTGCTTTTTCGGCATCATACAATTGTGGCAGCCATACTCTGAAACGGCTGCCCTCTGTCCATGTGTTTCCGGTTGAGGCTCAATCGCATAAAGTCAGGCTCATGGGCTTTGCTTATCGAAATGCGGATTTTATGATTACCTACTACTTATCTTTTTTCTCTAAAACTATCCAACGATTAAGTGTATTATGCGGCATTTCAATCACAATTTTGTAGAAAGACGATTGATACGCACTTATATCAAGGCTGACTTTTTCGGCAGCAACGGGCACTTTTTTTAGCAGTACATAATTATCTGTTTTACCTGTTTCAAAATAATTGGTAGTACTCAACCAGATTTTGGCCTGCCCTTTTTTATCAATGGCTTTCCATGTTAAGTCTATGGTTTTGTCTTTCAATTGTGCATTTGCTTGTACCGCCGAAACTTTACCAACCAGCGGCACACCATCTATTTCAAATTGTCTGTCACGAGGGAACGAAATACCCATAAACGAAGCAATAGAAGGCATAATATCTACTATACCCGGTTGGTAGTTTCTGAAATAAGGGTTTAGGTCTTTTGCATTGGTAACCATCCAAGTTGCCCGCTCTCTGTCTGACTGTCCGCCGTGATTTTTGCCTGTTTTGGCATCACGTCCGTGGTCGGTAGTAATATAAATTACCCAGTCTTCTTTAAAATTCTTCATTCTATATTGTACCGCCTGCCAAACACGCCCTACTTGCTTATCCATCTGCTCTATGGCTGAATAAAACTGTGGGCTATCACCATATTTATGTCCCATATCGTCAGTAAATTCCAGATACACCCATGTCAGGTCGGCCGCATCTTTTCTGATTGAATTAGCTGCCTCTGTTGATATTTTTTCATCTATCAGATTGATATGTTTACTATCAGCTACGTGCGGATAATTCACCGTATCTAATTCCAAACCATCCAGGTGATAATTAGTCATAATATTTCCGGTCTGAGGTAGGTCATCCCCTACTAATTTCGTACGGTTATCGAGCCAGGTAGAAAAAACAGCAGTTTTCTTGGTAGGATATTGCTCTTTCAAAAAACGGAAGATTGTCCAGTAATTGTAGTTCGGAGCCTTAATATCATTGCCCCATACATTGTGCTTGTTTACCCATGTACCCGTCAGCAAGCTATTGTAACCAACTGCCGAAATAGTAGGCGTTTGAGAATACGTCTTTTTGTCGCCTCCTACATACGCACGCACATAGCCACCAACTTTGGCAATCGAATCAAGGCTAGGTGTGCTTACCTTTTCAATTACATCGTTCGGAATACCATCAACAATAATAAATACTGCTTTTTTGGCGGTTTGCGCCTGACTGGCAACAGCACCTAGCAACATATTAAGCAAAAACAAGGCTTTTTTCATATCACACTAAATCAATTTGTATTTTTTTTTGACCGCAAATATAGTAAAACAATAAGCCTGACTACACGAGCCTATATGAATTATATATTAAATGTAGTTAGTTTTAGTCTCTCTCAAATACATATTCTCCTTTCTCAAAGGGTATTAAAATCAGTTTTTTCTCAGAAACAGTTTGAATTTTAATTAATCGCCCGTTTGAAGAAGACATACAACTGGCACGAATCCGAACATCACCGTTTTCCAATTCATAATTGCCTCCGCCACAGCCTAAAAAAACATATTCAACAGCAATAGTATTCTTATATTTTTCATGAAAAGTGTTAGTGAATGTTAGAAACACGCCTTTATTGCTTGGCACCTTTACATTGGTACAACTATTAGTACCACTGAGTTGGCAATAAGACACTAATTTTCAGTTGCCTATAAGCCAGGTTTCTGGCTCAAGCTTTTTATCTTTACAACTAATAAGTAAGCTGACTAATACTATTGTAAGTAGTTTTTTTTCATAATTTAGGTTGACTGAATTGAATCCTGACCATCAATACAATATTAATCAAAAATTGACCAATAGGCAAATCCTATGAGGCGGGCAAACATTAAGCAAAATTTATAGCTTTAACCTAGGCACACTTTAATAAGGGTGGTATATTTGCTTAGCCATCTATCAAAAAACCTCTTCTATGAACAAAAAAAAACTATTAAGCCTAATATTTCTCTGTTTTCTTTCTACTATCACTTATTCGCAAACAGCCAAGCCTTGGTGGAAACGCAACAACCTAAGAGTAATCCAGACCAATTTACCTGCTTATGAAGCGGCTACACTCAACCCAGACTCATTAGTAAAAGACTTAATCGACCATTCGGCCAATACGCTCATTATTAATGCTGGTGGTATTATGGCATTCTATAAAACCAAGCTCGACTTTCATTATACAAACCCCTACATGAAAGAAGATATGCTAGCCGAGGTGGTAAAGAAATGCCATCAACACTATATAAAAGTAATTGTTCGTTTTGATTTCAGTCGGGTACACGAAAGCATCTTTAAAGCGCACCCTGACTGGTGCTATATTTCGCCCAAAAACGAGCGCATTATAAATACAGATATGTATGTGGTATCTATCAATGCGCCTTATGTGCAAGACAAAGCCTTTAAAATTATTGAAGAAGTAATCGATAATTTCCCGATTGATGGAATCTTCTTGAATATGCCAGGGTATCAGGTCAATAACCCCTACGAAGGCAAATATCACGGTATAGACCAGAATGAATATGATAAAAAAGCTTTTGCGGCTTATAGCAATGGCACAGCCTTACCTACTGTAGAAGATAAAACCGACCCTGTGTATCAGCAATACCTCAGTTTTAAGAAAAGTACAATAGAAAACTGGTCGGAGCGATTGCACCAACTCGTAAAATCAAAAAGTAATCAGATTGCTATTTGTACTTATCTCGACAAGCACGTTGATATTATCCGTCATGAATCGCAGACTAATAGCCTACCCTACTGGCCATATAGTGCATCTGATAATGTAAGTAACGCTGCTAACTCTTTTCCTGAGCATATTATCAGCAATAGTAGTATTCAGCAAATTTCGTTTCAGTCGAGATACAATGCCGTTGAGCCCGAAGAAGTGGGTATTCGTTTGTATGAAAACATAGCCAACGGCTCAGGACTAGATATAAGCATGATGGGCGATATGCGCGGCTATGAAGATGAGCGCAATTTTGGTATAGTAAAGAAAATATATTCGCATCACAAGAAGCATGAACAGTACTTTGGCAATTACACTTCAGTAGCTAAAATAGCACTTATTGCGCCGGGTGCATGGCCAAGCGGCGAACCGATGCAGGAATACAGAGGGATACAATTGATGTTGAAAGAAGCACATATTCCTTTCGATATTATTGAAGACGCACAGATATCGAATCTAAAAGAGAAACTTCAAAAATACAGATTGATTATACTGCCCGAAATAAGCTATTTAAAACCGGAAGCCATTGCATTACTAAAAGACCTTAACCAGCAAGGCACAAGCCTGATAGCTACAAATCGTAGTTTTTTTGACTCGCCCGAAACTTTACAAACTTTGTTTGGCGCAAAAATCGTGAATAAAGACCACGATGGCAGCGGTTTTTATTTATCACCTGATAATAAAGAGTTATTTAAGCGATTCGGCCAACAAAAAATGCTTTTCTGGAAGTTTAATCTAGGCTTGTATGATTTATCTGACGCCGACAAAACCTATTTACCCATCTTAAGCAAAGGAAGACCCGGCCCACCAGAAATCATCGGAGGGCACGAACCCACCAATTATTATGCATTAGGTATTAAGGAGCAGGCAAAAGCTAAAAATGCTATATTACCAATTAATCTGGGCAAGCTTTATTACTTGCATGGCTATGAGCAGCATAAAAATATTTTGCTTGATGTGATTGATTATATCTTTCCCGAAAACGGGCAAATCGTTCAGACAAATGCCCCTGAACGCATAGAAGTAATTTTGCAGGAATACAAAAAGAATATTCTAGCCAACGACGCTCAAAAGCAAAGCGATGGTTTGATTTTACACCTTGTGAATCTAACCGGCTTTAGTGGCAATACTTATTTTAAGCCTTTACCTGTTTATAATACTAGCTTCAAAATCAAAACTGAGTTTAAGCCTTCTAATATATTTTCGCTTAACTCAGGTAGCGCTATTCCGTTTACATGGGCCAGTGGTTTTGTGAGCTTTAAGCTGAAAACCATTGAAGATTTTGATGGAATTGTCATAAACAGATAGATAGCAGAAATAAAGTCTAAACCCTCAAAAATATGCTATTTAATAAACCTGTTACCATTTAAAACCCCATTATGAGAACTATTATTTTCCTTTTTGCTTTCCTTTATTCTGCACAGATTTCGGCACAAATTGATTTTGTTAAACCCTTTAAAGATTGTGATATAAATGGTAGCACTACTGTTTATGATTACAAAAACAAAAAATGGGTATTCAGTAATAATGCTGATGCCAAACTCGAAACCTTACCTGCGTCCACATTCAAAATAATTAATTTACTGATTGCACTCGAAACTAACGTAATTAAAGATGAAAACGAGGTAGTAAAATGGGTTGGTACTACAGATACTACTTTGTATGGCTACCGACCGGATATTTATAAAGACATGACCGTAAAAGAAGCCTTTGAAGTATCGGCCGGGTGGGTGTTTACAGAATTAGCCAAAAAGATAGGTAAAGAACGATACAAACATTATTTAAAACTTTGCCAATATGGTAACCAGAACTTATCTCAAAAAGATGCCGATTTCTGGAACTTTGGTGCTTTTGCTATTTCACCTATTAATCAGGTTGAGTTCTTGATAAAAGTATATGAAGAAAAACTACCGTTCTCAAAAAGAAACATTGAGATTTTGAAAAGGGTAATGCTTACAGAAAAAAACGATACTTATAGCATTAGGTCAAAAACGGGCTGGACGAGGGTTTCGGGCAATGACATAGGCTGGTGGGTTGGCTATATTGAGCGAAACGACAACGCCTATTTCTTTGCGACCAGAATCATAAAAAAGCGCAGCATTATCAACAAAAACTTTGGGCAATGCCGTAAAGACATAACGAAGAACATTCTTAAACAGATGAATGCAATAGAATAAGTATTATTAAAATCATTACAGGCATTAATCTGTTCAATAATTTACAGATTAATGCCTTTTTTACTCTTTCTTTCTTTAGATGGACTAACAAACCAACTTCATAAAAGATACATACCTAGCATTTTTAATGAGAGTATAAGAGCAAAACAGCATCTCAAGTGAAATTTTAATAGTATATTTGGGCTAATGTACTATTTATGCCCTTTGCAAAAAGTAACCTAAACCCTTGATTAGCCTCTCACTATGCTCAATCTAAATTTATTATGAAAAAAATTATTTTCTCCTCTTTAACTATGCTGACTGCGGTGTTTTTTACAGGATGCAGCAGTACAGAAAGTTCATTTGATGAACAAGATGGCCTTAGTTCTTTTAATAAAGACAGTCTTGCACAACATATTATTACCCTAGCTTCAGACGAGTTTCAGGGTCGCCGCCCATTTACTGTTGGTGAAACCAAAACAGTTGAGTATCTGACTCAAACCCTGAAAAATATGGGTGTTGAGCCAGGCAATGGCAATGAGTATTTTCAGAAAGTACCAATGGTTGAAATTACCCCAACCTGCGACCCTACCATGAAAATACAATCGGCCAAAGGGAATTTTGTTTTAAAAAATATGGACGACTATGTAATCTGGACAGAAAATACTGATTCAGTAATCTCTTTAAATAACGATGAAGTTGTTTTTGCAGGTTTTGGCGTGGTAGCCCCTGAATATAACTGGAACGATTACGCTGGGCTTGATGTAAAAGATAAAGTAGTGCTAGTAATGGTAAACGACCCGGGTTTTAGCTCTGGTGATACTACTATGTTTAAAGGCGCAGAAATGACTTATTATGGCCGCTGGACTTACAAATTTGAAGAAGCCGCACGCCAGGGAGCAAAGGCTTGTTTGATTGTACACAACGAAAAAGCGGCATCTTATCCATTTAGTGTGGTTCAGAATTCATGGGGTAAATCTCAACAACACCTTGATACCAGAGGCAGCAAGGAATATCGTTGCCCGGTGGAAGGCTGGATTACCGAAGCCGCAGCTAAAAAACTATTGAACACTATTGGCAATGGCGAGTCACTTTTAGCAAATGCTAACCAAAAAGGTTTTAAACCTATGGCATTGAATCTGAAAGTTTCTACCTCTATGAAAGTAAAAGCAGTATTTAACGAGTCTAAAAATGTAATCGGAAAAATAACAGGCACTAAACGCCCCGATGAATACATTATATATACTGCTCACTGGGACCACTTCGGTATAGGCAAACCAGATGCAAAAGGAGATTCTATTTATAATGGGGCATTAGATAATGCCAGTGGTACAGCCGCTATATTAGAAGTAGCCCGAGCTTTTAAGAGTTTGAAAAACAAACCGGAGCGTAGCATTGTTTTTTTGTTTGTAACAGGCGAAGAGCAAGGCTTATTAGGTTCGGCGTACTATGCACAAAATCCGGTTTATGCTATCGATAAAACAGTGGCCAATCTGAATATTGATGTAATAAACAATTTTGGCCCTACAAAAGATGTTTCTATTGCAGGCGGCGAAGGTCAGTCTGATTTAGAAGATTATTTGAAAAAAGAATTAGAAAGCAAAGGGAGGTACATTGCACCTGAAGCTCACCCTGAAGCAGGACATTATTTCCGTTCTGACCATTTTAGTTTTGCAAAAGTTGGCGTACCTGCCCTTACTACCGGAAGTGGCGTTGATGAAATACCACAAGGAAAAGAATATGGTAAAAAACAACAAGAAGCCTACACCGAGCATTTTTATCACCAAACTACCGATGAGTATGATGCCACAACCTGGAAACTGGAAGGCGGTTTAGAAGATACCATTTTACTATTTCAGATAGGAAAAAGATTGGCCTCTGAAACTACCTTTCCACAATGGAAAGAAGGCTCAGAATTTAAAGCATTAAGAAAAAAATAACCAAATGAAAATAATGAATCAATCAACCGAGACAAACAGGCCGGCTGCCATTACATTTGCGTGTACAGCAGGTTTTGTGTGGGCTGCACTATCTATTCCTCTCATTTTTTTTAGTAGCACTAAAACAATAGGTACGTGGTACCCACCTTATTTGGCTTTTACAGTGCTGGCAAGTTTTGCCAGTGTATACGGTATCTGGATACAGAAACGATGGGGCTTCTATGGTTACATAGCATTCAATGTTATTAATCAGGTTGTACTTATCAGTATGGGCATGTGGACACTGTTTTCTATTCTCATTCCTGCTATTGTGATTGGAGTAAGTTATAAACACTTGAAAGAGTTAAATTAATCAATAAATAGATGATAAATAGAAATGCCACTTTGGACTTCCAAAGTGGCATTTCTATTTATCTTAATTCAATATTAAATCATTTATCAGGATTTAATAAATCGTAGAATTGGTCAAGTTTCGGCATCAAGATGATACGAGTACGACGGTTAGTTGCACGTCCTTCAGATGTATCGTTGCTTGTTAAAACATTGTATTCACCTCTACCGGCTGCAATCAATCTGTTTGGATCAACTTTGAAGTTTGTTTGTAGTGCACGTACTACTGAAGTAGCTCTTTTCACACTCAAATCCCAGTTATCGTTGATACAATCAGTTTTGATTGATACGTTATCTGTGTAACCTTCGATCATTACCTCAAGGTCAGGACGAGATGCAATGATTTGTGCAATTTTACCTAACACTTCGTTAGCTCTGCTCGAAAGTCTGTGACTTCCGCTCGAGAACAACATTTTGTCAGAGATATTTACCATTACAACAGTTTTGTCAACTTTAATCTCTACATCTTTGTCTTCTATACCTGCGCTCAACACACGTGTTAAGTTTACAGCTAAAGCAAGATTAATAGAGTCAGTTTTAGTTCTTGCTGCTTGTAACAAATTAATATACTTATCTTTTTTCTCTAATTGAGATAAAGTTTTGTCGATGTTATCGTTAGCAGCTTTTGAAAGTACAGTAAGGTTACCAACTTGTTCCAATTGCTTGTCACGAAGACCTTTCAAATCATTAACCTGATCTCTCAAATCTTTAATTTGTTGGTCACGTTGTGTGATATCATTTGTTGTTGCAGTACGCAAGCTTTCTCTTTCTTGTTCTGCTTTAGCCAAACGATCTTTGAAGTCTTGCACGGTATCACCACATTTTACTAAATCAGCTTGTGATTTTTCATACTGTTGTTGAAGACCAGCATACTTCTTTTTCGCCACACACGACGACATAAAAATACCTACGGCAATAAAAAATAGAAATTTAGAAGGGGTTTTCATACACTAATCTACTTTGTGTTTAGGGTTTAAAATTTCTGTAAATTTCGAAAATAATGAATTAATAAAAAATTAAATCTTAGGCGTACTATTGTTTTTTTACGTTTAGTACTACCACTTGATAAAAAAATACTATTTATGAATCAAAAATCATCAGAATAGTATCAAACTTTATCAAATTTTAATCTTAGTCACGCACTAAAAATGCTTAAAAGTAAAAAATTTAGCTAAAATTTTATTTTTGTTAATTTTTTTCGCTTTACACCTAACAGCGTGTAAAAAGTTGATTTTTTATTTTTGATGTCGGCAGAGCCAACGCACACCTTATTTAAGATTTTCCAAAAATATTTTAAAAATCAGCTCAGTGCAGTTTCTACATTTATTTTACAAATATTGAAACTTATAAAATAAAAGCCTGACAATCGGCTGACTATCAGGCTTTTACGTTAAGGCTTCGCAGCGATTTGTGACCCTAAGGGGAATCGAACCCCTGTTTAATCCGTGAAAGGGACTTGTCCTAACCGCTAGACGATAGGGCCGGCTGGTTCCATTTATCGTCTGCGTTGCTGTAACGTGGTGCAAAAGTACAGCTTTTTTTTTACAATGCAATAGCTGACCAAAAAAAAATCAAAAATTTTCATTTTTTTTTTTCGACCCCAATTCTCAGGCTGAAAAATCATATATTTGGACAATATTAAAAAACTACTCGAAACTAAGTATGAAAAAAATTTCATTGCTCATTTTTCTCTTCATCAATACCCTATGGGCGAGTGCTCAGACCACTAAAACCCCCGACGAATTTCTTGGTTATAAATTAGGAACAAAGTTTAGCTTCCATCACCGTATTGTAGACTATGCTCGCCACGTAGCAGCACAGAACCCTACTCAGGTAAAGATTTTTGATTATGGAACTACTTTCGAAGGCCGCCCACTTGTATTGCTAGCAATTGCTACTCCAGAAAACTTATCGAAGCTAGAAGAGATACGCACATCAAATCTTAAAAGCATTGGTTTGTTAGAAGGCAAAGCAACTACTAAGGTTCCGGCTATTGCATGGCTAAGCTACAATGTACACGGCAATGAGGCTGTAAGTTCAGAAGCCGTTATGCAAGTATTATATGAGATGCTCAACAAAAACAATAGTGTTACACAAAACATATTAAAGAACACTGTTGTATTAATAGACCCTTGTATTAATCCCGACGGGCGCGATAGATATGCACAATGGTATAACCGTGTAGCGAATCAGGGTTTCAATGCTACGCCTTTTGCTGCAGAACATAATGAACCTTGGCCTGGTGGACGTTTTAATCACTATTTGTTTGACCCTAACCGTGACTGGGCATGGCAAACACAGGAAATTTCGATGCAAAGGCTAAAAATGTATAATCAATGGATGCCACACCTACATGCCGATTTTCATGAGATGGGTGTAAATACCCCTTATTATTTCCCGCCATCAGCTCGCCCATACCACGAAGACCTTACTGCATGGCAAAGAGAATTCCAACAAACGATTGGTGATTACAATAAAAAGTATTTCGACAAAAATTACTGGTTGTATTTCTCTAAAGAAAACTACGATTTATTGTACCCAAGCTACGGAGATACGTATCCATCATATAATGGTGCTATCGGTATGACCTACGAACAAGGTGGTGGCGGCCGTGCAGGTATTGCCATAGCTAAAGACGATGGGGATACTTTGACACTCTCTTATCGTATCTCTCACCATTTTTCGGCTAGTTTGGCTACGCTAGAGGCTATCTCGTCAAGAGCAGATAAAACTGTAGACGAGTTTATTAAATTCTTTGAACGTAACAAAACAGCCCCAGTTGGTACATATAAATCATTTGTTTTGAAAAGCAAAGGCAGCGAGGCCCGAGTAAAAGCGTTAACAGGCTTGTTGGATAAACTGCAAATCAATTATAGCTATGCCAGCAAAGATGCCTCTGCATCTGGTTTTGGGTATCAGAGCCTGAAAGATGAAAGTTTCAAGATAGAAACCAACGATTTACTTATAAGCACTTACCAGCCTAAAGGTACTTTTGTAAAAATCTTGTTTGAGCCTAAAACAACACTAGAAGACTCACTTACTTATGATATTACAGCTTGGGGCTTACCTTATGCTTATGGCTTGAAAGCCTTTGCAACCAAAGAAAAACTATCAGCAGGTAATGCACAAGCAAGCAACATAACACCCGCACTGGTTGTTGAAGGTAAACCTTATGCGTATGTAGCTTCATATAATTCGTTTGAAGACGTAAAATTCTTATCGCAGATTTTGGCAAAAGGTATCAAGGTTCGTTTTAATGAATTTCCGTTTGAAACAGGCGGTCGAAAATTTGAGACCGGCTCTATTATAATTACCCGCACCAATAATTTAAGACTAGGCGACGAGTTTGATAACATCGTTCAGTCGGCAGCAAAAACACTTGGTATTAATTTACTGGCTACAAATTCGGGCATGGTTGCTTCCGGTAACGACTTTGGCTCTAATTATGTAAGCGTGCTTAAAAATCCTCGTGTAGCTGTTATTTCAGGCGATGGCATCTCTCCTACTGCCTTTGGTGAAGTATGGCATTATTTTGAGCAACAAATCAAGTATCCGATTACGGTTATCGAAGGTTCTACGTTTTCTCGTGTACCGCTCGACAAACTTGATGTTTTGATTTTGGCAGACGGAAGCTATGATAGAATTTTTGGCAATGGCGATGCACTGAAAAAATGGATTCAAGGCGGTGGTAAGGTGATTGCTATGGAAGGCGCAACTAATTATTTTGCAGATAAAGACGGTTTTGGATTGAAACGCAGAAAAGATAATTCAAGCGATAAAGCTGAATTGAAATCTTATGGTACAAGAGAGCGTGAAAGTATTTCGGAACAAGTGATTGGTGCTATCTACAAGGTAGACATAGACAAAACCCATCCGCTGGGCTATGGTACCGATGGTAGCTACCACTTATTGGCTCGTGACCCATATAATTTTGAATACATAAAAGATGGCTGGAATGTTGGCTATCTGAAAGACAATAATTACGTAACCGGATTTGTAGGCGAAAAAGCCAAAGATAAAATGAAAAACACTTTGATTTTTGGTGTACAAGAAATGGGTAGAGGAAAAATTGTATATATGGCTGATGACCCGATTTTCAGAGGTTTCTGGTACAGTGGTAAATTAATTTTTGGCAATGCAGTATTTTTAGTGTATTAACATAACCTAATTTCGTATTCAACCATGGATTCAACCCGCCGATCGTTTCTTAAAAATGCCGCATTAGGTAGTGCTGCTGTTTGCACGCCTGTCTTTGCGCATACAACACAAGCTACTACCCCGCCACCAGCGGCAGGGAAAATAAAACTAAGTGTTTCGAGTTATTCTTACTGGCATTTTAAAGGAGAAAAATTTCCGATAGAAAAAGTGATAGATGAGGCCGCTAAACTAGGCTTAGAGGGTATTGATGTGTTACATCGCCAGATGGAAGGTGAAGACAACGCCTACCTACAAAAACTAAAAAAGCACGCTTTTTTAAATGGTATTGCCATGACTTGCCTTTCGATTCACCAGGGCTTTGTTTCGCCAGATAAAGAGGTTCTGAAAAAGCACATTGAGCACACCAACCATTGCATTGAGTTGGCCTACAAAATGGGTATTCCTTGTATGCGCCTTAATACCGGCCGTTGGGGCACAATCAAATCATTCGATGATTTTATGGCCAAACGTGGTATCGAGCCAGCTATTGAAGGCTACACAGAAGATGAGGCTTTTAAATGGTGTATCGATAGTATTCAGCAATGTTTGAAAAAAGCCGAAGAGTGTGGCGTTTTATTAGCCCTTGAAAACCACTGGGGGCTTGGCTCAACGCCTGAAGGTATGCTACGCATTAAAAATGCAATCGATTCACCGTGGTTGGGTTTATTGATGGATACGGGTAATTTCCTTGAAAATCCTTACGATAAACTGGAAAAAATAGCACCGCAAACCAGTTTTGTACAAGCCAAAACTTATTATGGCGGTGGCGTGTGGTACTCGCTTGACCTAGATTACAAACGTATTGCTGATATTCTGAAAAAAGTAAATTATCAGGGCTATGTTTCAATCGAATTTGAAGGCAACGAAGACCCAAATACCGGTGTAAAGAAAAGTGTAGACTTACTCAGAAGTGTCTTGTATTAAGACATCTGGCTTATATTTTATCAGGCGTTCGCAAATTTAATTTTGCGAACGCTTATTTTTTGCTTCAATGTTTGCCTTACTTCTTATTCGTCTACGTCGCCAAAGTAAAAAACCGCTGATAGATAAAAATCCGGGAGTAAGCCCAATAAGCACATAGATTATTTTGATAGGTAGCCCACCATAACTACCTATATGCAACGAATAAAAGGTAGCCTCAACCTTATTCCAGAAACGCTCGTCGGCGATTCGATTGATACTAATCAACTCGCCTGTCTGCGCATCGAAACGAATAGAATTATTTCCTGCCCAAATGGGAGCTTCGCCTTCTACCAACCCTCTCACAAAAAAATGCTTGTTTGGTTGAGTTGGGAAATAAACATACGTAGGTGTTAAATCTGGCATTTGCAACAAAGCTTGCGCATAAAGAGAATCTAACGATACTTTTGCTAGTGTGTTTGGTGGTGTAGGAATCATTTCATTAGCCCATACCTTGGGCTCATAAGCAAAGAGATTCAGCCAGAAACCTGTAAAGGCAATAATAGCATTGAAAAATAATGACCACACGCCTATTATTCTGTGCCAGTCAGAAGTGATTGTACGCCAGTTTTTCCGATTAATTTTAATCCGAAACGTTAATACTTTTAGAATGTATTTACGGTAGATGATTAGGCCCGTTATAATAGAAATTATCAGACATATACCTAAAGTAGCTACGTAGGCAGCACCAGGCACGCCCAATTGCAAGCTGAAATGGTATTGATAAATCCAGTTGATTACACTTGGGCTGAGGTCATCTATTGAGCCTTCACGCAAGACCTCACCTGTATAAGGATTATATGAAATAAGCCCTAAGTCATAACTTGTAATGCGGGCATCGTTGAGGTACAATCTGAAATTGTAAGCTTTACCTAACCCAGGCTTAGGATTTAGCCAGGCAATCCCATCAAGTGCCGGATAACGGCGGGTAATATCCTCATAAATGTAATGGAGACGGATGTCTCTATGTCCCACATCAACTGTGAGGAGTTCTTTATTTGCCCAATCGTCAATTTCATCTTTAAAAACCAGCGCCGAACCGCTTAAGCCTAGTAAAATCAAGAAAAAACCATTAATAAGCCCCAGCCAACTATGGACTTTAAAAAGCTGACGATTCAATTTCATTATTAAATACTAATAGATTATCTGTAGATGGTCGTAAATGTTGCTTTGCAATTTACCCATCTTCTGATAAAATATCAGGCTCTTTAAGTTATATTTTGTATTCGAGCTCGCCTTGTGCATTTGGTTCGAGTAACCAATAGATGTATCCGGCATCTTTTTGCTCTTTTTTCTGGGCAAACATTACCTTTTTCCCATCAGTCCGTAGGTTTATCATGCCATAAACAGCCACATTTCGCTCAAGTGTTGATTCTAATTTGGTTATTTTTCCTTTAATGATATTCTTTTGTTCTGTTGTTAAACCTGTTTGCCTTAATTCTGCATTAAGTGCTTTCAAGGCTTCATAATCAACCAAACTTATGCCTTTTCTTTCTAGCGTAGAACGTGCCAGCTCAGTACTAAAAATTAATGGCCTTTTACCCCTACTATGCTTCCCGATTGCTCCAAGTGTTTCGGGTCTTGGATGCGTATGCGTTTCGGAATCTCCACTTGAGATAACTGTTGCAATAGGATTGATGAACGAGAAAAAATCGTCCATGAAATGATCAGACCCATGATGGCAGGATTTTGCCACGTGGCATTCAAATACTTTGCGGCCTTCGGTAATCATGGTCTGAACGTCACTCTCCTGCATAGTTTCCGGGTTAAAATCAGTATAATGTTCTGTCAGAAAATGTTGTGATTTCTCGTTTAAATCTCCGCTTAACAGAATTTTCACATTCCCATAGTGCAGGCGAATCACAATAGAATGCCCGTTTTTCGTTTCTCCGTCGTTACCCAATACCCTTAAACATTCAGTAGTATTTATAGTTTCTGTTACGGGTGCTAATACTTCAAAATGTATTGCATCAGCTGATGTATATCCTGCTACGCTCGCTCCTTTTTTAATCATTTCTATTGTTCCAACACCCCTTTTATGATAAGCATCGTGCATCAGCTTAGGATATTTTTTCCGACCTCTGTTGGCAGGGTCATCAAATAGCGTCTTTAGCTCAGTAGTTGTCTGAATCACACTGGTTAAGTATTTAATACTACCTACTTTAATTTCAGGGCCTAATAAATCTGTCCCGGTTCGTTCAACAACGCCATTATGATAAATTCTTTTTACTTCTATTTTATCATGGTTTATAATCTTACTAAAACCTCCATAATGGTCTTCGTCGGAGTGCGTAATAATCAGCATTTCAATCGGCAAAGGCGTGGTTTTCTTTTTCAGGTTAAAACGCCAGTTCAGAAAACGAACCATGTTTTCGTCTTTACCTGCATCAACCAATATGAATTTATCATCAGGCGTTACTAACAAACAACCATCCCCCTGACCGACATCTACAAAACATATCTCTAATAGCTTTTCATCTTGAAGTTTGGCACGTTGCACCCAGCCCTCATCCCCACGGCATCTTATTTTCACAAAATCCGCATTGCTGGTTTCATCAAGCACAGTTACAAAATCACCCCAAAGCAGTTTATTCAATACTTTTGACCCTGTATCAGGATTTTCGAACTGGCGGGCCTCCGGATAAGCAATGTATTTAGGCATTTTCTTTTTGTTTAGTAGTCAAATATTATATTAATATATTGGCTATCAAACAAATAGCAATTATTTTTATTATGCGGCTCCCTAATTTATTCTGTATTATCACAGCATTATATTATGATGATGCTATTGTAAAAAATATACTGTTTGGAAAACAAAAAAGCGCTAAAGCCATTCATAAACCTTAACGCTTTAAAAAATTATCTGAATTATAAATTCTATTTTCTCCAGGAACACATCAGCACTCTATCGCCATAAACGCTGCCTATAAGCAACTTATTTCTCCATACAGCTCCAACACTTGAGCCTGAAAGTGGCGTTCCGTCATTGAGGTACACACTTGTAACGATAGGTTTATCGTTTTCAAGAGAAATTTTAACAATCTCTGACGGTGATAGTTTCGAATGGTTTTTAGCATGTGCCAGAAAAGCCAATAGTTTGGGGTGACAACCTACCCATAAATCGCCTGATTCATCAAGCTCTATATTGTCGGCACCATTTACAGGCACTTCGCTATTTTCGGTTAAATTTCCGGTGGCAATATCACGGTCAAAAATCACTATTTTTCTTCCTGTGGTGGCAGCAACAAACATTTTTTTACCATCCTGGCTCATATTAATACCATTGGCATATAAAAAACCATCGGCCACGATACTTGCTTTATTACCATCATAATAGCAAACATTTCCCATCGGAACTTGCAATAAGTCTTTTTTTGAGCGCCAACATGATTTTTTCTCGTCGTGGTCGTTAGTAAGATAAAATTGTCTTTCACCTACACCCACAATATCATTTGGGCTTATGAATAAGTCATTTTTGATAGTCTCTTTATGAATCAGGCTGCTATCAGTAAATTGAAATATCTCAATAGAAGCCCCTGCTTTTGTATGATTAACCACAAACAATTGTTTAGCTCCCTCGGCCGGTTGATATAAACTAATGCCGTGCGGATGAAAATCAGTTAACGACAAAGAATCTGTTAAAGAAACAGGCTTGAGTACATTATCTTTCAGGTTGAGTAAATATATCTTTCCATTGGGCGCATTTTCATCAAAACTACTTGAGGAAATTAAAGCCAATCCTGTTGCATTATCGATAGTTATATCCTCTGCCCCATTGAAACCTTTTATTTCTGTTACTTTTCCCTCAAAATGGGGCTCTATGGTTGTGAAAAATCCAGAGTTCCATACGGTTCTAAGAACAAATAGTATTATTAACAGTAGCAGTACTGTGGTAATTTTTATCCAGCGTTTCATAAGTTAATGGGGTTAAGTTATCTTAAGTTTATTTCTCTTTCTTCCACATTATATAAAATATCCAAATAATCAGGCTAACTGCTAGCATAGCAATTAGCAAAAACGTCATTTTACTATTCGCTTCATTTTGTACCTTATCTTCTGGCAAACTTACATTAGCCCAAGCTATAAAGGCATCAGCCATTGGGAAAACACCAAAGAAGTACTTTTTTTGTTGGTTGAAACAAACAGGATAGCCCAAACCCTCTATATTATTCCGCAGACTTTTTGCTGTAGCCCAATCTTTATGTAAAGCCATTGCTTTAATACCAACTATCGAAGCTACTCCGCCTACATCCCAAATAACAGGACCTGAATCTATGTCGCCAATACCTGCATGACCTTTAGGAAATTCACGAATAGCCACTAGTCCTAAACGACGTTCTAGAAAATGTTCCTTATACTTTCCATACATTCTTCTGGCAAATACTGAATCAATTTCAGGGAGAAAAACATTTATTAAACTTTGAGAAGAGCCTCTTGGAAACTCTTCATCTAAAGAATGTGGAATTAAACCAGTATGCGTATCAAGATTAGCCTTAATGTGCTCAATGCATTTGCCTATAACTTCAGTATATTTGGGCTCAAAAAGTTTATCATGCAAAGCCAATGCAGCCAAACATATTATATTATCAGCCTGCCATGTGCCTGATGAATATGATTTTAGGTAAGTAAAATCATTGGCAATGTAGGCATCGGCAATGTTTTCGCACTTTGATGTAAAACTTTCAATATCTGTCGAGTTCCATTGAGCAGAATCAATAAGTGCTAGTTTTTTACCTAAAAGCAGCGTTGTCCAACCCTGATAAAAAGCGCCATACTCAACTGGCAGATTTTTCTCAAAAGTTCTTTTACCCTCTTCAGAATTAACCTCTTTTATTGCCCTATCAATTTCGTTTATAGCTTCTTTTGCTAAAGGGTGCGTTAAATCATTTTTGTTGATAAGTTCACACCATGTCAAACCATATATTGCATTAAAGAATATAAAACCTTCGGGAAAAATCTGTTGCATTTCTTTTGCCTTCCCTTTACTAATTTCATCTTTCAGAAAATGTATTTGCTTAATAATAGCCTGATTATAAGCCCTTTTGCCATCAATCGTGTATTGGGGTTCATAATATAACCTTAAACTTAAATGGATAAAGAAAACTGTAGGAAGCAAAAGAAAAATACTAAAGACTATCTTTAAAAATTTGCGCATGGGTTTCATTACACATCACAAATACCAACACCTTGTTTCAACGACTCCAGCTTGTTTTTTCGGGCAGGAATAAATTCTTGCGCTACAAAACCTTTAAAACCTGTATCGGCAATGGTCTTCATAATCGACGGATAATAGAGTTCTTGTGTCTCGTCTATTTCGTGTCGGCCCGGCACACCGCCTGTGTGATAATGCGCTATGTATTTCTGATTTTCTTTAATAGTTCTGATTACATCTCCTTCCATAATTTGCATGTGGTAAATATCGTAGAGCAGTTTAAAATTATCAGACCCAATCATTTTGCATAGCTCAACACCCCAATTGGTGTGGTCGCACATATAATCTTTGTGGTCAATCTTACTGTTTAAAAGTTCCATTACCAGCACAACTTTTTTGCTTTCGGCGTATGCCATTATTTTTTTCAAGCCTTCGGCACAGTTTAGCATGCCTTGTTCATCGTTTACATCTTTATCACGATTACCTGAAAAACATATCAAATTAGTGAACCCAGCCTTAGCGGTTTCGTCTATCAGGTATTTGTGCCATTTTTCCAGGCCTTGGTGGTGTTCTTTTTTATTCCAGCCTTTTACAATTCCCCAATCGTCAGAAGTACTCGAAACCATTGCACAAGTCAATCCATGCTTTTTAACGGTTTCAAATTCTTCTACTTTCAATAATTCGATAGATTCGAGACCTATACTTGTAGCAGATTTACAAAGGTCTTCAAGCGGGATAGAGTCATAGCACCATCGGCAAACAGAGTGGTTGATTTTTCCTTTAAGTGCACTGCCTATACCAAGGTCGGCAGCAGCAATCCGAGAAGCAACTACCCCGGCCACGGCCACTGTAGCGGCACCTCCAATAATTTTTTTCATAGCATTACGGCGAGAGTTTGAATTTTCCATACTTTTGAAGTTATTAAAAAATATGAAGGGTTGAATGTATACAAATGTATAAAATCACTCTTTTAATCTATTCTTCCATATGAAAAAATTATTTGTATTCAGTTTTAGCTTGTCGGTATTGGCAATTTACATTTCCTGTCAGAAAATTCAGGACAACGATACCACTGTTTCTACCCCTTCTAAATACGTAATTGACACCTCAGCGCCTGTTTGGGCTGATGAATTTGATTATACTGGTAAACCCGACCCTAAAAAATGGAGCTACGATACTGGCGGAAATGGTTGGGGAAATGCAGAAAAACAGTATTATACCAATGATTTGAAAAACTCGCGCGTAGAAAACGGTGTACTTACTATTGAAGCAAGAAAAGAAAAATTTGAAAGTAACGACTACACCTCTGCTCGATTGGTAACCAAAGGTAAAGGCGATTTTTTGTATGGCAGGTTTGAAATAAAAGCCAAGCTTCCGAAAGGTAGAGGCACATGGCCTGCAGGCTGGATGCTACCCACCGAGAAATCTTACGGCGCCAATTACTGGCCTGATAATGGTGAAATTGATATTATTGAACACGTAGGTTTCGACCAAGACCGTGTGCATGGTAATATACATACCAAGGCGTTTAACCATACTATCAAGACTAATAAGGGAAATAATGTAGTTGTGCAGGGGGTATCAGATGGTTTTCATATTTATGCCTGTGAGTGGACACCCGATACCATTAGTATCGAGATTGATGGCAACAAGTATTTTACATTTACCAAGCAAAGCAATTATGGCTGGGCAGAATGGCCGTTCGATAAAAAGTTTCACTTAATATTAAATATGGCTATTGGTGGCGGCTGGGGCGGTCAGAAGGGGATTGATGATAGTATATTTCCTCAGCGCATGGAGGTAGACTATGTGAGAGTCTACCAGGCCATAAAAAAATAGAACTTAGTTTAAGTGGAGAGCGGGAAAAGCATTAATTAAAAGGCATTTTTACACTAACAATTGATGAAATAAGAAAAGCAAGAATCAGATGACTCTTGCTTTTGCTCTCGTCAAACTGCTGTTGATTATTAAAATCATCGAGCCGTTGGTTTAAACGAACGGGCCGGTGATTTTATGGCATTTTGCCTTACGCTTTACACGCATTTACTGCAATAATAGCAATAAAAATCATCACGACAACAATTTCATCAAAATATTCGTAAAAAATCTTCTTCATGCTAACTTTACTTTGTTTCATCTTAAGACTCCAATTTCCGAAAAAAGGTTGGAAAATAAGTGTTATTTATTTGTTAAGTTAAAGGTAGCATTTAGAAGTAAATCTCATGGCTATAACAAGTGTGTGTTTACAATGCAAATATCGCAAAGCGCTTGTTATCTGCCAATACCCATTTCAGGGTATTTTTTACGGGTGTTATCCGTACCAGTACGTAGATACCTAAATTAGTTTTCGTTCTACGGCATATTTTATTAAACCAACAATGGTTTTTGTGTTTGTTTTCCGATAAATATTCTTCCGGTGCGTTTCAACCGTCCGCTCCGAAATATATAATTGTTTGGCTATATCGGCATTAGAAAATTCCTGAGCAATCAATTTCAGAATTTCAATTTCTCTATCAGTAAGTCTATAGGTTTCTTCTTCTGAGTCATTTCTATTAGCAAGACTTCTTAATATTTCATTCGATACCTCTCTGCTAAAATACACATTGCCTTTCGATATCTCGTTTATGGCCTCAATCAGTTCGTTGCGGCCAATTGTTTTCAGAATAAAACCTGATATGCCCGCATCCATTAAATCATGTACTATTGATACATCATAAGAAACCGACAAAGCCAATACCTTCACATCGGGAAATTCCTTTTTAACCCTTTGGGTCAACTCTATGCCAGTCATTCTAGGCATATATAAATCTGTAAGTAAAATATCTACCTCATTATTTGTCAGATAAGATAAAGCTAATTTACCATCCAGCAATTTTGCCACAACTTCAAAATTATCGACGTCTTGAAGCATAGCTTCAATACCGTCGATCAGTATTTGATGATCGTCTACTATAAGAATTTTGAGTTTGGCGGCAGTCATTTAGAATGAATCAGGGGAATTTCAACAATTACACTTGTCCCTCTCCCGATTGCAGAATCAAAATTAACACTTCCATTTAAATATTCCACTCTTGTAGCTACATTTTTAATTCCAATTCCATGGTTTTTAACCTCTTCGCTGTCAAATCCTATTCCATTATCTTCAACAACCAAAACTAATTCGTGTTCATGCTTTACCAGCTCAATACTTACTTTGGTAGCCTCAGCATGGCGAATAATATTGCTTAATATTTCTTGCACAACCCTATAGAGCATCATCTCTATTTTTTCGTTCAGTCTCTCTTTTAAACCTATTATTTGCAGTTCTATCTGTAAACCATCTAAAGCATTAACTTTATTGACAAACTGCTTTAAGGCTGTTGATAAACCTAATTTGGTTAATGCCCCGGGCATCATGTTATGCGATATTTCTCTAATTTCTCTAATGCTTTCTTCCAGCAGGTCAAGCGAATTTTGTATATGCTCGTTTTCTACTTTTTTCTTGGCAAGAAAATTACCTAAAGCCATGCGGGCAGCGGCAAGCATCTGGCCGATACCATCGTGTAAATCACGGGCAATTCTTACTCTTTCTCTCTCCTCGGCTTCGAGTATAGCTTCTGTTCGTTGTTGCTGTGCTATGCTTTTTTCTGCAAAGAGTCGTTCGGCAGTATCCTGCATAGCTTTAAGCCTATAGGCCAACAAAACCATAAGTACCACAATTTCTATCAGAAATGCCCCTGCAAAATATTCAATCTCAGCCAGACGGCTACCATTTACCAATTCATAATTGCTCAATGAAGAATGAAAAACAATAGTTGCAATAGGCAAATTGGCCAGCAGAAAGTAAAATGCTTCTTTGGCAAAGTGCTCAATCATGACACAGTAAATAGCGCCGAAAATAACATATAAGGTAGGAAACCAGAAAACTACGCTTAGTATAGCACTTACCAACGCACTATTTGAATGAAATAGGGAATCTTTAAAAAGCAGGCGGTCGATATACAAGAATAGTATCATGCCTACAAGCAACCCAATTAAAGCCCAGGTAGTATAATTGAAGACCGAGTTTTTGAGCAAATCCCAACGGAGGTATTTACGAATGAACAACAGACCTGATATCAAAAATAATAACGAACAGACATACCTCATTCTGTTACCTGCCACGCCGAACGAGCCATCGACATAAAAGCGGATAAAATAGCCTTGATTAGTACTGATAAAGCCGAGCGCCATTATAACATAGACTCCATAATAAAAATAGAGCATATCTTTAAAGGAAAACAGCAATAAAAAAGAGAAAAAGCTTACAAACAGTAATATACCCGTTACAAAACCCCAGATATGGTAGTCGGCTGAGTAGTAGTAATAATCGAAGGCGTCTCGTTCCCAGATAGTGATAGGTACCCATATAGAGCCGACTTCTTTTCGGAGTTTTAGATAACACGTTACCTCTTGATTGGCTTTGAGGGTGAACGGGAAAATAAAGTTTCTATGTTTAATGGGTCTATCTAGCTGTGGAGTATCCCAGGATAAATATTGCTCATTAATTATTTTATTATCAACTACCAGATACAATCGGCCCTCATCGTAAAGCGGTGTAGGTAAGTCTATAGCAAAAGCCTGATTGATGTTGGTAGCATTTTTAAGATTAAACTTAAACCAATAAGCATTACCCTTTGCCCAAAAAGTAGGCGCATTTCCGTAGGCTTTCTTGAACCTGAAATTCTTCGGAAACTCAAGTATTTTTTCTAGTGTAAGTGCATTGCTTTTATCTTGCAAATACAAGAGCCCCATTGGCATATTCTTTTTCTGCCAGTTGCCATCATACTTTATACTAATAATGCCAGTTGTATCTTGCGCCGAAAGCCTGGCACCCACTAGTAGCAATATGCATAGCACCTTTGTTACCAGCCTTAAAGATTGAGATAATCGTGAAACGACTGGTAATTTCATGGTATCAGTGGAAGAATATATAAGATACAACAATAGCCGTAACTACTCCGGCAAAATCTGCTAGCAAGCCTGCAACTAATGTGTAACGTGTATGCTTGATACTAACCGAACCAAAGTACAGCGCTAATATATATAATATGGTATCAGAACAAGCCTGAAATACGCACGATAAACGTCCTACAAAAGAATCGGCTCCGTAGGTTTTCATGGCATCTATCATCATGGCTCTTGAGCCGCTACCGCTCAGCGGGTGCATAAGTGCTGTAGGCAAAGCATCAGTAAAATCGGTATTGATGCCTGTAAGCCCAAATGCCCACTTCATACCATCTACTATATAAGTTAATGCACCACAATTACGAAAAACACTGATAGCCACCAGCATTCCGACCAGATAGGGTATTACCTTTACAGAGGTTTCGAAGCCTTGCTTTGCGCCATCAATAAAAGCCGAAAACACATCTACCTTTTTATATACCGCCCCACCTATAAAACCCACAATAAATATCAGTAGTATCATATTACTTACTACTTTTGAAGTAGTCTCGATTTCTTCTTTCGATAATCGGGCAAAATACCAAATTACAAAGCCAATAAAAGCTGTTACACCCAGCAGCCACGAAAGTAAGGTTTTATCAAAAAAATTAATCCGTTGGCGTATCCCTACAAACAACATTCCGGTAAGGGTAGCCACATAAACCGATATTAAGGCAGGAATAAAAATATCTGATGGGTCGGCGGCATTATAAATAGCTCTTTGTGCCATTATACTTAAAGGTATAAGCACCGGGCCTGCACTGTGTAATACCATGAACATTATTTGTGCATTGCTGGCAGTATCTTTATTTGGGTTTAGTTCTTGCAAACTCTGCATGGCTTTTAAACCAAAAGGGGTAGCAGCGTTATCTAAACCTAACATATTTGCCGAAAAATTCATAATCATCTGTCCATTGGCGGGGTGGTCTTTAGGTACTTCGGGGAATAGCTTGCTGAAGAACGGCCCGATGATTCTGGCTAATCTTCTTATCACGCCGGCCTCCTCTCCTACTTTTAGTATTCCCAGAAAAAAAGTCATCACACCTGCTAGTGGCAAAGCAATATCCATAACCGCCAGCTTAGCCGAATCAAACATACCATCAACTATCAGTTTGAATATCTCAGTATCGCCTGTAAATATGAGTTTGATAAGGGCAACAACAAAAGCAATAAGAAAAAAACCTACCCAAATGTAGTTTAATGCCATAAATATGAGATTTTAGGGTTAAATTTGTTGGCAAGATAAAAATAAACCAATACTTTATTAATGAAGTTGTTTATGATTTTTATCAAAACTCAAAATTACACATAACAAATCATTCTATGGCAAAACTAAGGCTAATTTTAGGAATCTCATTCATTATGCTCATGATAATGAGCTGTACATCTCAAACAAATACCGAATCGGCCGATACAATAAAGGTAGATACAAGCCAGATACAGGCCGACACCGTAGCTGTTATTGAAGAAGAGGTTATTCCGGAATTAGAACAAAGAATGATAGACCAGGGCTTAGTAAATATACAGACAATTGACTCAACTATTATGGTTGAATTAAAATATTCTACTACTGATAATTTTGTACATACCGACGTATACGGCGACCTGACACGGGCATATATGCAGCAAAAGCCAGCCGAAATGCTCGCTAAAGCCAGCAAATTCTTACAAAGCCAATACCCTAATTATAGACTCTTGGTCTATGACGGTGCTCGCCCACTTACAGTGCAACATAAATTCTGGGCTTTGTTAGATACAATTCCGCCAGCTAAAAGAGCCGATTTTGTAGCGAATCCGGCTGAGGGTTCTATCCATAATTTTGGCTCGGCAGTAGATTTAACCGTGTATGACCTTGATACCCAGAAACCTTTAGACATGGGTACAAAATATGATTACTTTGGTGATCTGGCGTATCCGTCATTAGAAGACCAGATGCTAAGAGAAGGCAAATTGACCAAACAACAAATTGCCAATAGATTGGTATTGCGCAATGCCATGCAAAAAGCTGGGTATATGCGCATAGAAAGCGAATGGTGGCATTTCAACGCCATTTCTAGAGCCAGAGCTAAAGAATTATATAAGATTGTTGAATAAATAATCTTCCGAAAATTGTAAGCTTATGTTCGAAGAAATTAATACAGCCATTAGCCGTTATGCCGATTTCAGCGATGAGGAAATAGCTCAATTTAATGCGCTGCTTCAATATAAAAACATTGCCCGAAAGAAGTTTTTGCTGCAAGAAGGCGAAATATGCAAGTTTGAAGCCTTTATCAAAAAAGGCTGTATCCGTACCTATTATATAGACCCAAAGGGAGCAGAAGTAACCTTGCAGTTTGCTATTGAAAATTGGTGGGTGAGCGATATTGCCAGTTTTCATGAACAAAAGCCAAGCAATATGTTTATTGAAACCCTTGAAGACTGTGAGTTATTCCTGCTATCGCCCGAAACCAAAGAAAAACTCTTAATGCAAGTACCCAAATTTGAACGGATGTTCAGATTGATGGTACAACGGAATCTTACCCGTTTGCAAGAGCGGCTGTTTCAGACCATTGCTACCACTGCCGTAGAAAAATACCTTGATTTCATAGAGCGTTACCCTACTATTCCACAAAGGGTAGCGCAACATTATATTGCTTCTTATCTGGGCTTTTCGCCTGAGTTTCTGAGTAAGGTTAGAACTAAACTGGCGAAGAAATAGGTAGAACCACGTTTATATTAATAAATTACCAAAAACGCTTAGACTAAAAACAATTCTCGTCAAACCATGAATAAAACATCTATCCTTGTTCTATTTTGTATACTTTTTGTATTTCATCAATCATTCAGTCAGGTTAGTCCAACATCTCCTATCGAGAAGTTTGATGATACACCATTGACCAAAGAAATTGCGCTAAAGATAACTGAAAATTTATCTGGCGATTCTCTAAAACTGTTAGCCATTTATGATTGGATTACACAGAACATTTCGTACGATTCTGTTCTTTACGAAAACATAAAAAATTCAATGTATGTTCGTAACTCTACAGCATCCAGAGATTTAAGTAAGCTAAAACCTTTACATACTTGTTCAGAGATACTGAATAAAAAGAGAACTATTTGCTTGGGTTATGCTTATTTGTTTTCTGCTATGTGTAATGCGGTTGGCATTAAGAATGCAGTTGTAAAAGGCTACGGCCGCACTGATAGTTTAGCTGCTCCTACACCTAATCATGCATGGGTGGCTTTCAGGTTATCGGATAAGTGGTATTTAGCCGACCCAACATGGGACTCGGGTATACAGCAAGGAATGAAAGACAAAAGTCCCGATAAGTACGATTACATATTTTTAATGCAAGAGCCAGAGACATTTTTAGAAACACATTATCCGCTTGATCCGCTTTGGCAATTGCAAACTTCTATTCTTTCTATAGCCGACTGGCAAAAGTTCAATAAAACCACTAATAGTAGTAGCATTGTATTTAGTTATGTAGATTCTTTGAAACAGTATGAAAAAAATAGTGCCGAGAAAAATTTCATAAGTAGTTTAAATCGGATTATTAAAGTTAAAGAATATGCTTTTGTAGGGCATTTTGAATATTGCGGTTATTTTTTCCTACCCATGTACGAAGAGATTTCTTATTACAGCAACCTGAATCGGCGCTTAAACGCAGGTAACAAAAACATTGAAGAAATGGCAGGGAAAATTTTACCGAGAAAAAAAGAATTATTTGAAAGACTCGCAAAAATTGAATTCTACATTAAACGTTATAATTATCATGTAACTAAACTGACTCAAGTACATAATCCGTTTGATTCATTTCCAATAAAAGATATACCTGCCGAGATTGCAGAAATAAAAAGAGTCAACAATTATCTGATACAAGAACGAAACTCCTTAACTGCTACTATTAAAGAGCTAGAGCCCTACCAAAAGAAATCTACTGCTAAAAAGTAGAATAAATATTTTACTACTTTTTTTACCGATTTTGTTTTTCTTGTCCTAGTTCAATGTTTTTCAATTTTCAAGGGTGCAACTTTGTATCATCAAATCAGCAACAACAGCATTGAGATTTGAGATACAAACATTTTTGAATTCTAAAAAACTTATAACAATGGAAAATAAAATATTAGGTATCCACCACATAACAGCGATAGCTGGAGATGCCAAACGCAATTTCAATTTTTATACAAAAGTATTAGGCTTACGTTTTATTAAAAGAACCGTAAACTTTGATGACCCTCAAACTTACCACTTCTACTTTGGCGACGAAGAAGGTACACCTGGCACAATTCTTACTTTTTTCCCTTGGGGTAATGCAGTAAGACAAGGCAAACGTGGCGCAGGAATGGCCACCGAGATTGGCTATGCCGTACCAGCCGGAAGTCTGGATTTCTGGGTAGAACGTTTCAAAAAATACAATGTGATATATAACAAACCATCTGAGAGATTTGGTGAGAGATATCTTACTTTTTTAGACCCTGATGGTTTAAAATTAGAATTAATTGAGCCCAAAACCCCTGATACCAGAAAACCTTATGAAACTGAAGAGGTAAAAGCCGATGTAGCAACAAGAGGGTTTTATAACACCACTATTACGCTCAACGACATTAAGCCTACTGCTTTGGTACTTACCGAGATATTTGGTTATAAACTTATTGCACAAGAGGCTAACCGTTACCGTTATGCTACTGATGCAGTAGCCACTGCCAATATCATTGACTTGGTTGAGCTACCAAACGAAGCCAGAGGCTTAGGGGCTGGAGGCACAGTACACCACATTGCGTTCAGGGTAAAAGATGATGCTACTCAAATGGAGTTTCATGAAAAAATAGAAAAACTAGGTTTTCATATTACACCGCAGATAGACCGTAATTATTTCCACTCGCTTTATTTCAGAGAACCTGGTGGAGTGTTGTTCGAAATCGCAACCGATAATCCTGGCTTTACAGTTGACGAACCTTTGGAAGAACTAGGTAAAAATCTTAAACTACCTGCGCAATACGAGCCTCGTAGAAAACAGATAGAAGAACACTTGGTGAAATTAGATTAATTTAAACTGGCTTATATCATGGATTTTAAAGCATTAAAATATATTTATCAGCCAGCCAAAAATGCAGGAGCAAATACCCTTTTGCTCTTGCATGGTACAGGCGGCGACGAACAAGACCTACTCCCGATTGCTAAAGAGTTTGGCAACGACTTTAATATATTAAGTCTTAGAGGGAACGTATCAGAAAACGGTATGCCTCGTTTCTTTAAACGCTTAGGCATGGGTATTTTCGACGAGCAGGACTTAACTTTTCGTACACACGAAATGGTTGATTTTATAAAAGGTCTAGCCGTAAAAGAAGATTTTGATAGCACAAAGATTATCGCTTTAGGCTATTCGAACGGTGCCAATATAGCAGGCAGTACATTAGTATTATATCCTGAGTTTCTGGCTGGTGCTATTCTTTACCGACCTATGCAACCCTTTAAGAAAATAGACGCTGAGCTAAAGAATGCCACAAATACACCTGTGTTTATGAGCAATGGGGTTATGGATCCAACCATTAGCCAGGCCGATACAGTAAGTTTTGTAAATATTCTTAAAACGGCAGGGTTTAATGTAGCCAACCATAGTTTGTCGGTAGGGCATGCACTTACAAGAGAAGACCTACGGTTTTCGGTTGATTGGTATCAACAGCACTTTCGTTAATTTTCCTTAAAATCAACAGGATAATAGCTAAGAATATAGTATTGTGTTAAAATAGTTTTTTTAGATTTGCGGAAAGATTATCAATCTAATTATGCAGAAGAAACTATTTGGGACTTTATTCTTAGCTGTTATCCTTTTTTCATGCAACAATGAGCAATCGAGTGAGGGCTCTGAGACAAAAGCAAGTACCCCTTCTATTCCGTTTAAACTCGTTAATTCTTTTCCTCACGATACCACAGCCTTTACAGAGGGATTCCTGGTACACAATAATCAGGTTTTTGAAAGCACAGGCTCACCCGACGAATTATCCGAAACTTCGTCGGTCATTGGTATTCTTGATTTAAAAACCGGAAAGCTAGATACGAAAGTAACACTTGATAAAGCTCGATACTTTGGCGAAGGTATTACTATATTAAATGATAAAATCTATCAGCTTACCTATAAATCAAAAGTAGGCTTTGTGTATGATTTAAAGACATTTAAGAAAATAAAAGAATTTAGTTTTAACAATAGCGAAGGTTGGGGACTTACAACAGATGGGCAATCTCTTATTATGAGTGATGGAACCTACAACCTCACCTATCTCGACCCTAATTCACTGGCAGTTATCAAAACGCTTCCGATACGTGAAAACGGCTATGCAAAAGAGTTGCTGAACGAATTAGAGTATATAAAGGGCTTTATTTATGCCAATGTATGGCAAACAAATGAAATTGTAAAAATAGACCCGGCTACAGGCAATGTAGTAGCTAAAATGAACCTAGGCTCAATAGCTGCCGATGCCAAAACACAATATGCGAAGTCGTTGGAGATGAATGGCATTGCATTCGACTCTACTACTAATAAGGTATATATTACCGGAAAAATGTGGCCAAAAGTTTATGAAATAGACTTTAGTCATTAAAATAAAAATACAAAGCGGAAGGGTTTGTAAGAAGACGTGCAAAACCTGAAGAAAGATTTGATTTTCATTTGTTTATCGGAACAAATAAGAGATTTATTGTGGGAAACGATTTGTTTTTCGAACATTTTGTTACAAATTATTAGTTTTTTTCGTATCTTTGCATACTTTTTGGAAGACACTCCCAATAAATTACTTTTATCGATATGCGTAAACTCCGTATTCTGTACGTTGCAAGTGAAATAAATCCCTTCCTTCAAGTTTCAGAAGTAGCAGAATTTCTTCGTAAACTTCCGCAGGCCATGCAAGAGAGAGGCATGGAAATCCGAATCCTGATTCCACGTTTTGGCTCAATAAACGAGCGTAAAAACCGTCTTCACGAAGTTGTAAGGCTATCAGGAATCAATATTTCAGTCGGCGAAGATGAAAAACCCCTTATTATTAAAGTGGCTTCTATCCCGAGTGCAAAATTGCAGGTTTATTTTTTAGACAATGAAGACTATTTCAACAGGAAATACGTTTTCTTAGATAAAGAGGGAAGTTTCTACGATGATAACGACGAAAGAACTATCTTTTTCTGTAAAGGGGTTCTGGAAACTGTAAAGAAACTAGGTTGGGCACCTGACATCGTACATTGCACTGATTGGATGACGGCTCTAATTCCGCTGTATCTAAAAACAACTTATAAAAACGATCCGGTTTTCAAAGATACAAAATCAGTATTTACTATTTATAACAATGCTTTTGAGCACAAGTTTGACGAGGACATTCTGGAAAAAGCAAAAGCAATGGATGTATCAGACGAAGCCTTAGCTAACTTACGCTCTGCCGACTTTGAAGGATTCATTAAAATTGGTTGTCAATATGCCGACTCAGTAGTGAAAGCTAACGAGGATATGAATGAAAAATTAAGTACATTATTGAATGAAATTAAAGCAAACAAAATTGAAGCAGGTATTGAAGACGACGACGTTACAGAAACGTACTTTAATCTTTACACAGAACTCGTTCCTTAATAATAGCTGGAATCTCATAAATAAGACGCGGAATGTAGCCATTATGCTACTTTCCGCTTTCTTTTTCTCGTGCGAAGACCCTATTAACATTGCCGTTGATACTCCTTCTACAGGAGGCCAGTTCTCTACTACTTTCACCGATACCCTTACGGTAAGCAAAACAACTGTTATGCTTGATTCTATCGTAACATCGCTTCAAAGTGGGGCTATCTTTGGGCGTTACAAAGACCCTGTTTTTGGTGACGTATCGGCTACCATGTATACACAATTAACACTACCTTACGACGCCACTACAGGTGCTTATGCCCCTTTGGTTTTCCCTAGTGCAGATAGTGCTAAAGCAGTATATGACTCAATGTACGTATATCTGGTACACAATGGCTTTTCTTATGGTGACTCTACCAGACCTATTACACTAAATATTCATCGCCTGACTGAAGACTTTGTTAAAAATAAAAAATATGTAAACGATAACTCGTTGGCATATAACCCAACGCCTTTAGCAAGCCAGGTACTCACCTACAAAGATTTTAAACGAGCTATCAGTAATACACGTGATAGTTTAATTACATTTAAAATGCCTAACGAGCTGGGTAATGAACTATTTGCTCTAGTAGGTAAAGACGCAGCAAGAGACATTGATAAATTTACTGCTGCAGTAAAAGGCTTCGCCTTTACGGTTAACCAGGATGCCCAATCAATGTATGGCCTTACATTGTCTACATCTACCAGTTATTCATTATTGTACTATCACGTTCAGGAAGATACAGTAGGAAAAGCGCTGGCGCTTACTTTTTTAGGTGAGCGTTTCAGTGAGATTAAAAGTAACAGACAAGGCACAGTACTGCAAGACCTTAAACAATTAGGGTCGATTCCTGCGGCACTTACCGGCAACAAAACTTATATTCAGACCGGCGTTGGTATTACAACTAAAGTGAGCTTCCCTACACTTGCTGATTTACTAAAGGTAGGCAGCAACAATGTTGCTATCAACAAAGCTGAGTTAGTCATTGAGCCTGACCTCGATTTTGTTAGTGGTAGTTACAGACCACCTATACAAATTGCCCTTGTTGAAATAGGCACAGATAATCGTTTAAAGAAAACAAACAATGTTGAAGATTACGTAGCGCTTGATGTTGCTTCGGGAGTACAGTATGTATCAGACTACAGCACTACCAACAACAACTATACGTTTAACTTTACATCGTATATACAAGATATACTAAACAAGCGCAAAACAACCGATGGTATTGCTATTGTACCTAGTATCTTAACCACTTCAACCTCTGGCTCAAGCATTAGTCTTTACAACAACAATGCAACCAGAGCAGTTATCAAAAATATTAAACTGAATGTCTATTACTCAGGTAAAAGATAAAATAATATAATCGTAAGATAATATCATATAGTTTTCGTTCAATAAAAGAGGAGGCCAAAATCTCCTCTTTTTTGTTTTATTATTGGATTTTTTTCATAAATTTGAGTAGATAAGGGACTAATAATTGGACTTTTTTAATTAAAAACTTCTTTATTTACAGAAAACTAACATTCTACTTAAAAACAATTTGAAAAACTATGTGTGGAATTGTCGCTTACGTGGGGCATCGGGAAGCTGCCCCTCTTATACTCAAAGGACTTAAAAGATTAGAGTATCGTGGTTATGACAGTGCAGGTATAGCATTATTGAACGGTCATGGACTAAAAGTCTACAAGAAAAAAGGAAAGGTTTCAGATTTAGAGGGTGAATTAAAAGATAAAGAACTAAAAGCACGTATAGGTATTGGCCATACACGTTGGGCAACTCACGGTGAGCCAAACGATATTAACGCCCACCCCCACTACTCTACCAACAAGCGATTAGCTATCATACACAACGGCATCATCGAAAACTACGCTGCTATCAAACAAAGCCTTGTTAACAAAGGCTATAGTTTTGAAAGTGCAACCGATACCGAGGTTCTGATTAAGTTCATTGAAGATATTCAGACAAATATGTTCTGCACCCTTGAAGAGGCCGTAAGAATCGCCCTTCATGAAGTTGTAGGTGCTTATGCAATTGTAATTATTGATGAAGAAAACCCAACTCAACTGATTGCCGCCCGAAAAGGTAGCCCATTGGTGATTGGGGTTGGCGAAGACGAATTCTTCTTTGCTTCTGATGCTACGCCTATTATTGAATACACTAAAGAAGTTGTGTATCTCGACGACTACGAAATTGCTATCGTAAAAGATAATGAACTGGTTATTAAAAACCTTGCAAACGAAGATATTGCCCCTTACATTGAAACAGTTGAATTGGAATTGGAAGCCATTGAAAAAGGCGGCTACGACCATTTCATGCTAAAAGAAATCTTTGAGCAACCTCGCTCAATTGCTGATTCGATGAGAGGCCGTATTAATCTTGACAGCGCAAGCCTGCAATTGGGAGGGTTAAGAGATTATCTGGATAAAATAGCTAAAACCGACCGTATTGTGATAGTTGCCTGTGGTACTTCATGGCATGCGGGTCTGGTTGGCGAATACCTTTTTGAAGAATTGGCACGTGTAAACGTTGAAGTTGAATACGCTTCTGAGTTCCGTTACCGTAATCCAATCATCAAAGAAGGTGATATTGTGATTGCCATTTCGCAATCAGGCGAAACAGCCGATACAATGGCTGCTTTAGAATTAGCCAAATCAAAAGGAGCAATTATTTTAGGGGTTTGTAATGTAGTGGGTTCGTCAATTGCACGTATCACGCATGCAGGTGTTTACACGCATGCCGGCCCTGAGATTGGCGTAGCCAGTACAAAAGCCTTTACGGCACAAGTAACGGTTCTGAGCCTTATTGCAATTGCCACAGCCCATAAAAAAGGCACAATCAGCCAAGATTTATACCGTGAGTTATTATTTGGCCTAGATGCCATTCCGGCTAAAGTAGAAAAGATTCTGAAAAGTGCCGAGAAAATCAAAGATATTTCTAAACTCTTCACTTTTGCTTCTAACTTCATATTCTTAGGCCGTGGGCTCAACTTCCCGGTTGCTCTTGAAGGGGCACTAAAACTGAAAGAGATTTCGTACATCCATGCCGAGGGATACCCTGCAGCCGAAATGAAACACGGCCCTATTGCCCTGATTGACGAAGACATGCCTGTTGTGTTTATCGCAACCAAAGATGCGTCTTACGAAAAAATCGTATCAAATATTCAGGAAGTAAAAGCACGTAAAGGACGTGTAATAGCCATCGTGACAGAAGGCGATACATTGATACCTAAAATGGTTGACTTTGTGGTAGAAGTGCCACGTACCAACGATTTATTGCTTCCATTGCTTACGTCTATCCCGTTACAATTAATTTCTTATTACATAGCCGTACTTAGAGGCCGTAATGTAGACCAGCCACGTAACTTGGCCAAATCGGTAACGGTTGAGTAATGCTCGCATAAGTCACAAATAAAAAGCAGTAATCATCCACAAAATAGATGATTACTGCTTAGCTCAAATAAACACTGAGTTTATCTGTTAAAAACCTTCACGAAACTGCTTATCAACCAGTTTTCATCGGCTTTCAATAATGAGTTAAGGGTATTGTCTGCAAATACAGTAACTGTACTTATATCGTTCACTATTTTCAAAAATTCTTCTTTTTCGGCAGTATCGGGTTTAAGCCCGTCTTTTAAATCTGCCATTGCTTCTATCAATGGTCCGATTTCTCGGCGTCGTCGCTCTTTAGCAATTTGCTTAGCAACTTTCCATACATCCTTTTCTGCTATAAAATACTCTTTCCGTTCACCCGGAAGAAGCTGCTTGTGAATAAGGCCCCAATCCATCAAATCTCGCAGATTCATGTTTACATTTCCTCTCGAAATTTGTAATTCAGCCATAATTTCATCAGCATTCATAGACTTAGGTGTAAGCAAAAGTAGTGAGTGTATCTGTGCCATCGTGCGGTTGATACCCCACTGAGTGGCAAGCGTACCCCACGTATGGATAAACTTGTCTTTTGCCTCTTTTAACTCCATAATAGCCATTTTTTTTAAATTATTATATATTGCACGTAAGCGTTAGTGTCTCAAAGTAAAATAACTATTTTGAATTTTCAAAATATTTTGAAAAAAATAATACCAAAATCGTACCAAACTTTTATTTTCGCTAACTAATTGATTAACAATATATTATATAACTAAATTTACAAAATTTTTGAGAAAAATTTTACACAATTTCCTCAAATTAAGGAGAAAAAAATACCGAATAAGTGAGAAATACTACCTCAATTCTTAAATTATTGATTCTTAATTCTATAAAATCTAGTGTAATTTCGCTTACTTCGTGTTCTAAAAAATCAGCAAAAAATGTTTTCTACCCAAACTTATATCGAAAGACGCAACACCTTGAAGCGTACTGTTGGAAGCGGATTAATTTTAATAATGGGCAACGAAGAAGCCCCAATGAATTACCACGATAATACCTATCGCTACCGTCAGGATAGCAATTTTTTATATTACTTCGGCATAAGCCTTGCCAATCTGTCAGCGGTGATAGATGTAGACTCGGGCGAAGAAATTATTTTCGGCGATGAGTTTTCGATGGACGATATTATCTGGGTTGGGCCACAACCCACGCTGGCCGACCAATCCCGCAAAGTAGGTGTTTATCGTACCGAACCTTACGCAAAACTTGCCTCAAAATTAGCAACGGCTTCAAAAGTACACTTTACGCCTCCGTATCGGTATGAAAATAAGTTCAAGCTAAGCGAATGGTTGAATATACCCGTAAGCCAACTAAAAGAAAAAGCATCTGCCAGCCTTATCAAAGCTATTGTTGCGCAACGCTCTTACAAATCGACTGAGGAAATAGTGCAGATGGAAGAAGCAGTTAATATTTGCCGTGAAATGCACATAGCCGCCATGCGTGAAACCAAAGCAGGACGAAAAGAGTATGAAATAGCAGCTATTATTCATGGAAAAGCCCTTGAGTTAGGAGGAGAACTGGCTTATCCTATCATATTTAGTATAAATGGACAAACACTTCATAACCATTATCATGGCAATACCATGACAGAAGGCAGACTTGCACTCAATGACTCAGGTGCCGAAAATAGTATGTTTTATGCAGGTGATATTACCCGTACTATTCCAGTAAGTAAGAAGTTTACCGAACAACAAAAAGAGATTTACAATATAGTGTTACAAATGGAGCTAAGCGCTATTGAGGCACTAAAACCAGGTATTCAGTACAAAGAAATCCACTTATTGGCGAATAAAATATTGCTCGAAGGATTGAGTGATTTAGGGCTTGTAAAAGGAAATGTTGATGAAATGCTGGCTGAAGGTGTACAAGGCTTGTTTATGCCACATGGCTTAGGTCACGCTATTGGCTTAGATGTGCACGACATGGAAGACTTAGGAGAAAACTACGTAGGGTATGCCGAAGGACAGCAAAGAAGCACACAGTTAGGATTAAAATCGCTTAGATTGGCTAAAGAATTAGAAGAAGGCTATGTGCTTACGGTAGAGCCTGGCTTATATTTTATACCAGAATTGATTGATAAATGGCAAAGCGAGAAGAAATTCACCAATTTTGTGAATTATGATAAACTGGCGCAGTACAAAGATTTTGGAGGCGTACGCATTGAAGACAACTGTCTGATAACAGCCGATGGCCACCAAATATTAGGCAAGCCAATACCGAAAACAATTGATGAAGTAGAAGCTTTGAAAAATTAGTATTATCAGGCACATTCTTTACCGAATGTGCCTTTATTTTATACCACCTATGAAAAAACTCATCATTATTCTATCCCTTATCTCACAAAGTATGCTTGCTCAGAACGCTAATTACGATGAGGCTAAAATACCGCCTTATACTCTACCCGATATTCTGACGGGTGTTAATAAAACCAAAATAAGCAATGCAAAACAATGGGAAGCCAATCGCCCGGCTTTGCTGCAACTCTTTGCTGAAAATGTATATGGTGTTACACCCACTATCTCGACCAAACAACGATTCAAGGTATTAGAAACAAACAATAATGCGTTGAGTGGAAAAGCCATTCGTAAACAAATACTTATCACGTTTGATGATTACCCACAATTAAGCGGAATTAATCTCTTAATTTATATACCAAAGCATGTTAAAAAGCCACCTGTATTTGTAGGTTTGAATTTTGAGGGAAATCAATCGCTTGGTAATGATCCTGCTGTTTTACTTACCCAAAACTGGATGGTTGATTTTCAGAAAAACCCTGAGCGAGTACGAGACCACCGGGCACTAGAAGCCCTAAGAGGCAATGCAGTAGTAGAAAGCTGGCCTGCTGAAGCAATTATCGACAAGGGTTTTGCTATGGCTACAGCCTATTATGGAGACATTGAGCCAGACTATGCCGAGGGCTGGAAAATAGGATTAAGAGGCGCTATTGGTATGGCTGATGACCAAAAATGGAGTGCTATGGGTGCATGGGCATGGCAATTGAGCCGAATGCTTGATTATCTGGAAACCGACGCCGATATAAACAGCAAAAAAGCCATAGTTATTGGGCATTCAAGGCTAGGAAAAGCGGCCTTTTGGGCAGCAGTGCAAGACCAACGCTTTGCAGCTTTTATCTCTAATGAATCAGGTGAAGGCGGTGCTGCGCTGAAAAGACGCTGGTATGGCGAAACACACGAAATCATCAATAAGAACTTCCCACATTGGTTTTCGGGCAAATACAAAACCTATAGTGGTAATATTGCCTCATTACCATTTGACCAACACCAGTTGTTTGCCCTTATTGCGCCTCGCCCTGTGTATGTTTCAAGTGCCGAAGGTGACCAATGGGCCGACCCTAACGGAGAGTTTCTTTCGCTGAAAAACGCCGAGCCTGTTTTTGCGCTTTATGGTAAAAAAGGCTTAGGGGTTGATGCTCAACCGCCTGTTAATACTCCGGTAGGTTCTCATCTTCGTTACCACTATCGCTCAGGTAAGCATGATATGAATGCCTATGATTGGGAGCAATATCTCAAATTCGCAGCAGAAGTAGTAAACAAGTAATATTATTCCGCTTAATAAGGCATTTTTTACCCGGCGCATGGTCTTCATGTGCTTATAACTCCTTTTGTCATAATTATTTACCTTTTTTGATGATTTATTCTTATTATTAACAATATTTTTCTTCATCTAAACCTTCCAACAGTAATTATGCAGCTAAGCATTACGAATCTAAACAAGACGTATTCTAATGGCGTACACGCCTTGAAAGATGTCAACCTTATCATCAATCAGGGTATGTTCGGCTTATTAGGGCCCAATGGTGCCGGTAAATCTTCGCTTATGCGAACCATTGCTACCCTACAAGAGCCCGATAGCGGCACTATCACCCTTGGTAATATTAATGTTCTGACCCAAAAAGAAGAAGTGCGTAAAACCCTTGGCTATTTGCCTCAAGAATTTGGAGTATATCCAAAGGTAGATGCCCTCACACTACTTAATCACTTAGCTGTATTAAAAGGAATTACCAATGGCGGCGAGCGCAAAGCGGTAGTAGAAGCACTTTTGCAAAAAACAAACCTTTGGGATGCTCGCAAAAAGAACCTTGGTGGCTACTCGGGTGGTATGAAACAACGCTTTGGTATTGCGCAAGCACTATTGGCTAATCCTAAATTAATTATTGTTGACGAACCTACTGCCGGGCTTGACCCTGCCGAACGCAACCGTTTCCTGAATTTATTATCTGAATTAGGCGAAAACACGGTTGTGATTCTTTCGACACACATTGTAGACGATGTTAAAGAACTATGTTCTGATATGGCCGTGTTCAACAAAGGTGAAATTCTTTTTAAAGGCAGCCCCGATGAAGCCCTGAGTTCTATTGTTGGCAAAATATGGGAGAAACGTATCAGCAAAGCTGAATTGAGCGAATATAAACAAAACTTCAGGGTGATTTCGGAAAAACTGATTGCCGGTAACCCAATTATCCACGTATTTTCGGAAGAGAACCCAGATGGTACTTTTGAAGCCGTTGAAGGTGACCTTGAAGACGTGTACTTCTCTAGAATATTTGCTTAAACCTTATACCCATTTCAATTATGTTAAAAGAAATACTAAGGTTTGAGTTTTCGTATCGTAAAAACCGACCTGCTACTTATATTTATTTCGGTATACTGTTTATACTTTGTTTTGCTGCTGCAACCTCTAAATACGTGAGTTTTGATGGAGTAGCCGGAGGACAGATAAAAGAGAATTCGCCATTCTTTTTATCGACCATGACTATCATCATGACTTTCTTCATGACCTTCATTTGCTCGGCAATTATGGGGGTGGCTGTGCTGAGAGACTTTGAGCATAAGATGGAGTCCTTGATGTTCAGCACAACAGTATCTAAGTTTGACTACCTATTAGGCCGTTTTCTGGGTTCATTCCTTGTTATGGTCATGATTTATTCAGCCATCTGGATAGCCTTCATGATAGGTTTCAGCATTGGCGAGTATCTGCCTTGGGACCCATCATGGGAGGGCAAGAAACTACTTCCTTTCAATGCCTGGTCATATTTTCAGCCCTTCCTTTTCTGGGGTGTTACCAATCTATTTATTCAAGGGGCTATTTTCTTTGCCGCAGGAGCATTGAGCCGCTCTACAATCGTTATTTATACACAAGGTATCATATTGTTTGTGTTGTATCAGATAACTGACACTATTCTGGGCGATATTGAAAATAAAACTGTTGCCGCATTGCTCGACCCATTCTGCTATAGGGCTTTTACTATCTATACTGAATATTGGACACCTGCACAGAAAAACTCAATGCTTGCATCTTTTGATGGTGTTTTACTGTGGAACAGAGTAATCTGGTGTAGTATTGCCTTGCTTATTCTTATTGTTACTTATTTTTCATTCAGTTTTAATGTAGTTCGTAGTAGCTTGTTTAAGAAAAAAGCTATTAAAGAAGAAAAATCGGCCATACAACCTGAGCTTGTGCGTATTCCGTTGGTGCATCAGTTCAGTAGTTTTGGCACTAACCTGCAACAACTCTGGAAAGAGGCTGTTTTCTATACTAAAATGATTGTAAGAGAAGTACCTTTTATAGCTATTATTTTTGTAGGTCTGGCCGATTTAACTATCAGCTCATTTTACTTTCAGGAAATGTATGGTACAAGCTCCTACCCTATTACTGCCAATGTAATTGGGCTATTGAATGGGTTTGATTTATACTTTCTGATTATTGTTATTTTCTACTCCGGAGAAATTATCTGGAAAGAGCGTGTTACCAATATGCACCTTATTGTAGACGCTACTCCGGTGCCTGATTGGGTGAATCTATTTGCCAAATTTCTTGGATTATTGATTATTTACGTTGGCTTGTTACTTATTCTTATACTAGCAGGTATTATTATACAGGCAAGTCATGGGTATTTCAATTTCGAAATTCCATTGTACTTCAAGGCACTTTTTACCAATTCACTTATCTTCTTAGTACTTTATACGCTGTTGTCGTTCTTTGTACAGGTAATGGCAAACAACAAATTTGTAGGGTTCGCCATGATGTTTGTGTTTTTCCTGGTTACGTTTTTCTTGGGCGCTTCGGGTATTCAACACCCACTGTTCTCTTTTGGTAGCGGTAGCTTACGAGATTACTCTGACATGAACAAATACGGGCATTTCATTACAAGATTCTCGTGGCTGAAACTATACTGGTTTGCCTTTGTGGCCTTTCTGTTTGTTCTGGCTGTGGTTTTCTCGGTGCGTGGTTCCGAGGCTGTTATGAAAACCCGCCTGAAAGTTGGTAAATTACGCCTTACCCGTCCTGTGCTTACCATTGGTATTTTCTCTTTCTTAGCTTTTGTAGCTGCAGGTTGTTATGTATTTTATAATACCAATCGCCTGAATGACTATGAAACCCGTGAGGAAGGCGAAGAAAAACAAGTAGCTTATGAGAAAACCCTCAAGAAATTTGAGCATCTGCCACAACCCAAAATCATAGATGTTAATCTGAAAGTAGAGATTTATCCGCAAAACCGTGACTTCACGGCAGAGGGTTATTTCTGGCTTAAAAACAAAACAGAAAAACCAATGGCCGATGTGCATATCCAGAACGATATGCAACACAAAATGAAGTTGGAGTATCTAAAGTTTGATAAAGGAGCTAAAGAAAACAAAACTTACGCTAAATACGGCTACACTATTTATACCCTCAACAAGCCACTAGCACCGGGAGACTCGGTGAAGATGTCGTTTAAAACACGTTTTGAAACTAAAGGTTTTGTGGCTGGGCAAGGCAATACAGATGTGGTAAATAATGGTACTTTCTTCAACAATCTGTATTTTCCGACAATAGGCTACTCAGATAATTATGAGATTGGTGATGACGACACCCGCCGTAAACACAAATTGCCAGAAAAAGAACGTATGCTGGAGCAGAATAATCCGGTAGGCTTATCGCAAAGTTTATTTGGCGACGACGCCGACTATATACGCTTCGAAATGGTAATAGGCACAGACAAAGACCAGACAGCCATAGCACCGGGGTATCTACAAAAAACATGGGACGAAAACGACCGCAAGTATTTCCATTACAAAATGGATGTACCTATGTGTAATTTTTATTCGATAGTTTCGGCTAAATATGAAGTCAAAAAAGATAAATGGAAAGATGTAAACCTTGAAATTTATTACAACAAAGGACATGAGTATAACCTCGATAAAATGATGGCATCTATGAAAGCTTCTTTTGAGTATTTCTCTAAGAATTTCAGCCTTTATCAATACCGCCAGATGCGTATTATGGAGTTTCCGAGATACGCTGAGTTTGCCCAGTCATTTGCCAATACAGTTCCGTTTTCAGAGGGTATAGGCTTTATTCAAAAAGTTTCTGACCCTAAAGAAGACCTTGATATGCCTTATTATGTAACTGCCCATGAGCTGGGTCATCAATGGTGGGGGCATCAGGTTGCTGAGGCTAATGTAAAAGGCAATGCCATGCTTTCGGAGACACAGGCGCAGTATTCGGCACTTATGGTAATGAAACATACCGTTACACCAGAATTGATGCAGAAGTTCCTGAAATATGAATTGAACAGTTACCTAAAAGGCCGTGCTACCGAGCGTAAAAAAGAACAACCTTTAAACATGGTTGAAGGGCAAGGATACATTCATTACCGTAAAGGCTCGGTTGTTATGTTTGCCTTGCAAGATTATATCGGCGAAGAGAAAGTCAATCTCGCTTTAAGAAATTTCATTAATGACTGGCAGTATCCGGGGCCTGATTCTAAAAATAAGCGTTACCCAACAAGTAATGATTTATTGAAATACTTTAAAGAGCAAACGCCTGACTCGCTCAAGAATATCATAACAGATATGTTCGAAACAATTACTTTGTTTGAAAACAAGGTTGAAAAAGTAGAATATAAAGCGCTGAAAGATAAAACCTTTGAGGTTAAGATTACAACTACCAACGAGAAATTCAGAGCTGATAGCTCAGGCAATGAATCACCGATTGCTATTAATGATTGGATTGATGTTGGCGTATATGGAACTGATAAAGATGGTAACGATAAATTGCTATATCTGAAAAAACACAAGGTTAACAAGAAGAATAATACCTTTACTATTATTGTGAAAGAACAGCCTAAGAAGGCGGGAATTGACCCTATCAATAAGTTAATTGACCGACATGCCGAAGATAATACCAAAGCGGCGGAGAAAAGCGAAAGTATTTGATAATAACAAGGGGGCTATTAATTTAGCCCTCTTCTATTTTATAGATATACCCAAACTTATACCGCCTCTCAACTCAAATGTACCGGTAGCATAGGTAGGTGTAAGATTAGCTCTTAAAAAAATAACTCTCGGGTGTGGCGGTATATCAAAAATAACTTGCTGCCTTACGCCCAGAATAAAATAGCTGTTGTGCCTCGTATCACCATTCGGATAAGCCCCAAAAGTATAACCAAGGCCAGTTTCGCCAAAAATTTCGGAAGCAATTTTTGAAGGTGCTGATTTGCATCTTTTATACACCCTATTAAAAATACGTTTACGAAGATTATTAAAAAGAAAATTGTAAGTAGTTGCTATTGGAAACGACGCACCCGGGCTATTTGCAGCTCCACTCCCACCCGGAAGAAAACCTACGCCCCCCCTAACGCTCCAAAAGCTTGTTTTCCAGCGAATAGGAAGGTGCTCGTAATTGACTGATACAATCGGACTTGATGCAAAAGTCTCAACCATCAGTGCTGAGGTATAACGAGTACGGTACATAAGTTGTGCATTGCTATCGTTTAAAAATAACAAGACAAATAAAATTGCTAGGAAATATCTCACTCGAATTAATTAAGATAACTTTATAAAAGATAAGCGCACGCTGAGTATTGTTGTGTCGACCGGAAAGCAGACCCTATATAGGTGTCTTTTGAAATCGAACTGTATTCACACATACTCTAATATAAAAAATATACCAAAATGTGTTCAATTCAAGAAAATTTGTTTAATTCACGGCTGGACTCTTAAAAATAAACACAAAAACGGAAATATTAGGTAAAATTTATCAATAAACTATATTAAAAATTAATAAAATATCTAAACACTATTTAAAATGTACTACGGAAATTACCAGAATCTTGCTCACTTAAATATGTCACTGATTCAATCAGATTAGCAGCAGTATATTAGTTTTAAAACGGCAGTTAGTAAGTTTTATTGCAACTTGTACTGCCAGCTTTTAGGCTAAACAATCAAGATTTGCGTGGTCAAAATTAAGCAGAGTTTATGAATAATAAGCTTTTTTTAGCAAGTCTTCTTTTAAACAAACTATCTTTACCTAAAATTTCTAATTCAAAACTACAAAATGAGTATCAGGTTCAGGTTAATTATCATGAATTTCCTCCAGTTTTTTATTTGGGCTTGTTGGCTTCTTACTATAGGTGCCTACTGGTTTCAGAATAAAGGTTGGTCTGGAGCAGAATTCGGAGCAATTTTTTCAACTATGGGCATAGCCTCTCTTTTTATGCCAACCCTAACAGGTATTATTGCCGATAAATGGTTAAGTGCCGAAAAACTTTATGGCATTTTGCATTTATTAGGCGCAGCAGCTTTGATATACCTACCGCAGGTCGATAACCCAAGCGATTTTTTCTGGGTTATTTTATTGGTTGTTATCTTTTATATGCCAACCATTGCGCTTGCCAATTCTATTGCATATACTGTGTTAAACAACACCCAAACCGATATTGTAAAAGATTTCCCTCCTATCAGGGTATGGGGTACAGTGGGTTTTGTAATAGCCCTTTGGGTAATTAGCCTTACAGGCAACGAAACCTCGGCCAATCAGTTTTATATTGCTGCCGGAGCAGCCGTAACATTGGCAGTGTATTCTTTTACTTTACCAAATTGTCCTCCTTTAGCAGCCCATACCGACAGAAAGACCTTTACTGAAATGCTCGGTTTAAATGCTTTCCGCCTATTTAAAGACAGTAAAATTGCTTTGTTTTTCATATTTTCAATGTTTTTGGGTGCGTCTTTGCAATTAACCAACGCTTATGGAGATACCTTTTTACACGATTTCGCTACGATTCCTGAATACAAAGACACCCTAGCCGTGAAGTTCCCGGCTATTATTATGTCTATCTCGCAAATATCTGAAACCTTGTTTATTCTTGCTATTCCGTTCTTTTTGAAGCGCTTTGGTATTAAACAAGTAATGCTTTTCAGTATGATTGCCTGGGTATTGCGTTTTGCCCTTTTTGCTTACGGCGACCCGGGAAATGGCCTATGGATGATTATCTTATCTTGCATTGTGTATGGCATGGCCTTTGATTTCTTTAATATTTCGGGTTCGTTGTTTATAGAAACTTATACAGACTCTAAAATACGAGCAAGTGCTCAAGGTTTATTTATGATGATGGTAAATGGTTTTGGTGCGGTTTCGGGAAGTTTGATTAGTGGAGTTATTATCGAAAAATACTTTACAATTAATGGCACCAAACAATGGGAAGGCATTTGGCTTACATTTGCCGCTTATTCGCTTGTAGTAGCGGTGCTTTTTGCCATCTTATTTAAGCATAAACACGAAAAAAACCTTGTAGACGATAAAATCGGCAAAGGTCATTAAAACATACTACTTTACCATAAAAAAGCGAGATACTCCAGCAGTATCTCGCTTTTTATGTTTTACTCCCAGAACAACTTCTATGCTAATGCATTTTCTTTTACTTCTTGCGGCGTGTTTTTCGAAAACGCCCACATACCTACAAATGTAATAAAACCATTGAGCATGAGTTTAGAAAACCCAAACTCAAACGAAAACTGGCTAATGCTTATTTCTTCTATTAGATAAGTCAGGAATGGCGAGGCAATACATACAAACGGGATGAATTTATCTACTACAGGGCGTTTGAGATATAAGCCAAAAGCAAATAAGCCCAGCAAAGGCCCATAAGTATAGCCTGCAATATTAAATACGGCCGAAATAACCTCTTGGCTATTTAATGCCTTAAATATCACTATTACAATAATAAAAACCACCGTAAACCCAATATGTACCCAATGTTTTAGCTTTTGTCTTTCGGCTTCTGAGCGGTTTTCAAATTTCAGAAAATCAACACAAAAAGAGGTTGTAAGGGCTGTAAGGGCCGAGTCAGAGCTGGCATAAGTAGCAGCCGTAATACCCAATAAAAACGTAACCGCTGCCAAAGTACCAAAATGATTCCCCAATGCCAATGCCGGATATAAGTCATCAGTTTTAGCAGGTATCGGGAAACCCATTTGTTCTGAATACACATAAAGCAACACGCCAAGGCTCAGGAATAAGAGATTTACAAATACCAGTACAACATAAAACCAAAACATATTTTTCTGGGCTTCGCCAATACTTTTACAGGTAAGGTTCTTCTGCATCAAATCTTGGTCTAGCCCCGTCATGGTCATGGCAATAAACGCCCCCGACAAAAAGTCTTTCACAAAATGGTGTTTATTAGCCCAGTCCCAAACAAAAATCTTAGAATAAGGGCTATCTGTTACTGTAGTAATCACCTCGCCTGCTGTCAGGTTCAATTGTTTGGCAATCAGATAAATTGTCAATACAAGGGCTGTCAATAAAAAAAATGTTTGCAGTGTGTCGGTGATAATAATTGTTTTTACACCACCTTTAAAAGTATATACAAATATAAGCGCCATGGCAATAACTACGGTAAGCTCAAAAGGCACGCCTAAATCTTCGAAAATAGCCAATTGAAGTACTTGTACGGCTACGTACATTCTTACGGCAGAGCCAACAGTGCGAGAAAGCAAGAAAAAAGCCGAACCTGTTTTATAAGCCCAGAATCCAAAGCGTTTTTCGAGATACCCGTAAATCGAAATCAGGTTGAGCCTGTAATACATCGGCATAAGTATAGTGGCAATTACCCAATAACCTACGGCATAGCCCAAAACAACCTGAAAATAAGAAAACTGGATTTTTCCGACCGCACCCGGCACCGAAACGAACGTTACACCCGAAATTGATGTTCCTATCATACCGAATGCCACCAGATACCACGGAGACTGACGATTAGCCGTGAAAAATGTATTGGTATCGGCGCCTCTGGCTGTATAAACAGAAATAGCAATCAGAACTAAAAAATAGATGACAAGAATGGTCAGGGCAAGCGTTGAACTCATTGGTGCTTAGGTTTATTAATTTGTTTCAATTTGGGTCAAATATCAAAACTTTTTTTGCTATAACAAAACGACTCTTTGCGAAGAATGAATTATATTAGCATAAAAATAGACAAAATACGTATTAATAGAGTCTGTTGTTTTCGTTAATAAGTGTATCATCAACATTAAGATTGTTTAACATTAAAATATTAGTAAAGTTTATAGAAATGGCAACATTACCGAATCCGGAAGTTGAAATCATAGAGGAAGTAATCGAAGATATTGCACACATTAAGTTATGGGAACTGGTAGTATATAATGATGATGTGAATACTTTCGACCACGTGATTGAAACTTTAATCGAGGTTTGTCAGCATTCTCCTGAGCAAGCAGAGCAATGTACGCTCATTATTCACTACAAAGGCCAATGCGGTGTAAAATCAGGTGATTTTGAAGAATTAGCTGCGCTGAGAAACGAAATTTGCAGAAGAAAAATATCGGCAGAAGTAATGTTGAAATAAGACATACGCTGTACCCTGATATTACATTAAATCCATAACAATAATTAATTACACCAAAAAGGTCTGATTACATTGAACTTCCCCTCTAAATTAATAGAAGACGCTGTCGTTGAAATCTCAAAGCTCCCCGGTATTGGAAAAAAATCTGCCTTGAGACTGGTTCTGCATTTGCTCAAAAGAGAAGAAACCCAAACACAGCTTCTGGCCGATGCGTTGGTAGCCATGCGCACCAAAACATCGTACTGCCGCAAATGTCATAACATTTCAGACGATGAACTCTGCCAGATATGTAGCTCTCCACGCCGTGAGCAGCAGATTATTTGTGTAGTAGAAGATACTCGCGATGTACTGGCTATTGAAAACACAGCGCAATACAAAGGTTTATACCATGTACTGGGCGGAATCATATCGCCATTGATGGGCGTTGGACCAAACGATTTAAACATCGATTCACTGCTGAAACGCATCGAACAAGCCGATGAAAACGAAAAAGTGCAGGAGGTGATTCTTGCCCTAAGCCCAACTATGGAGGGTGATACTACTGCTTTTTATCTACAAAAGAAACTGAAAGCATTTCCTGTTAAAATCAGTACTATTGCACGGGGTATTCCTATTGGCGGAGACCTGGAATATACCGACGAAGTTACACTCGGCCGCAGTATCCTTAGCCGTATAGCTTATGAATAATTGCATATAGAAATGCTAATATATCTAGTATATATTTTCACAAACCCATGATAAAACAAGATCAACCTGCTGCTTTTCCTAAAGCTAAAAGCTTTCCTCGCATTAAAATATGCTGTATCAGCAGTATTCAGGAGGCACAAGATGCTATCAGTTTTGGTGCATCAGCATTAGGTTTGGTAGCCAAAATGCCTAGCGGCCCCGGCCCTATTGCCGATGAGCTAATCCGTGAAATTGTGGCTACTATCCCTCCACCCGTAGCATCATTTCTACTTACAAGCCGGACCGACACTAAAGCCATTATTAAGCATCAGAAAACTGTAAATAGTAATGTTGTTCAGATTGTTGATGCCATTAGCTCCGGTGCTTATACCGATTTTAGGAATGAGATTCCAACTGTAAAAATAGTACAGGTGATACATGTAGTTGATGAAAAAAGTATCGACGAAGCACTGGCTATTGCCGAGCACGTAGATGCACTTCTGCTTGATTCGGGCAATCCCAATCTTTCGGTAAAAGAGTTGGGTGGCACAGGCCGTGTACATAACTGGGCTCTGAGCCGTAAAATTGTAGAGCAAGCCAAGGTTCCGGTGTTTCTGGCAGGGGGCTTAAAGGCCGAAAATGTAAGAGCTGCTATCGATAATGTACAACCTTACGGCTTAGATTTGTGCAGCGGTGTTCGAACAAACGGGCATCTGGATTTGTTTAAATTAGAAGCATTTTTTAACGAGGTTTATAAGCTTTAAGCCTTATATTTGTGCCTTTCATATTTCATTTATTATAAATCCCTGCGCAAACCATGAACAGAAAAGATTTCATCAAAGCAATTGTCGGAAGCTCTTTCTTATTAAAAATGGGTGATGTTTTTGCTAAGCCTGTTAGCTTCGAAGGTATGTACACCCTGGCTCCTCTTCCGTATGCCAACGATGCACTAGAGCCTCATATAGATAAACTTACGATGGAGATTCACCATGACCGCCATCATAAAGCATATGTCGATAATCTGAATAAAGCCATTGCCGGCACAGATATGGAAAAAGTACCATTTCCGCAACTAATCAAAGATATTAGCAAATATCCGGTAGCAGTTAGAAACAATGGTGGTGGCCACTGGAACCATACGTTTTTCTGGCAAATATTAAGCCCTAAAGGCGGTGGAACTCCTAAAGGTAAATTGGCTTCGGCTATTAATAGTTCTTTTGGCAGTTTCGATAAAATGAAAGAAGAATTCAACAAAGCAGCTACCACCCGTTTTGGTTCGGGTTGGGCATGGTTGATTGTTGGCCCAGATAAAAAACTTAAAATCACATCGACAGCCAATCAGGATAATCCGTTGATGGACGTAGCAGCAGACAAAGGTACGCCTATCTTGGGTATCGACGTTTGGGAACATGCGTACTACCTGAAATATCAGAACAAACGTGCCGATTATATCAGTGCATTCTGGAATGTAGTAAACTGGGATAAGGTAAGCGAAAACTTTGACGCTGCCTGAAGATAAAATATTTGTATCAAAAACGCAAAAAAGGATTTACACACAGTAAGTCCTTTTTTGCCTATTATAGGCTGATATTTACTATTTTTTTGCTATATTTGCTATAATTTAATGCTTTCTTGTATTGACTCCCATGAGTGAACAAAATCCTAAGTACGATCCGCTTCAACAAAAAGAAGTTATTGATGACATGTTTGAGAACTGGTTTCTCGACTACGCATCTTATGTAATTTTAGAGCGTGCTGTACCTGCCATCGAAGATGGACTAAAACCGGTACAGCGCCGAGTTATGCATGCACTCAAAGAAATGGACGATGGCCGCTTCAATAAAGTAGCCAACGTTATTGGGTCTACCATGCAATACCACCCTCACGGTGATGCCTCTATCGGAGACGCCATTGTTTCTATGGGTCAGAAAAACCTTTTGCTAGATACACAAGGTAACTGGGGAGACATACGCACCGGAGACGGCGCCGCTGCCCCTCGTTATATAGAGGTAAGGCTATCGAAATTTGCCAACGATGTGCTCTTTAATGAAGATACTACCGAATGGCAGATGTCTTATGATGGGCGTAAGCGTGAGCCTATTAACCTTCCGGCTAAGTTCCCTTTGTTGTTGGTACAAGGTGTTGAAGGTATTGCCGTTGGGCTTTCGACCAAGATACTGCCGCATAACTTTATTGAAGTGTGCGAAGCATCTATTGCTTGCCTGAAAAAAGAACCCTTTCAGTTATACCCTGATTTTCTGACAGGTGGTATGATTGATGTAAACACCTACAATGATGGTTCGAGAGGTGGTAAAGTAAAAGTAAGAGCCAAGATTTCGGAAGCCGATAAGAAAACACTCATTATCAGCGAAATCCCGTTTGCTACTACAACCTCATCGCTTATCGACTCAATCATTAAAGCTAATGATGCCGGTAAAATAAAAATAAAAAAAGTAGAAGACAATACAGCCAAAGACGTATCTATTATTGTACACCTTGCGCCGAATACTTCGCCCGATATTACGATTGATGCCCTTTACGCATTTACCGAGTGTGAAGTTTCTATTTCGCCTAATGCCTGTGTGATTATTGACGAAAAACCAAACTTCACTTCTATAAGTGAGATTCTTCGTCTTTCAACACAGCAAACCATGCATTTGCTGAAAAGAGAGCTCGAAATCAAAAAGCATGAACTGAAAGAGAAATTACTTTACAGTTCATTAGAAAAAATCTTCATCGAGAACCGCATCTATCGTGATATTGAAGAGTGTGAAACTTTTGAAGCAGTAATACAAACTATTGATAAAGGTTTAGAGCCTTTCAAGAAAGACTTTTATAGAGAGATTGTAGAGGAAGATATTTTACGTTTGTGCGAAATCAAAATCAAGCGTATCTCTAAATATGACTCTTTCAAAGCTGACGAACTAATGCGCCGCTTAGAGCAGGAATTAGCCGAAGTAGAAGATAACTTGCTGAACCTTGTTCGTTTCACGATTAGCTTCTTCAAAGACCTGCTAAAGAAATACAGCAAAGGCCGTGAGCGTAAAACCGAAATCAGACAATTTGAGGCTGTACAAGCAACAGTAGTAGCTGCCAACAACCAGAAACTTTATGTTGACCGTGAGGGTGGTTTTATTGGCTATGGTCTCAAAAAAGATGAATACGTTATGGACTGCTCTGATATTGATGATATTATTGCCTTCAAGCGTGATGGCAAGTATGTGATCACAAAAGTGCAGGAAAAAGTATTTGTAGGTAAAGACATCATCTATTGTTCGGTGTTCCGCAAAAACGATGAGCGCAAAATCTACAACGTTATTTATGTTGATGCTAAATCGGGTACATCTTATGCCAAGCGTTTCTTTGTAACGGGTATTACGCGTGACAAAGAATATGACGTAACGATGGGTAATCCGAAGTCGAAGGTCTTGTATTTTACGGCCAACGATAATGGCGAAGCAGAAACCGTATTAGTGAACCTGACGGCCAACTCAACTGCCAAGAAAAAACAACTGGACTGGGATTTTTCTACGCTTGCTATCAAAAACAGAAGCTCAATGGGGAACGTACTCACTAAGTTTCCTGTAAGAAAAGTTGTGTTGAAATCGGCAGGTAAATCTACTTTAGGTGGTGTTGATATCTGGTTTGATGCCGTGATAGGTAAGCTAAACAGAGATGAACATGGCTTGTACTTGGGCAACTTTGGCTCTGAAGACCGCATATTGGTTATCTACAAAGATGGGCAATATGAGTTAACCAATTTTGAGCTTACCAACCGCTACGAACCAAGAGAGATTTCTAAAGTAGTAAAATTCTCGCCTGATAAAATCATTTCTTGCTTATACTACGAAGGCGAACACAAAATCTATTATATCAAGCGTTTCAAAATCGAAACTACAACTATCGACAAGAAGTTCTTGTTTATAACCGATACTAAAAACTCTCGTTTGTTAGCCGTAAGCACCGACAAATATCCTCGTATATCGCTCAAAACCAAAGCTGAGAAAAAAGCTCCGGTAGAAACGCAGGCTATTAATGTTGATGAGTTTGTAGAAGTGAGAGGCTGGAAAGCTATCGGCCAGAAACTGAATGTATATGATGTAGTTGAGGTAAAAATGCTTGACCCAAAGCCTGAAGAGGTATCGGTAAAACAAGAAGCCCCTGCAAGCAACGGGATTCAAACTGAAGCACCAGAACCACCAGAATCTGGCGAAGGAGAAGACAATGACAAACAACTGGCTTTGTTCTAATGCAAATGATACAATGATTTAATTATATTATGAGGGGAAATTTACGTTTCCCCTTTTATATTTCTACTATTCATAACCTAAGTATTCTATAATTATGCGCTGCCTATTTCTTGCTATCTTCTGCCTTTTTCAATCGCTTGTGCAAGCACAAACACTTATTGATAAGATAAAGAAACTCAGGCATAATACTGAATGGCAACAGGTTGTAGCAATTCCCCTTTCATTCCCCACCCATCATCCGCAAGGCATGGTAAAGATTGGAGATTTTATATATATGAGTTCGGTTGAGGTACAAAAACCACCACGGAACGGAGAGCCGGGCGAAGGCATCGGGCATCTGTTTAAAATGGATTCTACCGGAAAACTGCTGGCACAAACTACCCTTGGCGAAGGCACAATGTATCACCCCGGAGGTATCGATTATGACGGTAAACAAATATGGGTGCCGGTAGCCGAGTATCGCCCTAATAGCCAATCTATTATCTACAAAGTTGACCCCGCTACGCTGCAAGCAACAGAAGTACTGCGCTTTAAAGAACATATCGGTGGGATTGTACATAACACCAATGCCCATACACTTTTCGGCATTAGTTGGGGTTCAAGAAATTTTTATGAGTGGAAGCTCAATAAAAAAACACAAGTAAGCAACGCTAGTGCTTCGCCTGACGAATTACGTATACTTAATCCATCGTTCTATATCGATTATCAGGATTGCCACTATGTGGGGAAAGACCTAATGCTATGCTCGGGCCTTCAACGATACGCTGATGGAAAACAGAGTATCCGCTTAGGAGGCTTTGACCTTATCAGCTTAAAAGACTACCGCCCTGTCCATCAGGTACCTGTTCGTCTATGGTCACCAACGGGCTTACCGATGACCAATAATCCGTTCTGGATAGAATCCACTGCCAAAGGTATAAGAGCGTATTTCGTACCTGACGACGACAAAGCCTCTACACTTTTTATTTATGAAACTGCAATACAGCCCTAAAGCAGTTCATAAACCTCTCAATATTAAGCTTTTGTAAAAAACAAAAATTTTTCTTCCAAAATTTGGTAGTTTAAAAATTACTTATTATTATTGCCGAATATTTCGGCATAACAATCCGAAAATATCGGCAAAATGAAAAACGGTACAACGAAAACATTACTAGCTTTTAATATTGCTCATCTGAGAAAATTAAAAGAATTAAGCCAGGGAACTTTGGCAGAAACCTTAAAAGTACCAAGAACCACACTTGGCTCTTGGGAAGAAGGAAAATCGTCGCCTACTAATGAAGCACTGGTAGCGATTGCCCGTTTTTTCGATGTCTCGGTTGATACACTACTAACAATTGACCTGACACCTGTAAAAGACCTGAAAAGCCTGATAGAGATAGGTGGCAAAAGAGTGCTATTTCCGATAGTAGTTGATAAAGAAGGAAACGACCTTATTGAGCTGGTACCTGTAAAAGCATCGGCAGGTTATCTGACGGGCTACAACAACCCCGAGTTTATTCAGAGCCTGCCACGTATTTCGCTGCCGTATATTGCCAATGGTAAATACCGGGGTTTCCCGATTATTGGAGACTCTATGCCACCTTTAGAAAAAGGAGCATTTGTGATAGGTAAATACCTTGAAAATTTATCTGAAATAAAAGATGGTAAAACTTATATAATACTTACCCAGAATGATGGGCTGGTTTATAAAAGAATACATCAGTTTAATATATCAGACGGGTATCTGATGCTCCACTCTGATAATAGTTATTATATGCCGTACAAACTGCCTTTTGAAGAAATTTTTGAAGTATGGGAATTTGTCTGTAGCCTCAATCCTGCAGACAGACAACCTTCTGACTTAGTGTTTTCGGTCTTACAAAGTATTCAGTACGATGTACAGACTATTAAGCTAAACATGAAGTTGTAAAGTCTATATCGATAGTAAGGGACTCTAGAACTGCTGTTTGATTATTAAAAAAAATCTTATAACTCATTTAAACAAACCTAAAATGCAAACCGCTAAATTTCTGAGCATGAGAATTTATGAATATATGGCCGAGGGCATCGATTTTAAGATGCACGATTTCCTGCCGGCCTCTAATAAAAAGCAAGCCCTGAAAAAGGTAAAGTCAACAATTGCCAAAATGGGCTATCAAAAGCCAACTTCGCTTAATTTAATACCTGTTAAGGGGTAAAAATATTTTTTATGATTGAATCCCAGAATTTGCTTAGAAGAGTGCCGGAGAGAAATAGCTAATCCATACACCACTTTTTTAATTAAAATCACATTTATCCTTTCGCTGCTGCTAGGCTGTTTCTCTTTACTCTTCCATCTGTTTTATAAAAATATTTAGTTTCTCCCCTATCTTTTTACTATGCTTATACGTATATAAAATTTATATTTTCTGATATTCGTACTGAGCTGTTTATGAACGTTTTGCCAGACATTGAAAAATATTATTGGTTTTAATGCAAGAATTTTAACTAAAACTTAGTTAAATTCGTGTTGTGCTTTATATAATTTTGAGACAGAATGCTTGAGAATCGTAAACAAATTATCCTTTTCTTCTTTTTTACTATACTTATGATTTATGCCGGGAGGCTACTATATCTACAAGTAATAGATGACAAATACCGCTCATTAGGTTCAACCAACGCTATCAGAAGAGACGTACAGATTCCACTTCGTGGACAGATATATGACCGTAACGGCAAACTATTAGTAGCCAATGTTGAGGTGTATGATATGTACGTAACACCCCGCAAAGTAAAACCCCTTGACACCCTCACATTCTGCCGTTTATTTGGTATCACACGCCAATATTTCGATAGTACCATGCGCATGGCCAAAGAGTACTCGGTCAACAGGTCATCTTTGTTTTTACGACAATTATCAAAAGAAGATTTTGCCAAGGTAGCCGATGCTATGGTAAATTTTACGGGTTTTCATTTTGAACAATCGTTTTTCCGTACGTATCCGGCTCATACTATGGCTAATGCCCTTGGGTATATCGGTGAGTTATCGAAGAAACAATATGACGAACAGGGCGAAGCAAAATATTACAGAAAAGGTGATTATATTGGCCTTACAGGTTTAGAAAAGCAATATGAGCTCGACCTCCGGGGGCAACGAGGAATCAGGTTTACGATGGTAAACGTAAAAGGTGAAGATAAAGGCTCTTATGGCAACGGTGAGTTTGATACGCTGGCTGTAATTGGTAAAAACCTTTATTCAACCATTGATGTTGAAGTGCAACAACTAGCCGATAGCCTTTTCCAGAACAAAGTAGGTGGCGTGGTAGCCATAGAGCCAAGCACAGGCGAAATCCTGACTTTGGGCTCGTATCCAACCTATGACCCTAACGAGCTTTCAGGCAGGCTTTTCTCTGCCAAATTCAGAGAACTATCGCTTAACCCTGATAAACCACTGCTCAACCGTGTAACCAACTCTTTTTATCGGCCGGGATCTACATTTAAGCTGGTTCAATCGGCCGTTGCTTTAGAGCTTGGGGTTATAACGCCTACTACTTCTTTTACTGGCTTTCCGGCTCCTATGGCTTGCCACGGGCACTCGGCGTTTCATACAGCCAATTTGCACAATGCTATCCAGAACTCTTGTAACCCTTATTTCTTTAATGTTTTCAAGAAAATTATAGGTAACAACAATATTTCAAGTCCTTTTCTTTCGGCACGTGATGGCCTTGCAGTATGGCATACCATGATGGAGAAATTTGGCTTTGGTGTTAAATTAGGAATTGACCTACCGGGCGAAAAAGCCGGACTCTTGCCAAGTGTTGAACGTTACGACAAAGTATATGGCAAAAACCAATGGAAATTCTCTAATATTTACTCGTTAAGTATTGGTGAAGGAGAACTTGGGGTAAATGTATTGAAGCTAGCTAATTTCTGTGCTGCTTTGGCAAACCGAGGCTATTGGCGAACCCCTCACCTGGTAAAAGGAATCGGTAAACCTTCAGGTGGTGTAGATGCCGATTTAGTTAAAGTACACAAAACAGATATTGACGCCAGTCATTTTGAGCCTGTTGTAGATGGTATGTATGATGTGGTTGAACACGGTACAGGCCGTGTGGCACGGCTGGAAGGAATTGAAGTATGTGGTAAAACAGGAACATCACAAAACAAAAAAGGTGGTGACCACTCCCTTTTTATAGCCTTTGCACCACGTGTGAACCCTAAAATTGCCATTGCCGTAGTAGTAGAAAATGGTATCTGGGGTGCACGAGCCGCTGCGCCTATTGCAGCCTTATTGATAGAAAAATATATCAAACGAGATATTAAACGTAAAGAGTACGTAGAGCAAATCATGAATACCAGTTATCGTACAACTGCAAGCCGTGGTGCTCAGCCAGTTAAAAGTGGTACTCCTGAAAATTAAGAACTTGCTAATAAGCAAATAAAAATACCCCTCGGAAAGGGGTATTTTTATTTATAAGCTATTTACTGAGTTTTCAACATCGGAAATAGCCGCTTGATATCCTCGTCTGTTGGTCGTGAACCATACTCACAAATCTCAAAAGATTCCGCATGTTTTACATTGGCTGCATAGCTTTTACCATACCATTTTTCGAGCGAAGTTCTTGCTTCTGGTGTAATAGCTACCGCTCTTGTTTTGGCAAGCCATGCTTTCCTTTCAGCATCTCCTTTAGGTACTTGGTCCAGAAAACCGCCAATCCAAGGCAACCATTCATATACCTGCGAAACATGAGCATCTAGTGCGTAAACTTTTTGCTCATATACTGCCGAAATATCAACCACTACATCGGGTCTGAATGGGTTTGGTCTTTGAAAATGGTCTTGAAAATACAAGAAAACCGGATTTTTCTTTAATGGCTCAATATCAGGTGCTACGTTTGGCACACCAACCATATAAGCAGCATCTTGCACCAATACGCCTGTATATCTGTGGTCGGGGTGATAATCGTTCGGGCGAGGAGCAATTACTACATCGGCTCCCCACTCTCTTATTTTACGTATAATCTGAAGTCTTACACTCAAGGTGGGCAATAGTTCACCGTCATGATTATCGAGTACATCATACTCTACACCAAATCTGCGGCCTGCTTCTTTTGCTTCGGCCAATCTTCGTTTGGCTAATATGCCACCACCTTGGCTCTGGTGCCCGGCATCGCCATTGGTTACCGAAACAAATTTTACGGCATGACCCATTTTTGCAAATAAAATACCTACTCCTCCTGATTTCAAATCGCAGTCATCGGGGTGAGCGCCAATCATAATAATCCTTAAAGGTTTTTGTGTCTGGCTGTAAGTTGTAGCACTTACCAGCAGAAAGGCTAGCAGGAATATACGTCTTAACATAGTTTTTTGGTTAAAAGGTTGAATACTAGAGTATCTTTAAAAATTACTTCTAAGGCAGAATAATAAAATTTAAACATACTCTTACTAAATTACCACTAAAAATATAATATTTTCGTATTGTTTACAATCTATTCAGCACACAAAAAAATACAATTTTTTATGAATAAAATATATTCTTTTTTCGCCATTATTCTTTTAAGCTCAGCACTTACTGTTAAAGCTCAAAAAACAGCTGATACAGGTACACTTACTATTCCGAAAATACCAGATTTTGAAGTAGATGGCAAAGGTACAGGTACATATTGGACAAAAACCAACTGGGTTTCTTTAACGCAACGCCGAAAAGAAGGAAAAATCTATAATACTGATACCAAAGTATTGTATTCAGATACAGGCATTTATTTTCTGTTTCATTGCCAAGACTCACTCATTACCTCAACCATGAAAGAAGATTTTGCCAATCTGTATCTGGAAGATGTAGTAGAAGTATTTTTGTGGACAGATGAAAGCCTGCCTATCTATTTTGAATACGAGCTATCGCCACATAATTATGAGCTGCCTATTTTAGTACCCAACACGAAAGGCACATTTCTGGGTTGGCGCCCCTGGCACTATGAAGGCGATAGAAAGACCCGACATGCAACTTATATCGAAACCAAAAATAATGTTATTACAGGCTGGAATGCCGAGTTTTTTATTCCTTATGCTTTGCTAAAACCTTTGAACAATGTTCCACCTAAAAAAGGCACTAAGTGGCGAGCAAATATGTATAGAATAGATTATGATAATAAAAGCTCAACGTGGTCGTGGCAATTGACAGGCCCGAGTTTTCATGACTATGAGAAGTTTGGTACTTTTATTTTCGATTGATGCTATTATTCGTCAAGACCTGTGTACGGTAGCAAGGTCTTTTGGCCTATTATCAGTAAACCTTGCTTTTTTCTTGAAAAATATTTTACATTTGCCCAAAATAGAACTCACGAATGACCTTACAACAACTTTTTCAGCGAATTGGCGAAAACCCTGGTTTTTTGCTCTTTTATTTTCTGATTATTCCTATGGCGGCTGTTGTAGCTGGCTTTTTGGGTAAAGGCGAAGGGCACCTTTCTCCCTGGAAATACCTCTATGCTATTCTCATTTATCTGGTAAGTGTGCCCGGTATTTTTGCAGTAGCGCTCAATATTTACTTTTTTCTGTTTCAAAGAGGTGATGTGATGCAGACCGACGTTTATATGCAGATTCTACCTGTTGTAGTAATGCTCGTTACGATATTCATTATTCGCCGAAACGTCGATTTATCACTTATTCCGGGTTTTAATAAAATTTCGGGTTTGTGGTTTATGCTTTTTTCTACTATGTTTCTGATGTGGTTGCTTGAAAAAGTACATATTGTGGTTTTTTCGTATATGCCTTTTCAATATTTATTAGGAATCTTCGCCGTACTTTTTGTTCTTATTTATATAGGTTGGCGACGATTTATAGCTAAATAAATCAAAAGCCAGCTCACTCTTTTATGATTGAACATTGAGCTGGCATTTTTCAAACTACATTCTTTTTGCTCTAAAATCTGAACCTTTGTTTTAGCCTTATTATTTATGAAGAGAACAGATTTATTTCAGCAGATGTCTAAATACGCTTCATTGAGTAAAGTTCTTCTGTTACTCACGCTCAATCTCATAGGTATTGGTATTATTTTTATCTTGCCAAAAAATATCTCTTTCATAAAACTGAAAGTGCAAGGCTTTTACAATACCAAGTTACGCTTGGGCAATGATTTAGATAGTACTGCACGTTACAATCTTGTTTATGCTAAAGAAGCAGCCATTATTGACTTGTTGGATTCGGTAATGCAACCCGACGATATTTTTCTTTTACCGCCACAATATTATCTGGTAGAAAATGCCTATAAAACCAGCCCTGCTACTGACCCTTATACCTGGACATACCCAAGCAAGTTCAAGAATCTGGTAATGAATAAATTTAATTTTGTTGAAATTACAGCACCTGATTCTTTGCTTACAAAAGCCACTCATACGTTTCTGGCTGATAAGAAAAGGGGACTTCGACTGGTTAATTTGAACGATTATTCTGCCACGCAAAAAGAGGCTATCATTAATCACCTGAAGACCTATAAGCCTTTTGGCTTCTTTATTCCTCAAACAGCCATTGATTACCTAAAACATAAAACACACAAGCAATGGAAGCAATAGCTATTATTTTACATATTGTTACCGGAGCTGGTGTATTGAGTATTTTGCGGATACGAAGGCATTTGATAGCCTTTTTATCGCTGTCTTTTTTGTTAGGTATTGGCTTAACTTCTTTTGTCCCGTTTTTACTAGAACTAGCTCATATCAACATCAATAAGGTTTCGGTCTTATTGAGTATGGCATTATTAGCAATAGCAAGCGCTATATGCTGTATTTATAACAGGCGTTTTTTAATACAGATATTAAGTATCAATAATAGCAAAATCCGGCTTTATGAAATTCCTTTTTTTCTAATAACAGCCTATTTTATGTATATCAGTATCTGGAAATGCTACTTTTATCCGAATATTCCGTTTGATACCCTTGTTGGGCCTGAACTAATAGCCAAAGCTACTTTTTTTGAGCAAACACTCCGGAATACTATTTACACCGATTTCCTGACACATACGTATCCACTAAGCAATCAGCCTTACTATGCGCCTTTTATAATGCTCATGCAGGTTATTTTTTTGTGCTTAGGCTCTCTATTTGGTAAGATTTGGCTTTCGGGTATGGTGCTGGCATTTTTTCTTTATTTTTATTTCGAATTAAGATATTACATACACCCCTTGTTGGTAGGCTGGTTGCTCACATTCTTATGGTTTATGCCAGAGTTATATTCTTATACTTATCTGGTACAAACCGATTATCCGAACGCCATATTTTTATTTATTGCTTTTAGCTGTATGTATCGGTATTATCTTAATGATAATCCTAAAAAAGCCGATTTCTGGTTATCGAGTCTATTTTTTGGTTTTGCCAGCTGGACACGCACCGAAACCATCCTTTTTCTACCTGTTATATTGCTATTTTTAACGAAGCAAAGGTTTATTATCAAAGCCTTGTCGTATAGTATTATACCTTTAATACTGTTTATAGGCTGGAACTACATCTTTTTAGGCTTTATTATTCCTAAGGCTGTCCCGCTGGGGACAATTAACTTTGATTTCTCTGATTATTTTTCAAGAGGGTGGACTACATTGGTAGGCACACACAAAATCATGTTTGATATTGCTTACTGGAACTATAGTTTTATCTTATTTTTCATCATCTTATTGGTCAACATAAGTTTGTATAGAACCAAAACCGAATTCCTCAAATTAAGCTGGGTAATGGGTATGCATATTATCTTTATGCTTATTGTTTTACATATCGAGGGGGCCAACATTCCGTTTACTTTCAGAAGAGGCTTTTTCAAGATTATCTTTCTATCTCTGTTTTATGCAGGTACAAGCCAATTGCTTATTAATTGCTCAAAATGGCTTGAGCGTGCAATAACAAAGTACTTGTAGACTTCATTATCTGCTATTTAGTTTCTGTTTTATCTCTTCGATTCCCTTATTCATGCCGTAAACCTGCTGAAAAAGGTTTTCCATCGAATATTCGTCTGCTGCATATTCTTTAGTACTGATAAAGCATCTGAACTCCCACAATTCAAGCACATGCTCAAACGGAATTTCGTAAGAATTATAAATTTTATTGTCAGATACCATCAGTAACACTTGCTCATTTGCCTTTACATATACTCGCTTATAGGCAATACCTGTGGTTGACACCACAATATAAGTTTTGCCATTTTTTATGTCAGCTATTTGCTCTACAAATTTGCCTACAATAATAGCCTCGTCGGGTACTGGCAACATCGAATCGCCTGTAAGCGGAAAACCCCTGTGCGTACCCATGCCAATAAATGGCAAAGCAGCTTTGGGAAGTGCCTCAATAAACTCAGGGTCGGCATAGCCACTCAAGTATCCGGCTGATGCCTTTACAGGCACTACCTCTATACTCTCAAACTTCCCATCGTCTTTAATCAGAATCGGAAAAAGCAGGCGGTTCCCTCCTACTTTTATTAAGCCTTTTAAATCAACCTTACTTAAATCTGATTTTACCAGGGCATCTAAAGCAATATGAAAATATGATGAAATAGCCGCAAGGGTATCGATAGGAATCGCCCTTGTGCCTTGCTCATAATTGGCGTAACGGGTACTCGGAATATCAATGGCATCGGCCAATTGCTCTTGCGTGAGCCCTTTGCCAAGCCGCAGTAGCTTGATATTTCTGGCTATTTTTAACTGGTTTACTAGTTGCGCTTCCACTGATTACACATTTTGTTGACACAATACTACACATTTTGAGTATACATTTATTGCAGAATCCCAAAAATTATTTATCCACATCTTAAAATTCACATGGAAAAAGCCATAGTTCACTATGACCTCGACTCCTTTTTTGTATCTGTTGAAAGGCTTAAAAATCCGTCACTTATTGGTAAACCTGTTGTTGTTGGCGGTTTAAGCGAGCGAGGTGTAGTATCATCTGCCAGCTACGAAGCCCGCCGATTTGGTGTGCATTCGGCTATGTCGTCGCAAATGGCCAAGCGCCTGTGCCCCGATGCCATTTTTATTAAAGGCGACCACGAAAGTTATACTCATTATTCAGATGTAGTAACCGAAATCATTGCTGAGTCGGTACCTGCCTTAGAAAAAGCCTCTATCGATGAATTTTATTGCGATTTCTCGGGCATGGAGCGGTTCTTCGGTTGCTACAAATGGGCCGATAAAATCAAAAAACGCATAAAGAATGAAACAGGGCTTGCTACCACATTCGGATTGAGCACAAACAAGACGGTATCAAAAGTATTAACCAATGAGGTAAAACCTGACGGCCAGAGGGGTGTTTTAGCAGGGCACGAAAAAGCCTTCTTGCATCCTTTAGCCATCAATAAATTACCAATGATTGGCGAAGTTACAAGCCGAACGCTACGTAATATGGGCGTGCAAAGCATTGGCACGCTTGCAGCTATACCGCTGGAGTTTTTAGAGGTTGTTTTAGGCAAAAATGGAAAGCATTTTCTGGAACGAGCCAATGGCATTGACGAAACCCCTATTGTGCCTTTTCATGACCAGAAGTCGCTTTCTAAAGAATTAACATTCAGTACCGACACGACTGATGTTGGCAAAATAAAATCACTTCTGGTATATATGGTAGAAGGGTTGACTTTCGACCTAAGAAGCCAGACCAAATGTACGGGCACTATTTGTGTGAAAATACGCTACTCAAATTTTGATACTTATACCAAGCAAGTCAATGTTCTATATACCTCTGACGACCACGTGATTATAGAAAATGTACTTGATTTGTTCGACAGACTCTATAATAAACGTTTGCTGATTCGGCTTATAGGTGTGCGCCTAACTAAACTTATACAAGGCTACTCGCAGATAAGCGTCTTTGGTAATTCTTCAAAGTTGGCTTCGCTTCATCAGGCGATGGACAAAATCAAGACTCGCCACGGCGAAAAAGTAGTTGGCCGGGCCTACGGTATGCAACAAGACAAGCCAAAAAAAATTCAGGATTTACAAGTAAAGAAAAAAATACCCCGATAGCGATATGTATCTCAATTGCCATAGCTATTTCAGTTTAAAGTTTGGCACTTTAAACATAAAAGAATTGGTAAGCCGAGCTAAAGAGATGGGTTGCCAAAGCCTTGCCCTAACCGATATTAATACTTGTAGCGGTATTTTTGATTTTGTAAAAGCCTGCCAACAAGTTGGCATTAAAGCAATAGTAGGAGTCGAATTCCGGAACAGTGATGATTTAAAATACATCATGCTGGCCAAAAATGAGACAGGTCTGTACGAAATCAACCGTTTTTTATCTGCTTACCTCGAATCAGGAAAACCATTTCCACAGAAAGCACCTGCCTGTGCTAATGCCATTACCATTTACCCAATTGAATGCTTTGAGTCTAATCCGGTTTTAGGGGCAAACGAATACATAGGCGTTCGTTTCTGGGAGCTTAACAAGTTGTTTAAATACCATAAACACAAGGCTATTCAGAAAACACTCGCCTTGCATTCTGTTACTTTTCATGATAAAATATCTTTTAATTTACATCGGCTACTAAGAGCTATTGATAAAAATTTACTACTTAGCAAACTACCCAAAAGTGCCGAAGCCCACAACGAAGAGCTTTTTTATGCTATTCCGAGCCTAATAGAGAAATTCAATGCGCATCAATTATTCTTACAAAATACGGCCTTTGTAATTAATTCGTGTGAATTCAAATTCAATTTTAATCTTAGCAAAAACAAAAAAGCATTTACCAATAATAAAGAAACTGACACAGCTCTATTAAGAAAGCTCACGCTTGATGGTATGCATAAACGCTATGAAAACCTAGCAAATAGTATCTCTGATAGAATTGAAAAGGAGTTAAGGATAATTGAAGAGCAAGATTTTTCAGCTTATTTCTTAATTACGTGGGATATTATTAACTATGCCCGAAACCTTGGGTATTTTCATGTAGGCAGGGGTTCAGGGGCTAATTCTACTGTTGCCTACTGCATGGGTATTACAGATGTTGACCCTATTGAACTAGACCTTTATTTTGAAAGGTTCATAAACCCCGACCGAACCTCTCCCCCTGACTTTGATATTGATTTTTCGTGGGACGAACGAGACGAGATTATTGAGTATATATTTAAAAGATATGGCAAAGAGCACGTTTGCTTGCTGGCTACCTATAATACTTTCCAGAAAAATTCGGCCATACGAGAGCTAGGAAAAGTCTTCGGGCTACCTAAACAAGAGATTGACAACCTATTGAGATACCCTGAAAAAACACATAACAATGAATATATCCGCTATATTTTGCGCTATGCCCCCTTGATGGAAGATATGCCACATAACCTTTCGATTCATGCCGGAGGGATACTCATTTCTGAAAGTCCGCTTTTTCAATATACTGCCCTGCAACCTATGCCAAAGGGCTTCCCGATTTGCCAGTGGGATATGTACGTGGCCGAAGATATTGGCTTTGCCAAATTTGATATTTTATCGCAACGAGGTTTAGGTCATATCAAAACCGCCGTTGACCTTGTGCGAGAAAACCGAGGTATCAACATTGATATTCATCAGGTACAGCAGTTTAAAACCGATGAGCGCATAAGGCAACAATTACAAAGTAATGAAACGATGGGCTGCTTTTACATTGAATCTCCTGCCATGCGGCAATTGATGTGGAAACTCAAATGTGATAATTACCTTACACTTGTAGCGGCTAGTTCTATCATACGCCCCGGTGTTGCCAGTAGCGGTATGATGAAAACTTATATAGAGCGGCACCATAATCCGCACAATATTGTACACTTACACCCTAAAATGGCTGAGTTACTATCAGATACTTATGGCGTAATGATTTATCAGGAAGATGTGATAAAAGTAGCCCACGAATTTGCCAAAATGACACTAGGCGAAGCTGATATTCTGAGGCGAGCTATGTCGGGCAAATATAGGTCGAGAATAGAGTTTCAGAAAATAATAGATAAATGGTTTGCCAATTGCAAGGCATTGGGGTACTCAGACGAAGTAGCGCAAGAAGTATGGCGGCAAATCGAAAGTTTTGCAGGCTATAGCTTTTCAAAGGCTCATTCGGCTTCTTATGCGGTCGAGAGCTACCAAAGCCTTTATCTGAAAACCTATTATCCGCTCGAATTTATAACAGCAGTAATTAATAATTTCGGCGGCTTTTACCGCACAGAATTCTATATTCATGAAGCCCGGCGCAGTGGCGCAATCATTGAGGTGCAGGATATTAACGAAAGTGAGTATTTTACAAAAATCCAGGATACAACCATCTGGTTAGGCTGGATACACCTTAAAAGCCTCGAAATAAAAACTGCCGAAAGAATTGTGAAAGAACGCCAACTGAACGGTAAATTTCTTTCTTTTTCAAACTTTGCACATAGGGTTCAGTTGGGTCTTGAGCAATTGATAATTCTGGTAAGAATCGGCGCATTCAGAAGTTTTGGTACTCCCAAAAAAGAACTTTTGTGGGAGTCTTATCTGCTTATGCGCAACAACATTAAGCCCTCGTCTTATAAAGAATCGCTTTTCGGATATGTTGAAACCCGATTACAACTGCCGCCCTTGTCTTATGACCCTCTGGAAGATGTTTACGATGAAATTGAGTTGTTAGATTTTCCTATCAGCTCTCCTTTTAATTTGAGTGCCGAAGAGATAAGCAATCCGGTAACATCAGATAATCTCTACGAAAAACTGGGTAAAGCCATTAGTATATATGGGTATCTGATTACCTGGAAATCGATAAGAGCTAAAAACGGTAAAATAATGGGATTTGGCTATTTTTATGATATTTCAGGGAAGTTTTTTGACACCGTTCATTTTCCTGAAAGCCTTGAAAAACACCCGCTTCGGGGAAGTGGTATTTACTATTTATCAGGCAAAGTGGTAGAAGACTTTAGTTTTTATTCTATCGATGTTAGTCTTATGCGAAAAGTAGAGCTAAAGCCAGACCCACGCAGTGTATCAGAGCCTTATGAAGATAACCCAAGCTTTATGATAAACGATTAGGGAGGTTTAGAGTATGTTTAAAAATTATGATTCGACCTGCAAAGGCATCTTTTTTAGCTATACTTCGTTGCATTTTTTCGATGTAGCTGCTGGCTACATCGAAAAAATGACGCCTCGTCTAGCTAAAAAATCTGTCCTTTTCGGTCAGAATAACAAAATTTAAACATACTCTTATAAACAAGAGAAGTATTTATGATTGCTCATAAATACTTCTCTCTTATATATTAAGCTTTATTATCAATCCACAAATTCAATAGTATTTATTGCAAATAGTGGTTTACCTTCTGCTTTTGGATTTTTGAACACAAAATAGAGATTCTGTTCTCCGGCTGTATTAACCTTGATTTTCATTGGAGCCATACTTGCTTCTCGTATATCGGCATTGCCTATCACAGTTCCGGTTGGTGAACCTAGTCTGATTTCTAAGCTACCACCTACTGTTCTACCTTCTTGAGAGAATGCACCAACTATAATTGTCTTAACTCCTGTGAGGTCGATGTTTTTGAAGGCCAGATAGCTATCATTTTCAGAAGCAATAGCCACTTCTCCACCTAGCTGCTCAACATTAAATTTAGCAATACCTTTCGACTCATCGTAAGTAACCGCTTTTAGTTTAGGGCTACGCAAAGCCAATGATTTGGTAGTAGTCAATGGGCCTATTATTTTACCACCTTTGTCGGTATAAGTAGCCTGAATGATATAAGCACCTTCTTTTTTGCCTTTGTGAGCAGCCGTTTCGTAAGCACCTGATACAGGTTGAGATGTTTTACGGGTATCGTTCAATGAAAGAATATAATCAACCATGTCTCTTGCATCGGCCATTGATAATTGTGGGTGAGCAGCCATAGCTTGTTCGCCCCATACACCACCACCACCTTTGATAACCTTCTCAGCTAACTGATTGATAGCTGTTTGTCCACGGCGGTATTTTTTAGCTACATCAATATAAGCAGGCCCGATAGATTTTTTATCAACCGAGTGGCAAGCCTTACAGTCGCTTAGGTCAATCAGACGTTTACCAGCAGCAAAGTTCATATTTTCTTTGTGGCCTTGCTCTAGCATGGTTTTGTCGTATCCTTCTAAGTAGTTGATATTTACCACTACATCTTCAGGGTCGATGCCTTTGCTTAGGGTACCATCTTCTTTATCGCTTACTCTTACATCATAATTGATTTTCTGATTATCGAAAAAGAAAGTTTTATTGCCATTAACCGCAATATTCAAGCTTGGCTCGGCATTTCCTACTTTAATAATAGTACTTTGCGATGATTTGTTTCCGGCTGCATCTGTTACCGTTAATACTACATTGTATTCGCCCGGTTTAGTAAATGTAAACTTCGGATTTGGCTTTGTGCTTACAGGTAAGCCTTTGCCAAAGTTCCAAGCGTATTTTAAAGCATCTTTGTCATAATCCATCGTTCCGGCCGACGAGAAAGTAACAGCTAATGGTGCTGCACCTGCTTTTTTATCAGCCGCCATCATAATCACAGGCTTTCTGTTACCCGGATTATACTCAATTACTGATAAAGTAGCGTCTTCGTTTTGTGCAAACCAGTTCATACCATAGTCTAACACAAACAGACGACCATCTTTCGAGAAAGCCATGTCCATCGGGTGCGAGAATTTAGTACTTGGCATAAAACGTTCCATGCCTTGGTAGTTCCCTTCTTTATCCATACTTACCAGATAAATCCAGTCACGCATCCACTCATAGGCAAAGAATTTACCATCAAAGTAGCTTGGGAATCTCTTCGGATTTTTTGTATAATCTTCTGAATAATAAACAGGCCCAGCCATTGGGTTTGCACCACCTTTACCAAACTCAGGATATAGTTTTGATATTCCATAGCCATAGTAAAGCCATGCTTTGGTAGCAGGCATTAGCTCTCTTAAACCTGTGTTGTTAGGTGAATCGTTGATAGGTTTTGCTGCATCATATTTCTCACCTGATTTTTTCTCAGCAAAATTATAATGGTTATAAGCAAAGTTATCACCTGTGAAGATAGGCCAACCAAAGAAGCCTGGTTTACGTGCCTGATTAAACTCTACAATACCATCTGGGCCACGTTTTTCGTCTGCTTTACCAGCATCAGGGCCTACATCACCCCAATACAAATAGCCATTGCGTTTATCAACCGAAATTCTGTAAGGGTTACGCATACCCATTGCATAAATTTCAGGGCGAGTTTTTTCTGTTCCAGCCGGATACAAGTTTCCTTCCGGAATAGTATAAGTACCATTATCTTCTGGTTTGATTCTCAGCACTTTACCACGTAAATCGTTTGTATTACCTGATGAACGCAAAGCATCCCAACCTTCACGACCCGGGCCGAAATCGATTGGAGCATAACCATCAGAAGAGAATGGGTTGGTATCATCGCCTGTTGATAAGAAAAGGTTACCTTTTCCATCCCAATCGATTGAACCACCCGTGTGGCAACATTCGTCACGTTTTACATATACACGCAACAAAACTTTCTCTGACGACATCACAACTGTATCTTTCTTATCATCATACACAAATCTTGACAAAAAATTATCTTTTGTTACTTCACGCGTTTCGTCTGGTGTATAGTAGAAATAAAGCCAGTGGTTTTTCTCATAGTTAGGGTCTGCACCAACGCCCATTAAACCATATTCAAATTTGGTATATACAGGCATTTGCCCGGCTACTTTCACTTTTTTCGTAACAGGATTCCAGACTTTTACTGCACCTTTACGCTCTACAAAAATCACTTTACCATTAGGTAAAGTTGCTAGTTCTGTTGGCTCATTAAGGTTAGTTGCCAAAGTAATACGCTCAAAACGGTTTTCTTCTGGTGCACGTACCGAACGGGCTTTAGAATAATCTAGTTTATCGGCCATTACCCATTTCAGACCTTGCCAGAAGTGCTCGGTTATTAATGGTTCTGTGAAAGTCTCAGGTGTGTGCCCAAAGTTTGAATAGAAAGCCTTACCGCCATCGTACTCGTGATACCATGCCATTGGGTGGAAATCACCCATTTTACCCATTTCGTAGCTGCTTTCGTCTACTCTTACAATAAATTTCAGAATATCTTTTTTCAAAGATTTGAAATCATAAAACTCATCGGTTTTCTCGAAAGTATCAGGAAAATGCGCCGAGGCAGGGAAAGTTTTATCGAGCGTAATCATTTTACCTTTCTGTACATTTGATACTCTACCACCCGGATGGCTGGCAAAATAGCCGCCCATCAGGTCGTTGTACCAAGGCCAGTTATACTCGGTATCAGAAGCAGCATGGATACCAAAATAGCCACCACCTGCTTGAATGTAACGCTCAAAATCGGCTTGTTGTGCCGGATTCAACACATCGCCGGTAGTACTTAAAAATACAACAGCGGCATAATTTTTCAGGTTAGCTTCGTTAAATTTTGTTGCATCGGTGGTTGTGTCGATACCAATGGCATGTTTTCTACCTAAATCGATAAAAAACTGATTACCTTCTTTAATTGAAGCGTGGTGGAAACCTTTTGTTAAAGAAAAAACTAAAACTCTTCTTTGCTGTGCAAACGAACTTACACTCGCAAACAATAGTAATAAAATAAGGATAGGATTAAGCTGTTTTTTCATTAGAATAAAAACATTTTTTATGAACAACAAATGTAATCAAAAACCAAAGAATAAGTGTCATTCCGACATTAAAAAGTATTTTTTTAAGATTATATATAAGAATTTATCGAACAAAATAGATTTTTTGTTTTATACATATCTTCATAAAAAAAACCATTATTTCAGCCCTGCTAAAGCTATTTACCAGCCCGCAAAGTGTACGTTATACCTGCCTGTGTAGGTAAATCATAAACTATTGTTTCTTCTATGAAACTGGCATCAACATTTGCTTTAGGTGATACAAGGGGCGCTTTGATAGCCGCCAGTTGGTAGAAAGAATTAGAATTCTTCCCGTTAGCTTTTTTCATCGGTGCAGTAGACTTTAAGCTATTACTTACACGCAAACGGCAGTTACCTCCTATCATAGATTTAATAACAAGCTCTGTGATTTTACCATCTTTCCACGATAAACGCACAATCTCAAAACCGCCTCTGGCTTTTAAACCACTTACGCTACCCTCGCTCCAATTGTCAGGTAAAGCAGGTAATAAATGAATAGTGCCATCGTGGCTTTGCAAGAGCATTTCGGCAATACCCGCAGTACAACCAAAGTTTCCATCAATCTGAAACGGCGGGTGGGCATCGAACAAATTATCGTAAGTACCACCACCCTGACGGCCGGGCACTTCGGCCGGAGATAACTGGTCGGTAATAAGTTTATAAGCACGATTCCCATCTAGCAGCCTTGCCCACCAGTTTACTTTCCAACCCATCGACCAACCTGTTGAAACATCGCCTCTATAAATTAAAGAATTGCGGGCTGCTGCAAATAAGTCGGGGTGTTGGTATGGCGAAATCTGATTTGATGGAAAAAGCCCGTATAAATGTGAAATATGGCGATGTTGATCTTTGGGGTCGTCTAGGTCTTCCAGCCATTCCTGCAATTGGTTATGCTGCCCTATTTGCATAGGCGGTAGTTGCTGTAATTTAGCTTTTATCTGATTAGCAAATTCAGCATCTATTTTCAAAGCCTTTGCAGCATTAATAAGATTTGAGAAAACATCAAACACCAATTGGTTATCCATAGTAGCGCCTGCGGTGATAGAAGATTTCGGGCGGCCAGCAGGTGAGTTCTCGGGTGATGTACTAGGCGTTACTACTAACCACTGATGTGAAGGCTCTGCCACCAGAAAATCATGGTAAAATGTAGCAATGCCCTTTAATACAGGGTAATATTTTTGTAAAAAAGCCTTATCGCCACTATATAAATAATGTTGCCACAAGTGCTGGCTCAGCCATGCACCACCCATAGGCCACATACCCCAGAATGCTCCATCTACAGCTCCGTTGATACGCCAAAGGTCGGTATTATGATGCGCCACCCAGCCATTGGCCCCATACATGGTCTTGGCTGTTTGCACGCCTGTCTCTGAAAGGTCTTTTACCATACTGAAAAGTGGCTCATGCAACTCGGGTAAGTTGGTCAGTTCGGCAGGCCAGTAGTTCATTTCTGTATTGATGTTGATAGTATATTTACTATCCCAAGGAGGATTTACCCGATTATTCCAGATACCCTGCAAGTTAGCGGCTTGCCCGCCGGCTCTTGAAGATGAAATAAGTAAGTAACGCCCAAACTGAAAATACAAAGAAACAAAACCAGGGTCGTTGCCGCTGGCAAAGGCTTTCAGGCGCTCGTCAGTAGGTAACTTTGAAGCCTCAGTTGCACCTAAGTCTAATTTAACCCGCTTAAAAAAGCGTTGGTATTCTCTTATATGATTATTGAATAGCGTGCCATAAGGTAGTTTCTCGGCTTTAGCCAGATATTCTGCTGCTCTTTTGTTTGCGTCAGCACTTACATCGTGGTAGTTTACAAAATTGGTAGCAATAGATACCAGTAGCGTAACGGCCGAGGCGTTATTAATAGTGAGGCTTGTATCGTTTCTACTTATCCGGCCATCGTTCGGCAATACTTTAGTGATTGTCTGAAAACGAACGGCACCTTTTACACCTTCGTGGTCTTTACCTAAACCCGAAACCGATAATTGGTTTCGTTGAACATTAACAGCCGTTTTAAATGGGCTGCTCATTGATACCTGAAAAGATAAACTCTTGGGTTTATTAGCATTCAGGCGTATTACCATTACTTGGTCTGGGATAGAAATAAAGGTAGTACGGGTATATTTTACACCATCAACCTGATAAGTAGTTGTTTGAATAGCCTGCTCAATATCCAATTCCCGTCGGTAATTAGTGTAATTTTCATGATTCAGAAAATCAAGCTGAATGTTTCCGACAGGCAAAAACATTTGCCCGTTATTTTTTTTAGCTATAATATCTTTCTGCGCCAGGTCTTGGGCTTCTTGTACTTTTCCTTCAAATATTAGCTTACGAATGGCAGGCAAGGCAGCTAAAGCATCAGGATTATCGTTTCGGCTTGGCCCACCCGACCAAAAAGAGGACTCATTAAGCTGTAAAGTTTCATGTGCTACATTACCATACACCATAGTCCCCACACGTCCGTTACCGAGTGGCAAAGCATTAGTCCATTTTGTTTCGGCGGGTTGTTTATACCAAAGTTTAAGATTATTCTGCTGGGCATGTATGGCCGTAGAAAATACCAAAAGAAACCCGATAATTCTTTTCATAAAGTGAGTCAAAAAAAGAGTTAAGGAATGATTAGATAGCAGTACTTTAGAACATAAAGCAGCATATTAACTGAGGGCAAAGATAGTATTCTTGCAGAAACATAATAGTATCTGCTTCCCTTTTCTTGCTTTTCCGTGAAAATAATAGAAGATATATTATAAGAAACCTGTGAATAAAATCAGGTAAAAAACAGCTTCATACAAGCTATAACCAAACCAAAAGCCAATAGATAGCGAAGCGTAGGGATATTGAATTTTTGACTACCGAAATACGAACCTAACAAGCCCCCAAAAATGGTGGCAGCTACAGCCCATTGTAAGTCGGGCGTAAGATGTACACCGCCTTTTGATAATTGCCCGTACAAACCCGAAAGGGAATTAACAAAGATAAATAAAGCTGATATAGCAGCCGTTTCTTTCAGTTTTGCCCATCGCATCAATAGCATCAGCGGGCTTAGTATAATGCCGCCACCGATGCCTATCATACCAGAAAGTAAACCAATGGCTGCGCCCGACAGTAAGCTCGCCCATAGAGGCACAGGGAGGTTAGGCGTTTCTTCGTTTCGGAACTGATACACTAAGCGGGCAATAGAAATCAGAATACAAGCAGCCAGTATTTTTTTATAGATACTATCGGGCAATGTCATAGTTCCACCCAGATAGGCCAGCGGAATACTTGCCAGCGCAAACGGGAGAAACAATTTGAATTTAAAATGCCCGGCCCGATAAAACCCAATAAAAGAAAATAACGACACGGCAAGATTCATAACCAAAGCCGAAGATTTCATCATAGATGGTGCTACTCCTATTAATGCCATTACTGCTAAATAACCACTGGCGCCCCCATGCCCTACTGAGGAGTAAAGAAATGCCACAATAGCCAGTAAAAAGAGTAACAGATACAAAGAAGAGTCCATGCTTAGGGTGTGCTTATCGTTATATTTTCAAAAACATAACGCAATATCAGCAATTTAATTAAAGCACAAAACAACTATTTGCATAATTTTCAGGTTTATTGTGTACGCAAATTTAAAATTTAGTATTACGCAGATTGATATACAAGCTAGCTTTAATGGCTTCAATTAGCATTTTAGGGTATCTTGGCTTAACTTTGTGGCTTATATCAATATCCACTACAAATATATGAAAGATTACTTCCTTGATTTTTTTCATTCTATTAGTATCGTTGTTGTGCTCGTTGTAGCTATTGTTTTATCACAGCTAGCACGTAAAGCTCTCAATAGATACTCAAGGCGTAATGCCAACAATCTCCGAATCAATGCTACAACTTTTAGCTTTATGAAAAATGCCATTAGTTTTGTCATTTTTGCTTTAGCTATTATTCTGATTCTGCATCTGATTCCGGGGCTCGAAAAACTGGCTACTACGCTTTGGGCCAGTGCAGGTATTTTATCGGTGGTGATAGGTCTTGCCACACAACAAACCTTTGGAAATATAGTGAGCGGTATTTTTATTGTTATCAATAAGCCTTTCCGTATCGGCGATGCTATACAATTACCTAACGGGAATAACGGCATTGTACAAGATATTACGCTACAATTCACGGTTATCAATAATGCAGAAAACCGCCATATAATTATTCCGAATGCACTTATTACTAAAGACTATATTGTTAACTCGAGTATTATTGATGACAAAGTGTGTAATCAGATTGATGTAAAGATAGTAACTGATGATATAGAAAAAGCCATGAATCTTTTAAAAGAGATTGCGGCCAGCCATCCTGATTTTTATGATGTAAGCAAAGATAAGTTGCCACCATCTGCTACCGAGAAAATTACCCCTATTATGGTACAAGTACTTGATTTATCTGATTCGTGGGTTACTTTAAGGCTCAGTGTCTGGTGTAAATCATCAACTAAGGCTTTTGCCATGAAATCAGATTTGCTACTGGCAATCAAAAAACGCTTTGTAGCTGAGGGTATTAAGATATAAAAGCAAACGAGGCTGTCTCAAAAGAAAACGGCACAAAATATTATTTGGCAAGGTATAGACCCCACTCCCCAACCCCTCTCCCCAACTGTGGGGAGAGGGGCTTTTTAGTCCCCTCCCCATTGTTGGGGAGGGTTAGGGTGGGGTCTTTTCCAAATATTATTTGGTATAAAAAACTTTTGAGACAGCCTCGTGTTTTGCATTAAAGTTTTCTAAGCTTCTTTTTTTGCCTTTTTATGATGATATTTCTTTGCGTTATCTGCTACTTTTTGTTCTTTTTTCATTTCTTTCTTTTCTACACCAGTACTAGCTTTTTCTTTAGGGCCTTGAGGTTTACCGCCTTGGGCAAATGTAACCGGAGCAACAAATATAGTAACTGCGAAAGCTGCTAACAAAACTGTTTTTTTCATGATTGTAATAGTTTTAAAATTGTATTGGGTTACCCGCCTGACCAGCGAACTTTCTGATACAAATTAAATCTCTAACTATTAAAACCATTATAAGCTCAAATTAAACACGGGTTAAATCTATATTGCCATGATTAAAATTTTAACCTCAATTATTGGCGGCATTAGGCAAATGAACAATTACCTTAGTACCTATATTCAATTCGCTTTTAATATCTATCTTTCCTTTGTGGAGTTCTACAATCTTATTACATACCGAAAGCCCTATGCCAAAACCAGATATATTAAGGGCATTTTTTGAACGATAGAAAGGCTTGAAGATGGTTTCAAGGTCTTCTTTCGGAATACCTATTCCTTCGTCTTTAATTGTTACTATGGTATGTGTTTTATTAAAGTCTATAATTACCTCTGCCTGCTGCATAGGCGAATACTTACAGGCATTATCTATCAGGTTGATAAACGTTGTTTTGAGTAAGGCTTCATTGCCAAAAACAATAATAGAATACTCGTTTTCGGGCTCTTGTGCATATTTTACCGTAATACGATACTCAGGTTTACCTAGACCTAGTTCGTCTTGTGCCTGAAAAATAATATCATCGATACGGACTTCGCCGAAGTTAATTAATGGAGATTTAAATGGGCGTACAATCTGTAAGAGGTCATTGGAGAGGTTTATCAAACGGTTAATGTCTTGACGAATATTCTGCAAAATCCCTCTATGTTGCTCTATGGAAAGGTTCTCTTCCAAACTAATTTCCACTTCTGATTTCAAAGCCGCCAGGGGTGTACGTAGTTCATGCGAAGCATGAGACACAAAACTTCTCTGGAGTTCGAACGATTGCTCTAAACGTGAAAGCATATTATTAAAAGCAGCAGCCAGTAGTCCTATCTCATCTTTACTATCGTGCTCAATGCGCTGCCTTAGATTATTGGCTGTAATAGTACTTAATTTACTTATAAATATATTGACGGGCTTCAAAGCATTTCCGGCGAAGAAAATACCTAGTAAAATAGTAATTAAAATACCGATAATTAAGCCTACAACAAGTGTTTCTCTCAGGTTTTTCAGTTTGCTTCTACCAAACTTATCAAAAGCAGATGCTAATATAACATAGTGTTCTTGCCCAAGATTATAAACTAAGCCTAAAGACTCATTCTCTCCACTCGGAAACTCTATATACTTTGCTTCCCTTACCCTATCTAGTAAAGCGGCATCATAATCTATCACTATATCATCTATATTGCTGTATAGTAACTCGTTTTTATCTGAAAAAATCAATATTTTTTCATCATGTAAAGCCGTAAGGGTGTTCTTATCAATAATTTTTAGTAAGGCTTTATCAATTTCATCGACCTTTATAAAGAAAGAACCCGTAGTTAGTGCCTTATTTTTAAGGCGCTCCATAAACTCTTCTTCTCTATAAGAAGCCGATTGCTGATAGATTATCCATGAAAACAGCGACAATAAACTTGCAACGATTATTGAAAACTGAATCGCTATTTTGGTTTGAATTTTCATGCACTTTCCCTTATCATATAGCCTAGTCCCGGGCGGGTATGAATTAGCTTAGGCTCGAAACCTTTATCGATTTTTCTGCGCAGAATATTTATATATACCTCTATTACATTTGTACCGGTATCAAAGTGTATGTCCCATACGTTGGTAGCTATTTCAGGCTTTGAAATAATTCTGCCCTGATTTCGTACCAAAAACAGCAAAAAGTCATATTCCCTGGCAGTTAAGCGTATTTCATTGCCGGCTCTTTTTACAAGTTTGCTATCAAGAAAAATCTCCAGGTCAGCAATTTTAACCACATTCCCCACACTCTCAGGCTCAGGGTTATTGTGTCTTAACGCTACTACTACTCTGTGATATAACTCTCTGAAATCGAAAGGTTTTACGATATAATCGTCTGCGCCTGCTTCAAAACCTTCAATCTTATCTTCTATTTCGCTCATGGCAGTAAGCATCAATATTGGCAGATTGGGTTTAAACGACCTGATACTTTTACACACCTCAAAGCCATTCATTTCGGGTAGATTAATATCAAGAATAATCAGGTCAAAGTCGATAGACTCTGCTCTTCTTAAACCTAAAGTGCCATTATATGCTACCTCTATTTCAAAACCCTTATTTGTTAATCCACGTGTTAATAATTGAGCAATTCTTTGATCATCTTCAATTATCAGAATTTTTTTTGCCGACATTTCAGTTCGCTATCTTTAAAATTATCCAGTTCTCAGCCTTAAATGAGTGTTGTATTATTGAGCGTTTTAGTGAACATTTAGCTTTATTTCAACACATAAACGTTTACTCAAAGATACAACACCAAAAGCACTGTTTTTAATCATTTATTTTTTTTTAATTTATTTCTAAGAAACAATTAAGGTGCATTTCAAGGTCAAAAAAGATTTATGGCTTAAAATTGTATGATGGTTAAAAGCTTGTTTAATACCCAACATATTAAGCACAATATACCGAAAATTATTGATTATATATATTCAAACAGTTCTTTAATCACCCCAAACAGAAGAGCATGTTTAAAAATTATTGTTTGAATAAAAAATAGACTTGAATTATTGTCTTGCTACGTATATTTCTTTTTAAAGTACTAACTTCGCAGCGCTTTCTATAGTTTTTAATTTCCTAAACTATCTATTAACAATGGACCAACAACCCACAGAACACCAGACCAGAACCTATGCCGCTGCCATTAGTATTTTACTCCTGCTTTCGCTCTTATGGGGCGGGTATCAATGGAGGCTCGGGGGCACACTCAAAAAAGAAAATGAGGTTTTAAGCAAACGCACCGACTCACTGAAAGTAGTAAGAGACAATCTTCAGAAAGAATTAGAGGGTATATCGGCCGAACTCGAAGCGGCTACTACTCAGAATCAAACACTTGCGGCATCGCTTTCGAGTATTAACGAAAAACTAGCCGAAAAAGACAAAGTACTGAGCCGCCTGCAAAAAGAAAACCAGTCGCTAGCTGCTTTAAGAAAACAGGTAAACGAATTAAAAAACCTGAGAGAATCTCTGAATAATGAGTTGGCTATGATAAAACAGGAAAATGCTCAATTAAGAGCTGATAACTCAAGGCTTACCAGAGAAAACGAAGATTTAAGACGCCTGAACGATACTAAGAATAACACCAGCTACCTGCCCAAAGAAGAAGAAAAATCTACTACACTTCTGGGAGCAAATGCATTTCGGGTAGATATAACAAACCGAAGAGAAAAACTGATAGTGAAAGGCCGCAAGGCACGAGACATAACCATTATGTTTGATTTGCCTGATGGAGCCAAAGGTAGTACTGACGAAATTGTATATTTAAGTCTGAAAGACATCACTCAGAAACCCCTGAAAGACTCGAAAGCGAAACCGATAAATGTAAACATAAAAGGGGTGATGAACCCTGTAACAGTACACCTGACTAAGGCTGTAGATTTTACCAGAAACCCTCAGCGGGTTACTCTAAAATATAAATTAGATGAAAAATTGAAGTCGGGCGTATATATGGCAGAACTTTTCACCGAAACAGTATTTTTAGGAAAAGTAGAGTTCAGATTAAGATAAGACTCTGCCAATAGTATTATTAAGCATTTTTAGCTTTGGGATTCATATTGATTAAAATTGGTAAAGATTGCAATTATCTTTACCAATTTCTTTTTTAAGAGCCTTATTTCACGTTTGAAAGTACTCGTGGAATCGGGAGAATTTCGGTCTGACGGCCATCTATATACCTGAAACCTTTTTCGTTAAAAAAGCCGTCTTCTTCAAGCATAATTCTGATAGGCTTTTTCCATTCAGCCAAATCAACCGATACATTTAGTTCTATCGAATAAGCTGTATTAAAATTGAGCGGATAATCTCCACTACCAATGGTTTTGCCTTGGTTATCCCACATACCAATGGTTGGCCCTGCGGCATGTCCATGATTCCCGATTGGGTGAGTATAGATAGTACCTCGCAAACCGTCTTTCTTTGACTGTGCCAAAGCTCTGGCCAGAATTTCGTTGCCTGTAAGCCCGGCTTTGAAGTTATCAGTCAGGTTGTCTTGTAATTGATTACCCTGTTTAAAAGCTTTTTTCAGAAAATCGGGCACGTCGGTCTCTCCTGCTTTAAGCACGTAGGCGTGTTGTTGCTGATCTGAATTAAGACGCAGGTAAGTAATTCCGAAATCACAGTGAAGCAAATCGCCGGGTAAAATCACCTGTTTTTGCGGACGTTTAGAAAAAGTACGCAGATGGTCGAAACTCTCGGGGTCAAGTCGTTGAATATCTACTGTTGGATGAAACCAAGTATCTAAGCCCAAATCTGTTACTCGTTGGCGCATCCACCACACTACGTCGTCGGTAGTGGTAACGCCCGGCTGAATCACTTTATCAGAAAAAGCCTCCTGAATTATCTCATGTGAAATGCGGCATATCTGCTGATAAATTACCATTTCCCGCTCTGTGCGGGTTTCAAGCCAATTAACAGCCAGATTAGCAGCCGACACTATTTTAGCCTGAAACTCGGCAGGTAGTTTAGCCATAAACTCCTTGTGCTCGGTGTAGGTAAGCCCATCGGCATGTGCATAATGTTCCGAAAAATTCAAGCCTATTTTTTTAGGGTTCTTATCTTTTATCACTTTTACCAAGGCATCCCATTGGTCAGGATTTGTGTTTAAATCCCACTCCCCTTTCAGCAGATTCCCTACATCGTAGCGGGCAATAGCCAGGCGTTCTACGCCTTCTTTTTCTCCTTTATCAAAAAATACCATCATTGTACGCCTTCTGGCCGATAGCCATACCGAAGGCAACATGGTTTTCATAACCGGGTCTTCGTTATATTCTCTCGAAATCAGTACCCACATATCAATCCCTTCTTTCCTCATTAGTTGAGGTAAAAGATTCGTCATTCTGTCTTCCAGAATTTCATCAATTACTGTGGCACGCTCACGCTCGGGCAAGATACGAGGGATAGACGATTGTGAAAAAAGAGGTATAACAAGACCAAAACAGAGGACAAACAATAAGATTTTTTTCATGATGAAGGTAGCTAGCTTAGTTTAATTCGGAGCCCTAAAGATAGATGGACTTAGCTAAAAAACATCAACCATCAGAACATTTTTATACAATTACTCTTACAGCCATGCTTATTCATTTTATTTGAATATATTTGTTTAAAACCTAATTACACTCTATGAAACTAAGCTTTACTATATTCTTTACCCTATTTTTCCTATCTACACTCTTTGCACAAAACAAAACTCAGGTTGTAAGAGGCAGCGTAATTGACCGCATTACACGCCAGCCGATTATAGGGGCATCAATACAAATCACAGGCACTACACAAGGCGCTATTACCGATGCCTCTGGGACATTCTCTATACCTAATGTAACCATTGGCCGACGTTCAGTTAAATGTAGCTCGGTTGGTTATGAAACTTACTCAAGTGAAGAATTTATTCTGAACTCAGCCAAAGAAGTAGTTTTAACAATAGAACTAAGCGAAGCAACAGATGCCCTGCAAGAAGTAAAAATAACGGCTTCGCAAAACACCAGCCGCCCTGTAAATGATTTGGCATTTGTAAGTGCGAGGTCGTTTACGGTAGAAGAAACCGAGCGGATTCCTGCTTCGGTTAATGACCCCGGCCGTATGGCTTTGGCTTATCCGGGTGTAAAAGCAGGCAGAGACGAAAACGAAAACAAAATTATAGTACGAGGCAACTCCCCTTTTGGTATTCTGTGGCGGCTCGAAGGCATTGATGTACCTAATCCTAATCACTTTGCACAGCCTGGCTCCGGTGGTGGCGGTATTACTGTTTTTAGCGCACAGCTATTAAGCCGCTCCGATTTTTTTACCGGAGGTATGCCCGCCGAATATGGCAATGCCATTACAGGAGCATTTGATATAAGATTCAGAGAAGGGAATCAGCAGAAAAGAGAATACAGAACTAAAATTGGCCTCTTAGGACTCGATTTTTCAACCGAAGGCCCTATTGCTAAAGGTCGCTCGTCTTATCTGGTCAATTACCGTTACTCTACTTTAGGCTTATTGAGCCAAATGGGTTTTTATCTGGTAGGTGAGCGAGTTTCGAACCTATTTCAGGATTTATCTTTCAATCTGGCTTTTCATAGTAAAGATGGCAAGAAAACCACGACCCTTTTTGGATTAGGTGGCCTAAGTACAGAACACTATTTTCCGGTTAAAAACCCCGAAGAACGTATTTTAGGTAAAGCCGATAATTGGGAAGACAGATTGAGACCTGCCAATATGGGAACAGTGGGACTAACACACACAAGCAATATTAATGAGAAATCGTCGCTCAAATATGTAGTTGCTATAATTGGCAGTTCTATCAAACGTTTTTCTGACACACTGAATATAAAAGATGAAAGATTCAGGTATGATACACAAGCCTACAAAGAATTCCGATTAGCAGGCTCAGTAGCTTATAACTACCGATTCAACAACAAAACACGCCTGAAAACAGGAGCAATTCTAAATTATATCAACTTTGATTTCTTTAAAGAAACCGCTCCCCGAAACTCCATCACCGATATAAACCAATTGAATGCAGGCCGACAAGTATCGGTAAGTGGCAGCGGCAGTACCCAAACAGCACAAGCCTATGCACAAATAGTGCAGAATCTAGGCAAAGGTCTTACACTCAATGCGGGTTTTCATTTAATGCACCTTTTTCTGAACAATACTACTGCGCTCGAGCCTCGCTTATCAATACAATATCGCTCGCCTAATGCGCATACATTCAGCTTTGCTTATGGTTTATATAGCCAGTTGTTGCCTATGAGTGCCTATTTCTATACCCGAAAAGATACTGTGGCAAGCGTAATTACTGAGTCAAAACCAAACAAAAGTTTAGCATTCCCGAGGTCAAATCATTTTATATTGAGTTATAACTATGTAACGCCAAGCCTTTGGAAATTCTCGACCGAAGCTTATTATCAGCTATTAAACAAAGTTCCGGTAGAAGATAAGATAGGTTCAGCCTATTGGATGCTTAATTTCTCCGATAATTTCCCTGAATTTGCCGTGGTAAGCAAAGGTAAAGGCCGCAATTATGGCCTAGATGTGGCTATAGAAAGGTCTTTTTCAAAAAAATACTACTTAGTACTTACAGGCTCAATCTTCGACTCAAGGTACAAAACCATAGATGGTAAGTGGTACAACTCTTCATTCAACGATGTTTTCAGCACAGCCCTCACTTTTGGGCGTGAGTTTTTGTTCAAAAATGGTTCGGTTTTACAGCTCGGTGGGCGGTCTATCTACAATGGTGGATTTAGATATACACCATTAGACGAAGCAGAATCGCTTAAACAAAATAAATTTGTTACACGCAAAGGTGCCGAATATTCGCTGCAAGCGCCTGCATATTTCCGTATTGATGGCCGGATTTCGTACCGCACCAATCGCCGGAAATACGCAACTGTTGTTTCTTTAGATGTACAAAACGCAACCAACAGAATAAACACTACTAGTATACAGTATAATAGCGTTGAAAATAAACTTGAACTCCGCAAAGCAGGTAATGGACTTGTACCCGTTTTAAGTTTTCAGATAGACTTTTAGCCAATCCTATACAAATAGGGCTTTTCAACGTGTAATTACAGGGTTTCATCTACTAAATACCCCCGTGGCACATTATTAATTTCTAAACTATCATTGAATAGTTATATTTGTCAATAATACATTTATTTAGCCTCTCTTTCGTTTTTTAAGATGAGCCGGCATTCAAAAATATTACTCATTGCTTTGGTGCTGGTAATAGGCTCTTGTGTAACCCCGTTTGAGATTGATGTATACAGTGACAAAAAATATCTGGTAGTTGAGGCTAATCTGAATGATATTGACAAAGAGCAGAGTATTAATATTAACATAACTAATAATTTTGCCGAAAATACCTATAACTCTCCGCTTTCAGAACTGAAAGTAGAACTTATAGTTAACAAAACAGAAACCATTAACCTAATTGAAACAAAAAAAGGTATTTATGCACTTCCATTTTCTTTCCGCATAGCTCCTGGTGCTATTTATCAATTAAGATTTCAGATGCCTGATGGTACTTTATATCAATCAAGTGAAGAAAAGACAAGCCAAGCAGCTGCCATCGATAAAATCTTTGATGAATTTGTAGCAGATGGTATCAAAGGAGAATTAAGAGATTTTCCGGCTAATTATGTTTACTTAGATTTCAGAGACAACCCTAACGAAAAAGATTTCTATGTTTGGACCTGGACCTTGTGGGAGAATCAAAGGTTCTGCAAAACAGATTACTACGATTATTATTGTGGTAATAAATGCTGGGAGATACTTCCTAACAAAGACTTCAATGTTTTTAGCGATGTGTATTCTAACGGAAAAGCCACTTTCGGAAAATTAATTGCTAAAATACCTTATTACTCGTTTGATGGCGCACTTCTTGAAATCAGGCAACAAGCCGTATCAGAGCAGGCGTACCATTATTTTAAATTATTAACTGAGCAAACACAAACTAACGGAACGCTGGTTGATACGCCACCTGCGGCTATTGTAGGTAACATAAAGAACATTAGTAACCCAACCGAACCTGTTGGAGGCGTGTTTTCAGTAGCAACAGTAGTTAAGCAAAAATATTGGCTCAATCGTGAAAACGGAATTGGCAAAGCAATTCCAGTAGGGCTTTTAGGGCGAATGCCTGTTTTAGTACCAAATCAGATTACATATCCTTGCCTTAAAAGCCCTACCCGCACTCCAACAAAACCGGAAGGCTGGATAGATTAAACATACAACTATTGATAAAACCTCTTTTTAATTGATGAAAATAAATAAAATATGGGTCATTGTTTCATTGGGTTTGTGGATATGCTCGTGTGTTGAACCATTTGAAATAACGTTTCAGCATGGCCAGAAAATATTAACTGTAGATGCCACAATTACAGATACAGAAGAAGAACAGGTCTTTAGCATTACAGAATCTGAAAGCAGAAACAGCGTGGTTTATTCTTTTAATGTAACAGGGGCCAAAGTTGAAGTATTAGTTGATAGAGTTGAAACCGTTTCTCTTACAGAAAAAAGTCCTGGAGTGTATGCGCTTCCAGCTTCGTTTCGGGTAAAAAAAGGTAGTGTATATAAACTCTTTTTTGAGAAGGCCGACGGCACAAAATATGAGTCAGCAGAAGAAGTAATGACGAGCGTGCCTGAGATAAAAAAAGTATATGATGAGTTTCGTATGGAAGGAATAAAAACAGGAGCCGGTTACGATCCCGCAAGTTTTGTGTTTATTGATGCCGACGACCCGGCTGATGAAAAAAACAATTATGTGTGGTCGTGGAGATTATGGGAAAAACAGATTATCTGTAAGTCTTGCTCAAATGGCAGATACTTTGTTTCACCTCCACCCGATGGCCAATGTGTATATGAAGAAAAATATAAAGAAGTACCCTTCTTTGATTATGCCTGCGACGGTAATTGCTGGGATATTTTCTATAACACAAGCCTGAATGTATTTAGTGATGTATTTAGTAATGGCAAGAGCATTGTTGGGCGTGTAGTGGCTAAAATACCCTATTATTCAGAAAAAGGAGCATTAATTGAAATAAAACAACAGTCGGTTACACCAGCGGCATATCGTTATCTGAAACTATTAACCGACCAGGGCCAAAATACTGGTAGCCTTGTTGATACCCCTCCGGCGGCAATAGTTGGTAACATAACAAATATGACGACTCCTGATGAACCTATTGCAGGTTTTTTTATGGTTTCAGGGGTTCGGACAGTAAGGTATTGGTTAAGTCGTGAAAATGCGCTTAACTCTGGTGCAATACCAACAGGTATATTGGGGCATAAACTTAATTATGAACCAAACTCTGTATTCCCAGACCCACCAAGGCCGCCATTGGCTCCTTGCAAACCGAGCAGATTCAGAGCCAATGTAGAGCCTGAAGGTTGGGTAAACTAAGATATAACACTATTTCAGAATAAATAAAATGCTCAAAAACAAAAGTTTCATATTGCTATTAAGTATTTGTTTGATGTTTTATGCTTGCGTAGAGCCTTTTAGCTTAGAAAAACAACAAGAAATAAAAATACTAACGGTTGATGCAACGATTAATGATTTATCAGGAGAGCAATCAATTAAGATTATAGATTCTTACAGCGGCAATGATAGTTTTTATGAAATTCCTGTAACAAATGCCAAAGTAGAAATTATAGTAAATAATACTGAGAGGGTTGTGCTGACAGAAAGAGGAAAAGGGGTATATGTATTGCCTATCTCGTTTCATACAAGGGTTGGGGATACTTATAAATTAGCCTTTCAGAAAGACGATGGTACTAAATATGAGTCGGCTGAGGAGCGCCAGACTAGTGCATCGGAGATTACTCAGATATATGACGAATTCAGGCTCGATGGCATTGAAACACCTCTTGGTTTTAACCCTGCCCATTATGTATATATAGATACTAATGACCCCGCTGACCAGAAAAACAATTATATGTGGACCTGGAAATTATGGGAGCGACAAAACATCTGTGCTACTTGTATAGGAGGCCGATTCTTTCTTACTCCTGCTCCGGCTCGTTGCAAAGCAGAAACCGCTTATTCAGACGTAAGCTATGATTACACATGCAATGGTGCTTGCTGGGACATGTTCTATAATAAAGACCTGAATGTATTTACTGATGTTTTTTCTAATGGAAAACCTATCTTAGGTCGGCTTGTCGGAAAAATCCCCTACTATGCCAGCTCTGGTGCTTTAATTGAGATTAAGCAACAATCTATTTCTGCAGAAGCTTACCGATATTTGAAATTACTGGCAGACCAGGTACAAAACAATGGTAGTTTAGTAGATACTCCGCCTGCAGCTATTATAGGTAATGTAAAAAATATAAGTAACCAAGATGAAGCTGTGGCTGGATTTTTTATGGTAACAAGTGTGCGTTCTAAAAGATATTGGATAAGCCGAGAAAATGCAAAAGGCTTAGCTGCCCCTATAGGGCTTGTTGACCACCCCATTGTATATGAACCCTCACAGAGTGATACTTCACGCCCGCCATTAGCTCCATGCAACGAGAGTAACACACGTACTCCGTCCAGACCGGAAGGGTGGATAAACTAGGTTTACTAACTGAATATTATAACATTTTACCATCATTTGATAGATTCCTGACAATGAAAAAACTTTACATTATAAGTTCATTTCTACTACTGAGCATAGCTGCCCAAGCGCAGATTTATTATCGTTTCAGTGGACATGTACGAGATACACTTGATGGTAAACCATTAGTTAAAGCTTCAATCAATATTGATTTTGGGAAGTTTGGTGCTGTTACCGATGAAAATGGCTTTTTTGAAATAAACATTCCTTATGGTGAGCATGCCGTAAGTGTAAAATTTGTCAGCTATCGCCCTGTAAGAGATGCTTTCAAAATCTCGTCAGATATGACTCGTAATTATGCTTTAGGACGGCTAGAAAACGAGCTTGAAGAGGTTATTGTATCAAGCAAAGGTGTAGAAGCCAATGTGCAACGCCCCTTATTAGGAGTAAACCAACTGAATATAAAAACCCTTCGAAAACTACCAGCAGCCGTAGGTGAAGTTGATATTCTGAGAGGCTTACAGATGCTACCCGGAGTAACCAGTGTAGGTGAGGCATCAAATGGGGTTAATATCAGAGGTGGTACTACCGACCAGAACTTACTTTTGTTAGATGATATACCTATCTTCAACCCTACGCACATGTTTGGTTTGTTTACGGCATTTCCGTCTGAAGCAGCCTCGGGTGTTGAGGTTTACAAAGGTAGCACACCCGCCCGCTTTGGCGGCAGAGCCGCCGCTGTGATGGATGTAACCTTGACGCAGCCTTCGTTAGATAAATTTAAAATGAATGGTGGTATAAGCTTAGTTTCAAATCGTTTGTCGCTCGATATTCCTGTTATAAAAGATAAACTAGGTGTTATGCTATCAGGTAGAGCCTCTTACAACGATTTTCTATTGCCGCTTGCATCAAAGAAATTAGATGGCATAAAAGCAAACTTTGCCGATTTGGTAGGGAAAATGTTCTGGAGAGTAGATAATAAAAACACAATTACAGTTTCAGGCTATTATAGCAAAGATTTTTTCCAGACAGAATTATTAGGTGGTATCGGTAATATAAATGCCACCTCAACCCAGTACGACTACCGAAGCCGTAGTTTTTCGGCACGTTGGTTTTATGCAATTTCGCCTAAACTAAACCTCCAAACTACGGTGGTTTCGGCCTATTATGTTCCGAAAACTTTATTGCCAGAGCTTAATTCCGACAACAAGGTTACTTTATTATCTGACATCAATTACAAACAAGCCAAAACCAACCTTAATTACTCTTTTGGCAAACATAACATAGAGGCCGGTATCAGTGCTACCAAATATAAAGTAGCTCCCGGCGAACTACAACCCGGCACAAGCCCTAGTGTATTAGCCATAAAAACACCTGAAGAATATTCGCTGGAAACAGGCATTCATGCAGAAGACGAAATTTCTCTATCGCCTAAAACTACTTTCTCTATTGGTGTGCGTTATTCACAGTTTTATGCTTTAGGACCTGCCGATGTACAAGTATATGCGCCTAACGAGCCTAAAGACCCCTTATCGGTACGTGATACACTATCTTTTGCAAGAGGAAAAGTGATACAATCTTATGGAGGTTTTGAGCCAAGGATTGGCTTGAAATATTCAATTAACGACAAAACCTCTATCAAATTTGGCTACAACATTATGCGTCAATATATGCAGGTTGTTACCAATACCACCACACCTCTACCAACTTCTCGTTGGAAAACCTCTGACAAGCATATTCGCCCGCAAGTAAGCTCATTAATTGCTGCCGGCCTATTCCATAATTTACCAGGCAATGTATATGAGCTTTCAGTTGAAGGATATTACCGAACTACCAACAACATTATTGACTACAAACCAGGTGCCGATTTCTTGTTAAATTCAAATCCTGAAATGGAACTACTACAAGGTAAAAACCGCTCTTATGGCTTAGAATTAATGTTTTCGAAGAAAAAAGGTGAAGTTACTGGCTGGATAAACTATACTTACTCTCGCTCGCTTAATCTGGTATCAGAAGGTAGTACTTTTGGAGAACAGATAAACTTCGGCAAATGGTATCCGGCAAATTTTGACCGCCCGCATTCATTCAATGCTTCTGTTATTATCAATCAAGGCAAACACCACGATTTTTCGTTCAATTTTTCATATAGCACGGGCCGACCATTTACTATGCCCGAGGGTTTCATTATCTATCAAGGTGTTAGTTATCCTTATTATGGGGTGCGCAATAATGCTCGCCTACCCGACTATCATCGCCTTGACTTTGCGTGGAATATTTACCAACCAAGTATGAAAGACAAACGCTTTAAAGGGAACTGGACATTTACGGTATTTAACTTATATGGCAAGAAAAACGCTTACTCAATATTTATCCGAACCGAAGGCACGAGAGTATCGCCATACAAACTGGTGGTTTTTGGTGCGCCTATTGTGTCTTTATCGTATAATTTCAAATTTATGTAAGCAAGTATTTCATTATAAGCAAAAAGTCCTCCCAAAAAGAGGACTTTTTTTATGGCCACGCAACCCTTATTCATCTATCTGCATCTATCAGAAAACTAACATTTTTTAATCTTCTCTTAAAATTATGAAAAAGCTACAATTATTAATTATCACGCTTATGCTATTAGGTTCCAATAGTGTTTTTGCGCAAAGTTTAGAGGCTAATACACAATGGCTCAGTAAAAATCTCGACCGACTTGTAAAAGAAGAAAAAGGCAAAGAAAGTGTACCTACTTTCAAATTTAAAGGTTGCCAGATGAATATGAACATTGACTCAAAGAATTCAAAGGATTCAGATGTTGATTTCGGCATGAGTATTTCGTGGTTATTAAAAGACGTACAACGTGTTTCTTATGAACGTGAAAAAGATGGAAACTACGAACTAAAAATGCAAGTACCAGCCGACAGAATGAAAATGAAGCTGGGTTTTGGAAATGATAATAACCTAAGCGGCTCTTTTAACCTGAAAGACAATGATAGCGATAGCAAAACCAGCTTTACACTTCATACGCAAGACGAGAGCTTAGTAAAAGAAATGGTACACCGATTTGAAGATTCGGTAAAAATGTGTAAAAACGCAAGATAACCATCAGCGGGGGCTTCGGCCCCTGTTGTTTTAAAACTCAATGTAAGGTTCTAGCTTCTGAATCGTAGCTTCATCTATTATTTTTATCTGTTTTAAATCATCAATTGATTTATAATTGCCGTGCTGCTCACGATACGCAATAATAGCCCTTGCCTGAGCAAATTTCAGATATGGGTGCCGTAAATCTGAAATAGCTATCTGATTAATTTTCAATTTCTTGATATTTCCGCCTACGTATCCATATTTTAACAATTCATCTGCCGTTTCGGTGGGTAAACCATAAGTTTCTCTTACCTGCTCGGCATTGGCAAAGCCACCTAGTATATCTCTGAACTTCACAATTCGCTTGGCATAGCCAGAGCCAATACCTCTGATTAACTTCAATTGTGTAGTATCGGCTGTATTCAAGTCAAATTTAGCAAGTGTTTCTGTTTTCTTAGGCGTAGCTGCTACTGGTTTTTCTGTAGCAATAGGTTGAGCAATAATTTCGGCCTGCGGCGTATGAACTGATTCTTCCTCGGCCGAAGGCAGGGTAATATAAGGCTCTAAACGCTCGTAGGTTTCAGGATACAGCCCATAGATTTTAGCTAAATCTTCTTTTTTTCTGAATTTACCGCCCTTACTTCTGTATTTATCAATACGCTCGGCTATAAACTTTGGGAGTCCTAATTCTTCCAACTGAGCAACTGTGGCAGTATTAGGGTCGAAATTAAAGTATTTATGCGTTTTGCCCGGACTATCGGTAAAACCAGATTTAAACTGACCTTGATTGCTATACTGTGTTGTCTGCTTATCTACTGCAACTGTGAGGCTATCTAACATTTTTGGCGACGAAATCACCAGATTTTGTGGTTTCTGACTGAAAAAATAGTCGGCGCCCCACATAACAAACAGTGCACAAATAATAATACCAAAAGCCATTACTACTCCTTTGGCTTCGTGCGAAGTCATACTTAATGATGCCCGGATAAACTTTAAAATTCGATTCATAAACTTAGTCACATACAAATTATGCCAAAAATAATAAGATAGGTAATGTATTTGCGAGGTTTTCGCTAATTTTGTGAGACTTTGAATTAAAGATATAAATCTATCTAAAATAATTAAATGAGCAAACCAGCACTAACAAATTCACTGCAAGATATTATTTCTCATGCCAAGGAGTACGGCTTTGTGTTTCCTTCATCTGAAATCTATGATGGGCTTCAAGCAGTTTATGACTACGGACAAAACGGTGTAGAGCTTAAAAATAACTTGAAAACAGCATGGTGGAAAGCCATGACTCAGCTGCACGATAATATTGTGGGTATTGATGCTGCAATTTTTATGCATCCTCTTACCTGGAAGGCATCAGGGCACGTTGATGGTTTCAACGACCCTATGATTGATAACAAAGATAGCAAAAAACGTTATCGTGCCGACCAATTGCTTGAAGGCAAAGCAGAAGAATACACTGCTGCCGGTGAGGCAGAAAAAGCACAGGCATTGCTTGCCGAAATGGGCAGATTGTTGAGTGCCGAAGATCTGGCAGGCGTACGTGATTTGATTATTGCCGAAAATATTGTTTGCCCTATCTCAAAAACAGCCAACTGGACAGAGGTTCGTCAGTTCAACCTGATGTTCTCTACACAAGTTGGTTCGGTAGCAGAAGACTCTAGTTTGATTTATCTACGCCCTGAAACTGCACAAGGTATCTTTGTCAACTTTTTGAATGTACAAAAAACCGGACGTATGAAAATACCTTTTGGTATTGCGCAAATCGGTAAGGCATTCAGAAACGAGATTGTTGCTCGCCAGTTTACTTTCCGTATGCGTGAGTTTGAGCAAATGGAAATGCAGTTTTTTGTACGTCCCGGAACAGAAATGGAATGGTATAGTGCATGGAAAGAAACCCGTATGAAGTTCCATAAAGCTGTTGGTTTACCTGCTGAAAAGCTTAAATTCCACGACCACGAAAAATTAGCTCACTACGCCAACGCAGCTGTAGATATTGAGTTCGAATTCCCGTTTGGTTTCCGTGAAATGGAAGGTATTCACTCAAGAACTGATTTCGACTTACGTAATCACCAAGAATTATCGAAGAAAAAACAACAGTATTTTGATGCCGAACTTGATGCAAACGGTAAGCCTTATGGTAATTATATTCCGTATGTAGTAGAGACCTCAGTAGGTGCCGACCGTTTATTTCTAGCTACTTTCTGTAATGCCTTTACAAAAGAAACTGTTGGCGAAGGTGAAAACGAAAAAGAACGTACGTATCTTAAACTACATCCAGCCTTAGCGCCAATCAAAGCTGCGGTATTGCCATTAGTGAAAAAAGATGGTTTGGCTGAAAAAGGCGAAGCTATTGCGCAGTCGCTAAAATCGTCTTTCAGAACTGTTTATGACGATGGTGGTGCTATTGGAAAACGCTACACTCGCCAAGATTTAATCGGTACTCCGTTTTGTATTGCCGTTGACTACCAGACAATGGAAGACGACACAGTAACGATTCGCCACCGTGATTCTATGGAACAAGAAAGGGTTTCTATCAGCGAATTGAAAGAAAAAATCGGATACCAGGTTTCAATGGAGCGTATCCTTGAAAATATCTAAATTTATTTTTCTTTATAGCCAAAACGGCATGAAATAAGCGTTATTTCATGCCGTTTTTTGTATGTTAAGCAAGAAAACTTGCAATGCTCATATCTATATTTTAAAACCGACTAATAAAACCCTCTGTAGTATTTATATTTTTCTTTTTTTATACTATTTTTAACCTAGTTTTTAAAAATAGGCCTTAAATAAGCATTGGTTTATAAATGAATATAATAAAATTGTCAATAAACTAAACATAAAAAAAGGTGGCAGTTCGTAATGAGCTACCACCTTTATACAAATGCTATAATTTAGAAGAATAAGAAGCTATTTCTAACTTTAAACTCTACAGTTCCTAAATAATCGTTGTTTGAGTAAACTGCAGCTTTGTAAGTACCCGGTTTCAATTTTTCTTTCACATCAAACATAAAAGTTGTGTTTTGTGGATTTTTCGAAAAATCTACTGTCTGAGTGGCATGTACAGCAATTGGCATTAGTTTTTCGCCTTTCATTATACTTACTTCTTTTTCAGAACCTTTTACCGGAACATTTTTATCGTCCAAAATTGTCAGATATAACAATTGTTTATCTTCGGTACTTGTTTTTATCATTTCTGGTACCACAAAAGAAACTTTAAGTGTATGTGCCTTTTTTGCCTTAGCTGTTACTTTAGAATTTGGTTTGAGTACTTCAACTTTAAAATTATCGGCTGGTGATTCGTATATAATATCATCTACTTTCTTGTTTAATGAGGCAATATGTGCATTTAGCTCATCGCTTTGCGCTCTTAACTCGTCATATTTTACCTTCCATTCGGTGTTTTCAGAAACCAAAGTAGCATTATTTGCTTGCAAATCTGTCAGGTTTCTCTCCATTAACGCTTTTACATCGTTCAAAGCTATAATCTGATTGTTCAGAATAGTGATTTGCTCATCTCTCGATTTGTTCTGACTTCTCAGGCTGTTGGCCTCTTTGTTTAGTCTTGCCAAAACCTTTTCCTTCTGAGCTAGCAAACCATTAATATATTCGGTTTTGTTTACTAATTCGGCATTTTCGTCTCGTTCATCGTTCAAATCTTTTGTAAGTCCACCTATTTCTTCTTCAAGGTTTTTCTTTACTGTCATCAACGAGTCTGTTTGTATTGTAAATCTATCACGCTCATCTGCTATTGTGCTCGAACGGTATGCCTGATACACTCCGAAAGCCGTAGCCACTGCTAAGGCTCCTACTAACAATCCTGTAAAGGCTCTTTTTCGTGAATCTGTTAACTGGTCCATAATCTTTATGAATTTGTGTGAAAATCTCTTTCGTTAAATATTTTTTAAGAATATTGAGAAAATAACTGTACCACAAACCAATTGTCTGATTTCTAGCATTATTAATTATCCATATTGGGTATTTTTTTCCTCAAAAACCTTGTTTTTTGGTTTGTTTTTGATTTTATTTATTTAATTTTTGTAGAGATTAATCTGAAAATCAGGAAGAGAATTTTTAACTTTGACTGACTAAACCACATTGTTTTTCGTTTGTATAACTAACACTAACGTTACATTGCTACATAAACCTATTATAATTTATGCGTAAACCGTTCAGATACGTAACGATTTCGTTTATCTCCTGTATTATCCTCTTGCTGATACTTACTATAATCTCTTATTTGAAAGTACATCAGACATTGGCGTATATGGATGATATCGAGCGTAACTATCAGGTGATGATGAAAGGAGAAGAACTTATTTCGAAGATGAAAGACATGGAGGCGGGGCAAAGAGGGTATCTTCTTACTGGGCGCAATGTATTTCTTAACCCATATTATGATGCTTACAGGGTTGTAGGAAAAATAATTAATGACTTAGAAGACCTGGTAGAACATAACATTACGCAGACGTCGAGACTTACGCATCTGAAAAAGCTCATTGCCGATAAAATTAAGATTACTGATGAAAATATAAAACTAGCCCGGGCAAAAGAAGCTATCAGCCCTGATAACTTAAGGGAAGATAAAAACAAAATGGATGAGATACGAAATACGATGAATCTCTTTCTGTTAACCGAAAAACAAATTCTGAACAATAAATATGATTTAAAAATAACCAACGATAAGCACCTGCCTGGCTATATTATAGCATTGTCTGCTTCATCAGCCTTGCTATTATTCGCTTCGTTTGGCTTTCTTATCTATGAATTACGCAAACGTATCAAATTTCAGAAAGCATTAGAAAACAACCTGGACAAGCTCCAACGCTCAAACTCTGAACTTGAACAGTTTGCCTATGTAGCCTCTCACGATTTAAAAGAACCTCTACGAAAAATACGAGCCTTCAGCGGAATCTTGTTAAAGAAACATTATCAGGTACTTAATCAGGACGGGAAGGAATCTATTGAAAAAATAGAAAAATCTGCTGAGCGAATGCAATTACTGATTGACGATTTGCTGACATTCTCACGCACTGTTAATCATAGTGGGCAGGAATTTGAAATAGTTGATTTAAATACAGTATTAGAAGAGGTAGAAAATGATATTTCTATATCAATCGACGAGAAGAATGTGCGTATCATTACCGAAGACCTCCCTCTTATACTGGGCTTTTCGTTTCAGTTGAAACAGCTTTTCTATAACCTTCTAAGTAATTCTATCAAATTTGCCCGAAATGGCGTAGCTCCGGTGATTGAAATAACCTCAGAAGAAATGTCGGGCAAAGATATTTTCTTCATTGAGGGTATCAGAGAAGAAAATACCTTTTACCACATCTGTTTTCAAGACAATGGTATTGGTTTTGAATCTAATTATGCCGAAAAGATTTTTATCATTTTTCAACGCTTGCATGGTCGGCAAGATTATGAAGGAACCGGCATTGGATTAGCTATTTGCAAGCGAGTAATGGGCAACCACAACGGTTTTATTTTTGCCGAAGGCGAATTAGGTAAAGGGGCTAAATTCCATCTGTTTTTCCCTAAGACTCCAAATCTGGTTAAGAATACTCAGGTACAGAAAATGATTTCGGTGTAAGATGCTATTTTTTCTTTTTTATATTTCGCAAATACCCATTTATTGCTTCTAAATCGGCATTTGCAGAGATTATTCCTTTGCCAGCACTAAGAGAATTAATATATAGTTCCAGAGTATCAAAAATCTGTGGGACTTGTGTTAAATTGCCTTTACCTGCCACACAAGTGGGGTAATCTTTATTTTTTTCTTTACTTTTTATAGATATGCATTTAATTCTGAACTTCCAGGCATTTAAAGGCATATAACTATTAACTGCAATACCCTCTTCTGTAAAAACATCACTTAGTTTTATTGTTGAATCATCATAAAGTGCTACAGGAATCTTTTTTTGTGCAACTTGGCTGTACCAACCCTTGAAAAGAGAAGTTTTCCCAAATTTATCTCCTCCTAAAATAAAATAATATCCCATGTCAGTTTCAGCACTTATCCAACCAAACGAGGCTCGAATTAACTTCATTAAATCTCTGAATTTTAGTTTTGGTTCTACTTCTATTGTTCTTGAGACCTCAGGTTTTAAGCCCTGAACTGTAATTTTCAATACCAAAACTTGACCTGAAAGTGATAATCGGTTTATCTGTCTAAAGAAATCCTGATTACCAAAGATTAAAGAATCTAAAAAGTCTGATATATCTAAGCCCAAGTTACCCGAATTCCCTCCGAAAAATGTACTCTGAACAATATTCGATTCTGTCATTTTTCTGACAAATTCTATATTATGATTGGCTACTTGTAAATCAAATTTTTCAGGATTATAAGGCTCTCCAATCCACTCTCTCATTTCTCTTGCCTGCTTACTCCTCGGATTTTTTACTGCTTCGACCAACGACAAATACCCATATAAACCACCACAATCTTCGATAGGGCAATTTCTTTCACCGTCTATACACATCGACACAGTCTTTTGTGATGTTTCCGTGATTGCTTCTAAACGAATAATATGCTCCCAACCATCGCCAAAATCATATTCGTAAAACATCATGTCATCTATGTTCTTAAAAATATCTTTAATCCTAAAAAACTTATCATCATGATAGCCTGGTTCATCTTCCATCAATCTTAAATCAGCGTAGCCATTCCTTGCTCTATTAATATCTCCTTTTTCATCAGCATGATAGTAGGCATATAAATGTGAGCCAGTCCAACCCATTGCTCCTTGAATCACATAATGTAGGTCGAATAAGGTTTTTTCGCTATCAATAATTATTTTTCTCCAGATAGGCGGTTCAATATGCCCTGGTAGCAGAGTTATTTTAAATTGAAAAGACTGAGGCATTTTGCTTGATTATTTTGAATAAGTAAAGCTAATAATTATTCCAAACATATTGAATAGCTTTACTATAAAACCACAAAAAGCCGCTAAAAGCGGCTCGATGTGTGCGTTCAAACAATTCTAACTTCAAATTTAATGTGTTTCTATTCCGAACAGTTGTAACACATTTATGTTTTCATGGCTATAATTTAAAATCTTACAAACTTAATATTGTACTGGCCGCAATAGATAGATTAACGTCAGCATTTGATTTAACAGCAATACTTGATAAATCAATGCTATTTTTGCTTTCAAGGTTTAATAAAGCTATCAAGCCGAATAGGCCACCTGTGGGTTTCTTATACGAAGCACAATGCACTTCATAATCCCCTTGTTCCAAAAATGCTGCTTTGAAATTCCCACTAGCATCTACCTTAGCGCTTGTAATAGCATTTTTAAATTGTATCTTACTATCACCCTGCCCTTGCGTTTCAGTGGCCTGATTGAAATTACCCTTTTTATATACATACACCACCACATTACCCATAGTAGTAGCATTATAATTCTCTATTTTACCACTAATATTACCAGATGAGGTACGCTCAACCACTCGGATTGATGATTGTAATTCAGTATAATTTACAAAAGAATAAGTTGTCTGGCTGCCGGAAGTCTCGCTTTTAATAGCTTTTCTCAAATCGAAATCAAGCACTAAATCTGTACTTGTTCCCTTACTTACAATAAACTCTTTGGTAGTTAAATCAATGGTATTTTGTGTATTACCCGACAGTTGTATTTTCTGTTTAGTATTATCGGTTTTCTGAATATAACACCCTGGCGCTGTACCTGACTGGTCTTTTTCATAATCTAATACAAGTGTAATTTTAGTAAAATTACCTGCATCAAATTCACCATCTCCTAAACTGACTGAATTACCATTTTGTAATTCGAGTAGATTTACTGTTTTGGGTCCTTTAAAACCTTCAAATGTTTTACCGTCTACTTTTATTTCTGTTACTGTTACAAAGGCACCCTTTACATCGGGGTTATCAATTGGGGCATCGGTAATAGCAATTTTTAAATTGCCTTTAGATGGGTCTGGGTCATTAGTAGAATTATCGCACGAGATTTGGAAAAAGCCTAATGAACCAATTAGGATTGCACTAAAAAACATTCTTGAAACTTTCATAAAACTTAGGAATTAGTGAAAAAATAAACTGAAAGGTACAAGTCTGCTTCATATGGTTTCATATAGTGTTTTTAATTTTGACAAAGTTAATTTTACCGAAAAACAAAAACTTTATACCATAATATATATGTCAGCTTATCGTATAAACGTTGTAGATTTTATTCCACAACATTCAACAATTTTCTACAAAATCAGCGATTGAACAAGATAGAAAATAAGTAAAAAAAGATTGGAACAAGATTTTAACGTTTATATACGACAAAAGTTTTTTTAACTACTATTTATCGCTTAAGCGAGCCACTTAATTAAAAATGATGCGTAAACTATTTTTGCTTTCGAGTTTGGTTATTTTTTCAGCGTTAACGACTTCTGCCCAGAACCCATACAAAGTAGGTGTAGGTGTGAGGTTGAATTACGGCTATGGATTGAGTATTAAGTATAACATGACTCAAAAGAAATCGGTAGAGGGGATTCTTTACACTCGTTGGAGAGGTATTAACATTACAGGCTTGTATCAGATTCATGCTCCGGCTTTCAAAACCGCAGGCTGGCGTTGGTATTATGGTGTTGGTGGGCACGTAGGTGTTTGGGGAGATGGCGCAAGATATGGCAACCCTTGGTTTGATAACAATGGTTCTCATACAGTTATAGGAGCCGACGGTATATTAGGTTTAGAATATACATTTAAAGAAATACCGCTTAATTTGAGTGTTGACTGGAAGCCTGCCATTAACCTGATTGGTTATCAAGGTATATGGCTCGATGACGTAGCCCTTACAGCACGCTTTGCTATTAAATAAAGCCACATAAAGATACTTACTGAATTCACACAACTTTAAAATTTTTGGGCTTTCACAACCACTTGTCAGGCACTTGCCCAGCCCATTAATAATCCACCAAGAATAATTAAATAAACAGGCACAAAACGTGTTTGTAGTAAAAGAAAAGTAAGGACGATAGTCATAACCGATACTAAATCCACATACATAGGTTGAAAGAGAGAAAATGCCGCCGCAGCCGTGAGGCCAGTACTGGCGGCATTTATGCCTTCTAAAGAAGCCCTGATGCCACGATATTTTTTCAGTTGGTCCCAGAATCGGATAACAAAGAAAATCAGGAATGTACCCGGCAGAAAAATACCCATAGTTGCTACAAAACTACCCAATAGCTCGCCGCTTATGCCCCAATCTCGCATTGATAAGGTACCGACAAACGAAGAAATAGAAAACACAGGCCCGGGGGCTACTTCTACGATGGCTAAACCGGACAAAAATTCATCGGCTGTCAGATAGTGCTTAAACTTTACAAACTCATTATAAAGTAAAGGTTTAAGAATGTGCCCTCCGCCAAAAGTCAGGCTCCCATTTCTATAAAAGTTTTCAAATAAACGAATAGGTAAAGCGTGTGTAAAAGCCCCTAAGCCTGCAGAAAAAAGTAATACACTCAACCATAAAAAGAAATTTCCCCACTGTATTTTTATAGGCTCTTTCTGCATTTTTTCTTGCTCACCAAATTTGAGTGCTGTGGCAAGGCCACCCAGCAAAATCCAGATTGGGGTAATGTATGGCGATGGGAAGAAATAGCCCGCAATGGCGGCCAATATCATTAACAAAACACTTACCTGCGTTTTTATTACTTTCATACCTATCGAAAAAGCAGCAAACATAATAAAGGCTACTCCCATCGGCTTAATAAAACGCGTCAGGGTAGCTAACTGACTCTTCTCAATATAGGTAATGCCTAAAGCGGCAAGGGTCATGAGTATTGCTCCGGGGAGTATCCAGATAAAAAGTGTAACATAGGCTAAACTTGCGCCACCTAAACGAAAGCCCAATGCCGTAATTGTCTGGGTAGAAGTAGGACCCGGTAGAATCTGGCAAAGTGCTTGCAATTCAAGCAGCTCGGCCTCGGTTAAATAGTTTCTTTTCTTTACAAACCTTTCCAGAAACATAGTTAAATGCACTTGTGGCCCCCCAAAGCAGGTAAGGGCAAGAATCATAACATCTTTCAAAAAAATGAAATATCGAATCTGGCGGGTTTTGCGCATCAAATCTACACGATAGTTTGTGATTCAGTAAAGAACATAAATATAGCACAGAAAAACTATACTTTCTGTGCTACACGCTTTTTTTTGACTACGAACGGCTATTTTTTCAGCCCCAACTCTCTTAATCTTTCATCAAGAAACTCTCCGGCGGTCATGTTTTCATAACGTCTCGGATTGTTTACATCGATACAACTATCCAAACAAGTTAAGTCTGTTTCGGGGCGAGCATGCATAAAGAAAGGAATTGAGAAACGTGAGGTTTTCATTTTCTCACGTGGCGGATTCACCACTCTATGTATAGTCGATTTAAGTTTATGATTCGTCAGGCGGTCGAGCATATCACCTACATTAATAATAATCTGGTCGGGCAATGCCGTAACCGGAATCCACTTGCCATCTAAACGCAATACTTCTAAACCTTCGGCCGACGCACCCATTAGTAGTGTTATCAGATTAATATCACCGTGTGCGGCTGCACGTACTGCTCCCTCAGGTAAAGCATCCGGGTTTTCAATCGGAAAATAGTGGAGGGCTCTTAAAATGCTATCTCCATTTTTTACTTTGGCTTCGAAATAATCTTCCGGTAGGTCTAAATAAAGCGCAATGGCGCTTAAAAGGGTTTTCCCTGTATTTTCGAAAGTTTTGTAAACCTCGCTGGTATACGTTTCAAACTCAGGCACCTCAGCCGGAAAAATATTTTTATACATATCTCCTTCGGGCGCTGGTTGACCTACATGATAAAACTCTTTTAAATCGGGGCGGCTGTGGCCTTTGGCAGTTTCTTTGCCTTTGCCTACATATCCTCTTTGACCTGCCAGTTCAGGAAATTCATATTTTTTCTTCAGTTCGTCAGGCTGATAGAAGAACTTCTGCACTGCATCATATAGTTTTACTCTTAATTCTTCTGTGAGTCCGTGGTTTTTGATAGCTACAAAACCAATATTATTAAAGGCTTTACCAATTTCTTGTACAAATTTAGCTTTACGCTCAGGGTCTCCTGATGTAAAATCGGCCAAATCTAATGACGGTATTTCGTCAAGCAATGCTTGTTCCATGAGATGAAGTATTTTTTGGCAAAATTAAGTATTTTTTGCTGTCTAAATCTAAAAAACTTATGACTCTTCTCATAAAAAACTACTAAATGATACAAAATGTTGCATACGCCTTATAAATACTCTTCATGTTTTAAGGCTTTTTTTTAATGAAAAACCCCTAACTTTGCGGCATGAAAAATACGATTATAGCCCCTTCTGTTTTGGCGGCCGATTTTGCCAATCTGCAAAGAGATGCCGAGTTATTAAATAATTCTGCCGCAGACTGGTTTCATATTGATATAATGGATGGTGTTTTTGTGCCTAATATCTCATTCGGGATGCCCGTATTAGAAGCCATTCAGCGCCACGCTAAAAAGCCTTTAGACGTGCACCTGATGATTGTGCAACCTGAAAGATACTTAGAGACATTCAAGAAATTAGGTGCCGAAATAATTACTGTACATTATGAAGCCTGCCCGCATTTACACCGCACCTTACAACAAATTAAGAGTTTAGGCTGTAAAGCAGGGGTAGCGCTTAACCCACATACACCCGTAAACGTACTTGAGGATATTCTGCACGATATTGATTTAGTATTAATTATGTCGGTGAATCCAGGCTTTGGCGGACAGAAATTTATTGAGCATACTTACGAAAAAGTAAGAAAAGTTCGTAAAATGGCCAACGACAGAGGATTAAATACGCTTATTGAAATAGACGGAGGTGTAACTACAAATAATGCAAAAGCACTTGTAGAAGCAGGCGCAGATGCGCTTGTGGCAGGTAGTTTTGTATTCAACTCGGCCAACCCAACGCAAACTATTCAGGATTTAAAAACTATTTGTGAAGTGAGTCTCTGATTCGCTCAATAGCCTATGCCAAATCTTAGCAAATTATCTACTTATATCATACTGGCAGGCATTTTGGTGCTTGCTTTTTTTTTACGTTTCCACAATATAGGTGAGCATGGACTTGCCGGAGATGAGAAATATTCGCTCTTTGTAAGCCAATTTGTAAGCTACGAGGGCAATAACCAGAGGAATTCTGTCCGCAAACCAGATAGCCCTTATTTCACGCCACAGGAATTCTGGTCAGAGAAAAGCATTCATGACTTCTTTGATTCTATTGCCCGTGTAGATACAGGAAACGGCTCTTTATATACTTATACGCTTCACTTCTGGTCGAAGATTGTAGGGCTTGAAGATGGAAATCTCAGGCTACTATCACTCATATTTAATTTGCTGACCGTTGTATTGATTTTTGTGTTTGTAAGCACACATATTCAATCAAACGAAACGGCACTCTTGTCAGCTTTTTTAGCCGCTATTTCTCCTTTTTACATCAATTATTCGCAAGTAGCACGTAATTATGCCATGCTGTTTTTCTTTGCATTATTGGCTACACACTTGTTTTTGATTATCATAAAAAGAGAGAAAAATAAGCAAAAAAGCACCTATTATTACGTTTTCTATGGCCTTTCGGCATTGGCTTGTGAGTTGTGCCATATCTCAACGTTCCCGCTTTTCCTGATTCATGGACTGTACGTTTTAATCTATGTAAGGCAATTACGGGTCTGGGTTGGTTTATGCCTGGCAATGCTTATTCCGGCAGCAGGTGTTTTTGCATGGCTCAAATCAGCGGGTGGTCAATGGCTGGTTGACTATGTTCAAAACAGCACTAAAGTGTATAATTATCTGGCACAAAACTCTCCTGACGAGTATTTATCTGTTGCTACCATACCCAATATACTCAAACAACTACGCCATGTAGTTTCATCGGCTTTTATCAGCAGTGAGGGGCTTTATTTACATTTATCAGGCTTCAAAAATACATTAATAGCCATTGCAAGTCCGCTCATCGGCTTTGCTTGTTTCAAATGGATTAAGTCAGAAGTTTTCAAGATAATTGCCATAGTTGGCCTTATTGCTATTTCACTTCTCCTCTACTCTACTGCTAAACTTCAGTTTTTAGTGCTGAGCTTAAACATTGTGCTTTTAGATATTTTAGTGGTTTATATTGCCAAAAACTTTAAAAGCCCCACTAGTTCAATCAATATATTCTTGCTGTTGCTGGTAGTACTTCCCTTTATATTTCTGATTCTTTTTTCGTGGAGAGATGGAAATACGTTCAGAATTATTCCCCGCTACATAGGCTATATGTATGCGTTCGGCATTATGCTTATGGCGCTGTTAATCAGGTATATCTGGCAGTTTCAATCCAATGTTAAATATGTTGTTTTCTTATTGCTGGCCGTACAATTATATCTGATTAGTGGTATTATACGCAATATATGGCAAGACAACCCACCACGTTATTTTATGAGTTTTGCTGAGCCAAGAGGCAAAAATCCTTATGCTCTGGCAGCAGATAAGATTCAGGAGTTGTATGCCAAAGGCGATACTGTTGTTTATTGCACTTATAAAGACCCAATGCCTGGCGGACAAGAAACGCCTCAGTATTCGGTTGTTGATGCGCAGTTAACAAATTTTTATTTACCTAAAGATTCGCAGATTATTCAAAGGGTAAATCCGAAAGAATATGATAAAATTGTGCTTAAAAAGCCTGACGGCAGAGAGATATTAATTTTTGACCTGCAAGGCACAAAACATAGGTACTGAAACGAAAAATCCCTTGAGTTATTCAAGGGATTTTTTCGTTTTATAAGAAACTTAACTAAAGCGACTCTTACTTTGCTCCCGGAGGGCAGTATTGTTTCAGATAATTGGTAAACAGCGTGTTAAGGTGCATTCTTGTGCCTTGTCCTTCATAAATGCCATGTGCACGGTTCGGGTAAGGCATAAACTGAAACTGACGATTATGTTTAATCAATTCGTTGACTAATAGTTCTGCATTCTGATAATGCACGTTGTCATCGCCTGTACCATGAATATATAACAAATTTCCTTTTAGATTTTTGGCATAAGTGATTGGCGAGCCTTTGATGAAATCTTCCATATTTTCTTGTGGCAAACCCATATAACGCTCCTGATAGATGTTATCATAGCTTAACTGATTTCCAACAGCCGCTACCGATATACCTGTTTTATAGATTTCAGGAAACTGAAACATGAGGTTTAAAGTACATGACCCACCGCCGCTCCAGCCGTGTACTGCCACACGCTCGCTATCTACAAATGGCCATTGCAAGATTTTCTTTGCAGCCATTGCCTGGTCACGGGTGTTAAGAATCCCTACTTTTCGATAGATAGACTTTCTCCATTCTCTGCCTTTAGGCGCTGGTGTGCCACGATTATCGAGCGATAGATAGATGTAGCCATCTTCTGCCATATCGCCTCTGTAAAGGCCATTTCTGCCCACGCCAAAGCGGTCTATTACTGTTTGTGCGGCAGGTTCGCTATAGACAGTAAATACAATCGGGTATTTTTTCGATGGGTCAAAGTTTTTAGGTTTGGCCATCCAGCCATCCATTTCAACACCGTCTTCGGTAGTTACTCTGAAAAACTCAACATTCGAATTTTTCTTTTTCTCAGGGTCAATTTTCTTTGAAATATCATCTTTCGGATTCAGTGCCTGATGGTCGGGCAATGATACCCATTCAGTAGCCGGAATAGTGTAATAGTTTGAGAAACTATGGTACGCATATTTGCCATTCGGCGAAATCTGGTAATCGTGCGTTCCTTCTTCAATAGCCGGAGAAACTTTCTCAGCTTCGCCCGTTCCATCTAGTTTTGTTCTGTATAAATATTTTTGTGTGGCATTAGTAGGCGATGCTGTAAAATATACATAGCCTGTTGCTTCGTCTATTTGCTCAGGTGCTATTACATCAAAATTTCCTTTTGTGATAAGCGTTTCGTTTTTACCGTCTCTTGACACACGGAATAAGTGTCTCCAGCCATCTTTTTCGCTTACCCATATAAATTCTTTACCACCGCTTAGCCATTCCCATCCGGCCGGATTATCATCAGCCCAACGTGAGCGAATATCAACCCAAGCCTCGTCTGTTTCTTCATAAATGGTATTCACAGCCCCTGTTTTTGCATTGGCATACATCAGCTTGCTATGGTTTTGCTTGCGGTTCAATTGTTGTAAAATCAACTCATTTGCATTTCCTGCCCATTCCATACGAGGAATATAATTCTGGCGGCTATCGCCCGGCACTTTCATCCAGATAGTTTTGGCAGTAGCAATATCTACAACCCCTACTTTACAAGCCGATGGTGCTTCGCCTACCTTCGGATATTCTACAGGCACTACAAATGAGTAGGTAGAATCGGTATTGTTAATCATATAAAAATCCCTAATGGTATTAGCATCAATCTGCCAATAGGCAATTGTTTTGCTATCAGGACTCCAACGGAAACCGTCTCTGCAACCAAACTCTTCTTCATAAACCCAATCAAAGGTTCCGTTGATTAGTTTTTTAGTGCCATTGGTTGAGGTCAACACCTTTGGTTTGCCAGTGGCTAAATCTTCAACATATACATTATTTTTGCTCACATAGGCAGCTTTTTTACCATCAGGCGATATTTTAGCAAACATCAGCGAAGACTCAGGTAAAGAAGCGCCAAGTTTTTTTAGTGCTTTGGTGCTTAAATCTAACACCCAATAGTCGCCTCTGGTTTCGTAGCGCCATACACGCTTGGTGTTTGTAAAAATCAGTAATTTCTTCTGGTCGTCGGTAAAGCTGAAACTCTTAACAGCCAGCGGAGTAGTACTTCCTTTAGGCGTCAGTAAATCTTTATTTACTATTACATTTGCCAGTTGGGTAGTGAGGTCGAACTTTACGATTTGTTGTTGCTCGGCCGAGTAGTAGCCATTCCCATCTTTTGTCCATTTAGACGATTGCCCTGGTTGGGCAGTAGCACCTAAAGCCAGCAGTGTGGCATAAAGGCATAAGAATTTTTTAAACATAGTCTGATAAATGAAGATTGTCTGGTGTGTTTGTGGGTAAATGAGTGAAAATATTTTATCTGATAAAATCAGTGCAATTACCTAAAACTTTTGGACCGACCAAACAGATAGGTTTTAAAATTTAGTTCAGGATAATTAAACTGCTAATTTATCGGTTAAATCTTTATGCGCACCTCACCCATTATGGGTGAAATTAGCCATGAGTCCAACAAAATAAAACTACACAGGATTGTGCTAAATTATTTACGACTCGTGATTAATATACCCAAAAGTACAAGAACTCCGCCAATAATAGTAGGTATTGTGAGTTTTTCTCCTAAAAAACTGATAGCTATCAATACCGCAAAAACAGGAGTAAGATTACCAATAATTGCCGATTTTGTAACGCCAAGCAGACGAACGGCGTCATAATACCAGATAAATCCGAGGGCTGTTGCGGCGGCTCCCATATAAATTACAGCTACATAAGCCTGCCAGGTGGCAGCGGCCATGCGCTCGAAAAGTTGGTGCTGTAAAGCAGGGAAAAACAAGATAACACAACCAATAAATGCCGAGAAGGCACTCAACGTGAGTGCAGGCATAGCTTTAAGTGCCAGTTTGGCTGTGAGCGTGTAGGCAGTCCATGAAATTACTGCGCCTAAAATAAACCACTCCCCTATTCCCCAAGTGCTTTGAGCCAACAGATTACTGAAATCGCCCCTTACAATTACAAGCATGGCTCCGGCAATTGAGATAATGATGCCGAGCCACCGTAACAAGCTTACTTTTTCGCCAAAGAAAAGCGCACTGCCCAGCGTAATAGTAATTGGTGAAAAAGCGACTATGAGCGAAGCCCTGACGGTAGGCATATATTGAATACCTATAAAAAAACTGATATTGTATAAAACAACACCCAGAATGCCCGATATAGCAGCCCATTTCCATTGCTCAACGCTGATTTTTGGCAATTTATTTTCTTGCTTATAAAGCGTTAGCATCAGTAAAGTAGCACCTACAGTAAAGCGTAAAAAGGCGGTAGTATATGGCCCGAACGATTGCACAGCTATTTTTCCGGCTGCAAAATTAGACCCCCAGAAAAACACCGTTGCAATAAGTTTTAGATAAGTAAGACGCATGAATTTTTGGAATGAAAGAATAGTAGAAACGATACCCTACCTATTTAGATACAGTTTCAAAAACTAATTGGTTCGGTTTGGCAAAATTTTCTACACTTACCAAATGGGTGTGTATTTTATCTCACAATTTCATAGGTGTTTATGGCACTTTTCGTATAGGGAATAGTAATTGTATATGAGTAAGTATTAAATATTACATCTATGGATCCGAAAAAAGAATATTCCGACAAAAGTACAGATATGACCACGATGGTAACTATCTTGGAAAAATTAAGAAAGAAAGGAATTGACAAAGAATTCCGTTGGACAACTAAGGGTTTTTGTATTGCTGATTCGGAAAGGTGTTATGCACCAGACCAGTTGAAAATTATTAAAACCTATCGTTTTGAGGGAGAATCGAGCCCTTCTGAATCATCGATTATCTATATTATCGAATCTAATGATGACCACATAGGCTATGCTATAGATGCCTATGGCGCTTACAGCAATCATGAAGACGAAGTAGGCTATGATGATTTTATAAGAGAGATTCCGATAGTTGAAAAAGACGAAAGACTAATCTTTGAACCATGATTCAAGCATTTTTACTAATACGAAGGCAGGAGTAAATTTAGGAATTACTCCTGCCTTCGTTGCAAAGAAGCTGTTATGTGTTCTTGTTAATAACCTTTCTTAATCCTTTAATAATCTTCGTCCAGCCCTTTTGCGATTTCTTGTATCTCTCTTCTGCACCTTGCCCTTCTCCCACATCATCGGTAATCACCAGCGTAGTTTTACCATCTTCAAAAGTGAGCGTATCTGTTACTACCGAAAAACTCGACGAACCGTCTTTTGTGCTGGCATTATCTAAACTATATTTAAGCAGTTTTCCGGGTTCAATTGCAAGTATTGTCCCCTTCATTTCTATTTTCTTTATCAGGAAAATTCGCCCTACAAAAGTGATAGTACTGCCAACCTCCCAATCAGAAAAAACTTTGCAATGAAAAAAGTATTTCTTTGTTTTTTCTGGATTTGTCAAAGCGTCCCAGACTTCGGCAGGCGTTGCCCTTAACACTGTTTTTCGTCTCACTATAAATTCTTTCATATCCGTTATCATTTGGTCGTGAATCAGACTTTGTTGATTCATGCTAAAATAACGTGCCTGTGTAGGTGAATAAAAACATAGGCAAAACAAAAGAACTGTTGCGTTGTTACTAAATTTAGCCTATTTATTACACATTAAAGTTTCTACAATGGAAAGTTCTCACTTAGATATTCAATACATAAAAGCTCGTTACGCTAAAGCAAGAAATAGATTCAAGCCCAGACAAATAAGAATGGTATTTATTGTTGAAGGCCCGCCCGATAACCTTGACAGATATTTTTATTTTGAAGATGTAAAACAACATGATTCGCTTTTTTTAGAGATAATGGGTGTGCTTTATCCTGAACAAAAAAAGCAATACCTAGCCTCTCGCCGTGACACGTTTTTGAAAGAAGAACTTCTTGAGACTTTTAAAGAAGATGGCTATTGGTTATTAGATTTATCAGAGATTCCATGCAGTATTGAAGATGTTCCTCTCGAAAGTTATATCCCTTCTCTTATCGAACGGTTAGAAAAACAAATTGATAAGAACACACCAATTATCCTGATAAAAGCCAATGTTTATGACCTTTGCTACGAACTCCTCTCAGCAAAAGGCTACAACGTTTATAATGACAGAATTCCTTTCCCGGGAAGTGGACAACAGCGGGTGTTTAGGGAGAAGTTTGCTAGGGGGATGAAGAATTTCGATAGATAAGATTTAAAATAATGCATACAATTACCTTAAAAAGTTCATAGAAATAAATTTATGATCAATTATTAAAAAGACCTTTAGCAAACCTTCAACTAATACGAAATGTACCGTAAAATAACTTTTTTTGTTTAAAAAGATATTTCTTCCTTCATTTGATGAATATTATTTATAAAGTTTCGCAACATCATAATTTTCTTTAGTCAATTTAAATAACTTAAATCTCATAAATATATGTCTGGCGGCGGTCCTAGCGCACATTTTTCATCATCTGGAACAACTGATGAGTGTTCTAATTTACATTTAACTACAAAATTAGCTACTCCAAATCCTGACCTTATTGCTAATCTAGAAATTGGGATGATACTAGATGTAACTCTAAGTAACGGCAGTATAGTCGTTGTAACAGAGTTAGGCGAAATAGTAGGCTCTGTTATTGGTAGAGATTCTGTTAAGTTAAAAAACTGTATGGAAAATGGGTATAGCTTTAGTGCTGAAATATTAAATTTAAATGGAGGCAGTTGTGATGTTCTAATTAAATCTATTTGAGCTATGAATATAAATGTTATTGGTGGAACATACTTCGAAGAATGTTTTGAGCCTCGGTGGCGAGAAATATATGGTTCCGGCTTAAGGGGAGCATTAACTATTAATAACCTTGATAGTTCCGTCGATATTGATTTCTATACATTTGGTGACACTGAGATAACTGAACATTTAAATTATCTAAAATTTATCTTCAAAAAGATAAAAAGTCATCCATTCCATATTTCAGAGTCTATAACATTCAAATATGACCATCCATTATCTGAACCTTTAATATATCCTAGACTAGATACAATTAATAAACAAAATAATCAGCTTTTTGTGGAAAAGGATAATATAGTTTTATACGGAACTATAGAAGGACACGTAACTGTAAAAGGTAATAAAGTTGTCTACGATCCTCAATCTCCAGTTAATCCATCCTCGTTTAAGGATATGGGTAACAAAGCAGATAGGTTAGTAATAATTACTAATATGTCAGAAGCTAAAGCTTATACTAAAAAACAAGACTTGCTCGATATAAAGAATTTTTTCTTTACTCATGAATCAGCTGAAGCGATAATAATTAAAGATGGACCAAGAGGTGCCTATGTATTTACAGATAAAGGACTAGAAACAGTTGTTCCTGCATATAAAACGAGTAATGTTTGGTCTATTGGATCTGGAGATGTATTTACTGCGGCTTTTGCTTATCATTGGATAGTTAAACTAAACTCTATAGAAGAAGCGGCGTTTAAGGCATCTTATAATACTGCACAATACTGTAGTTCAAAAGAGCTAAATTTTCGCGAAAAAGCTAATAATATCAATATCAAAGAAATAAAATTTAAAGAAACAAATGATTTGAAAATTTATTTAGCAGGGCCCTTCTTTACTTTCCCTCAAAGATGGCTTATACAACAATTTAGAGAAGCATTACTGAGTATGGGAGGGAATGTTTTTTCTCCCATGCATGATGTTGGATACGGTTTACCAGAATATGTCGTTCCTTTAGATATTGAAGCAATCAATACTTCTAATCTAATGGTTGCAATAGTAGATGGATTAGATTCAGGGACTTTATTTGAAATTGGATATGCTAGAGCAAAAAATATTCCTGTTGTAGCATATGTTCAAAATGAAACACCGGAAGCATTAACTATGCTTCAAGGCACCAATTGTATAATATTTAGTGATTTTACAACTTCCATTTATAATGCTATTTGGCAGCTAATTTCTAATGATTAAAGGCCTTCTATTATCTGGAGGAATTGACTCCATTGCACTAGCATTTTGGTTAAGACCACAATATGCGTTTACCATTGATTATGGACAGAAAGCAGCTATTTCAGAAATGAAAGCAAGTGCAGAAATATGCAAAATATTAAACATAGTTCATGTGCCTATTATTGTAGATTGTAGTTTACTAGGATCCGGGGATTTAGCAAATAAAAGCCCCACTAATCATGCTCCTTCTTCTGAATGGTGGCCATTTCGTAATCAGTTATTGATTACTTTAGCAGGGATGAAATCTATAGATTTTGGTATTAATGAATTAATATTAGGGTCTGTAAAAAATGACAGTTTTCATTTAGATGGAACTCTACCATTTTATACTCATATAAACTCTCTGATGGAATTGCAGGAAGGAAATATAAAAATAAATGTCCCTGGTATTAATCTCTCTACAATAGAGTTAGTTACATTAAGTAAAGTCCCTATTGAAATTTTAGGTTGGGCACACTCATGTCATAAATCTAATACTCCTTGCGGTAATTGTAACGGATGCAATAAATATATATATACGATGCAATCATTAGGATTTGACTAAACATAAAAGATTTTTTATGTTTAGTCAAATCCTAGGAAGATTTTAATATAAAAAACCCTTCAAATATCGCTATTTGAAGGTTTTTTATACTTTCTGTGACCGCGTAGGGATTCAAACCCCAAACCTTCTCATCCGTAGTGAGACGCTCTATTCAGTTGAGCTACGCAGCCTTGTTCCCGAATTGGGACTGCAAAGGTAGCAGTTCACTTTGTATTTGTCAAGTACTTTTTTACTTTTTTAATTCATTTGTTGTTTTTAGGTCAATATTCTTGAAATAGTCATATATTTTCAAGATAATAGCCAAAGCAACTGTAATTTCTGCCGCTGCAATCACCATTACAAACAAAGCAAACATTTGTCCTTGCAAACGATTAGGGTCATATTGGCTAAAAGCTATCAGATTTAAATTAACTGCATTGAGCATTAATTCAATCCCCATTAGTACCAATATCGCATTACGCTTGGTAACAGCTACTGCCAAACCTATCGAAAACAACAAAGCACCAATAATAAGATAGTTCTGAACGTATATCATTAAATTAATTTTAATCGTGAATCATAAATTGAGCCCCTCTGCCCACATCTCCATCCCTACTAGGCTTTTTCTTTCTTTGCTATGTAAGCGGCACCTATCAAGGCAGCCAATAATAACAAACCTATTATTTCAAAGGCAAAAACATAATCTGTCATTAAACCTATACCTAGCTTCTGCACGGTTGTGCCTTGGTGAATTTCTTTACCAACCAAATGGAAATTAGCCGTAAAAATTACTTTCAGAAAACCCAGGAACAACAACACCGCCACAATAGCAACCCAAAACCGATTATGATGGCTCACCAGAATTTTATTCAGTTGGTCAGACCTTTGCTGGTCTTTTTTCTTGTTGGTAAGCATGATTCCGAAAATCATCAGAATCAGAACACCTCCTACATAAATCATGATCTGGCTCACTGCCAAAAAATCGGCTCCGGCAAAAACATATAAACCAGCTACACCCAAAAGCGTAACCAACAAACTAAAGGCAGCATACAATACATTTCTTGTAAAAAGCAGATAAATTGCTCCGCTAATAGTAATAAAAGCAAATGTAAAAAACGCAATTTGCAACACTAATTGCTGGTCGATATTTTTCAATAAGTCTTCGATATGCACTACTCTGATTTTTTAGGTTGAATTTTCATTGTCGGTTTGAAAACTGGCTTTGGTTTTGGTGCTTCTTCTTCCGCTTTCGCTTCTTTTACGTCCTCTGCCGCTACATCTTCAACTGGTTTGGCAGGCACTTTAAACACAGGCTTAAACGACGCTCTAGGCTTCGGTGCTTCTTCTTCTACCTTTTCTTCTTTTGGTTCTTCCTCAGCAGGCGCTACCGCCTCAACTGGTTTGGTAGGCGCTTTAAATACAGGTTTAAACGAGGCTCTAAGCTTCGGTGCTTCTTCTACCTTTTCTTCCTTCGCTTCTTCCTCAGCAGGCGCTACGGCCTCAACTGATTTGGCTGGTGATTTGAATACAGGTTTGAATGAAGCTCTTGGTTTAGCTTCCTCGGCTGGTTTATCTGTATTTTCTTCCTTCGTTTCCTCTGGTGCTATATTCTCAACTGGTTTTGGTGCAGTTTTGAATACTGGCTTGAACGAAGTTTTCGGTTTAATCTCTTCTTCGGCAGTTTTTTCTTCTTTTACTTCTTCTGGTGCTACATTCTCAACTGGCTTCGGCGCTGTTTTCATTACAGGTTTAAAAACAGGTTTTGGCCTAGGCGCTTCCTCTGCTGTTTTCTCTTCTGCTTTGGGTGTTTCGGCATCCTGAGGCTTGGCTGTTTTCATTACAGGTTTGAAAACAGGTTTTGGCTTAGGTGCCTCTTCTGCTGTTTTTTCCTCTTTTACAGCTTCCGGCTCTGTTGATACAGGTTTTGCAACAGGCTTAAACGCTGGCTTAAATGCAGGTTTTGTAGTACCCGTTTCTGTACTTGGCGCAGCAGGTGCTTTCGGAGCAGCTTTTGCGGCTTCTTTTTCTGCCACAAATTGTTCGTATAGTTTTCGTTTTTCATCTGCTTGCTGCGGTGAAAGGTTCGAAAACTCGAAGTTCATTTGTGTAATATCAACTACGCTGAAATCATACTCATTGGTCATGGTAAGGCATTCTGTCGGGCAAACGCTTGTACATAGCCCACAGAAACAACACTTAGCCATGTCGATATCAAACTTGGCGGCATATAAACGGATAGGCGAGCCATCAGATGCATAGCTGATGATTTCAGAAGACTTAATCGGCTCAATATCAATACAATCAACCGGACAAATCTTTGCGCATTTATCACACACAATACAATCGTCTATCTCACAATCAAGCTGGTATCGGCCGTTATCTGGTACTTGTATAGATTCATGCGGAAACTGAAGTGTTACAATTCCGGTATCTTGTACGAAGTAGTCCGGGTTTTGTACCGAAATGGGAGTTCTGCTTTGGCGGGCATTCCAGAAGTGCCGGAATGTCAGGCTCATGCCTTTTACAGTTGTTTTTATCCCAAGTCTTATATCTTTAAAATATCCCATTACAATATCCAATCATTAGCGCCTCATTACGCAGGTGCTCAGGTTAATCCATTTGCAAATATATACCCAAATTTGCCATTTAATCTTTAAAACCCTAATTTTGAAAAAAAGATTTGCTCAACAAGGGTTCTGAGGCTGATATTCTGAAAAGATTTAGCTATTACAGCCTTTAACCCGCTTATATCATATACCTTAAAGGATAACAACCTTTCAATAATGCGACAATTATTTACACTCACACTAGAGCCCGAAATAGCGCTCGACGATGCAGCCTTACGCCAATTTCTACTAACGCAGGCTTCTTTACCCAATTCTACCGACGAGGTTTTTATTCAGAAACTACGCCAATCTATCGATGCCCGTAACAGACAGGTGAAGGTTAATCTGGAAGTAGAATTATATGTAGGCGAAAAACCTGCTCCGGTGATGGAGTTTGAGAAGAATTATGCTGATGTAAGCAAAAATAAGCAGGCTATTGTAGTAGGTGCCGGCCCTGCCGGGTTATTTGCCGCTTTGCGCCTGATTGAATTAGGCATTAAGCCTATTGTATTAGAAAGAGGTAAAGATGTACAAGCCCGCCGAAGAGATTTATCTGCCATCAATCAAGACCATGTTGTGAATCCTGACTCAAACTATTGTTTTGGCGAAGGTGGCGCAGGTACTTATTCTGATGGAAAACTATATACCCGCTCGAAAAAACGAGGCGATGTGAGACGGATTCTGGAGATACTTGTAGCACATGGTTCTACTCCTCAGATATTGGTCGATGCGCACCCACATATAGGCACCAACAAATTGCCGAACGTAGTGGCCGACCTTAGAAAAAGTATTCTGGAAGCAGGTGGAGAAATTCATTTTAATACCAAAGTTACCGATTTGACGATTACTAATAATCAGATAAAAGGCGTAACTACTGCCGACGGACAAACCTTTGCGGGTATAGGTGTAATTTTGGCTACGGGTCATTCGGCAAGAGATATTTTTGAGCTACTGTTTCAGAAAAACATATTCTTGGAAGCCAAGCCATTTGCAATGGGTGTGCGTATAGAACACCCGCAATCGTTGATAGACCAACACCAATACCACCGCCCTGAAAGGGGTATTTTGCCTGCTGCGGCTTATAGCCTGGTGGCGCAAACGAATTATAAAAATGTACAACGGGGTGTTTTTAGTTTTTGTATGTGTCCGGGTGGTTTTATAGTTCCTGCGGCAACAGATGAGGGAGAATTAGTTGTAAATGGGATGTCGCCCAACAGACGAGATTCTAAATATGCAAACTCGGGTATTGTAGTAGCCATTAACGAGGCCGATTGGCAGAAAAACAAAAGTGCAGGACCATTGGCAGGTTTAGAACTACAAAAAGAGGTTGAGCAAAAGGCGTTTCAGTATGCTTTAAAAAGCCGACAATTTGCAATGATGAATCAAGAGAAAAATAAAGATGCAGATTCTCAGCATTGCCAGTTAGCCCCTGCGCAAAGATTACAAGATTTCTTGAACGGGAAAATTTCTTCGGCTTTAAACCCGACTTCTTACCAACCCGGGCTTACTTCGTTAGATATGGCAGAAGTGCTGCCTGATATCATTGCCCGACCGCTACAGGAGGGTTTCCGACAGTTTGGAAAAATGATAAAAGGCTATGTAACCAATGAGGCACAACTGATTGGTATTGAGAGCAGAACCTCGTCGCCTGTCCGAATTCCGCGAGATAAAGAGAGCCTTGAACATTTGCAAATAAAGGGACTTTTCCCCTGTGGTGAAGGTGCAGGTTTTGCAGGCGGAATTGTGTCGGCAGCGATGGATGGCGAAAGATGTGCAGAACAACTTGCCAGACTTTACGCAAATTGAGGGTGAATTATAAAGTTTTTTGTTTAAATTGCAAAAACTATATATTAACCTAACGACTATTTTACACCGTGAATTTCGCTGACTTCATCAGTAAACTCTCCCATCAATTAAACAATCATTCCCTACCCGGGCATGATGAAATTGTACGGAAGATGTCACCTAATCGAATGCGACAAAAAGGTGAACCTAACGAAACTACCCGTAGAAGTGGGGTACTAATTTTGTTTTATCCGAAAGGTGAAGACATTTACCTGCCGCTTATTCTGAGGCCGCAATATGATGGTGTGCACGGTGGGCAAATGGCTTTCCCGGGTGGTAGAGCTGAACTAAAAGACAAGGGTATTCAGGATACAGCCTTAAGAGAAGCACAGGAGGAAATAGGCATTAAGGCATCAGATGTAAAAATCCTGGGGAATCTTACCGAGTTATATATTAACCCATCGAATCTTCTTTGTCAGCCTGTATTAGGCTATATTAATTATCGACCAGATTTTTATCCTGACGAGCGTGAAGTTGCGGCTATACTAGAAGTTCCGCTATCAGAATTCGGCAAGCCGGAAACCATACAAACCCGATTTGTAGAAGCCCGAGGATTCAGATTTGAAACGCCCGGCTTTATTGTACAAGAACAGATTGTATGGGGTGCTACGGCTATGATGGTTGCGGAATTAATGGAGATAATTAAGGGAATAGAATAAACAATATAAGAAACGAGAGTTATTAATCCTCTCGTTTCTTGTTTATAGCAATTTTAATATTCCTTTGATTTGCAATTCGCGATTTGCAAATCGCGAATTATTTAATAAGAATTATGAAAACATAATGATATACGCCCATACGATATAGCTATTCTTAGGGCCAATATTGCAATTTCAAAGATTTTTAGATATTTTAATAATCAGCGACTGTTTAAATTTTCCATATTTTCCTATTCAAATAATCGTCTCCAAATGCGATAAGTATGCAATCAGGATCTAAATTTAAGCCTTTCAGTCTTGATTGATTTTTCTTAAAAGCTTCATCAATCATTCCACCAATTACCTTTAATTTTTCTTTGTCATTTAAAAAATATTCCTCGTCAAATCGGCTATCAGGTTTATTTGGAATTGAAAAAACTGAAAAATTTTCTCTAAAAATAGAATTTTTACTATTGTACGAGTCATAATTTCTATCTAAACCGTCAAGCTCCTCTTTTAAACGATTTTCCTCATGTAAGTTACCTTCACTTTGATAATGTTTTATGCTACTCTCTATCAATGATGTTTGCCTTTTCAACTCGTCGTCTGATGATTGTTTATCTTCAAACAAAAGTGAACATTCATAATTAGAAATTACAAATTTGATATTATATATTGGAAGTTTATCCGTGATTGCTTTTACATGAGTAATTGCATTTTCAAATAGAGTTTCTATCTCATAGTTGAGTAAATCATAATTAAAACTTTTTACGTTTTCTCTCTCGTCCCGGTCTGAAAAAAGACAAGCTAATACATTATGACTACTTGACATATCGTGCTCTTGAATCTCCATGAAGAAAGGTCTTGCACATAAGGTTGTAAATTTAGATGCATAAAAAATCTCTCTTATGGCTTGTCCAAGTATTAAGCTATTAACCATGTAATAAGTCTCTAATACAGATTCTCTTTCTGAAGAAAAATTATAATCATTTCTAAGTTCTTCAGGCATTTCTTCAAATATCACAAGCGGCTTAAATGTTTTTAACGTTATTTCACCACTTGCTTCAAAATTCTCCATTACTTCATAATGAGAATACAACCCATATTCATCGGTCTGACTATCTGAAGATATACCATACGCCTCGGCACTAGTATCTTCATCATAATAAGGGTAAGAATGTTCAAAAAAAACACAACCTATCTTTTCATTCCTATCTTTTAAGCTGGCTCCATATTTTTCATACCAATATTGAAAGTTCTCATTCATTTCTTTTTTAAAATGGCCAACTAGAGCTATTAAATCTAACTTTAATATTTCATCAGCAACCTTAATTGTTAATGGATAAGAGAGAGTATCTCTGAGGTTTTTATAATAGGATTGTATTCGTTCTTCTAATGTAAACATCGGTTTTATGATATTTTTTTTCAGACAAGCTGAATTTTAAAATAAGGTTGGTTACTTAATAGAGTAGATTTAAACTTTGAGGGAGGTACTGGTTACTTAAATTATTAAGCAATTAAATCCATAATTTAATGTACACTCATTTTACAGAATTGACCGATACCCATCACAGCGCTAAAACGAAGGCAAGTTATTGAAGAAATTTTAAATGAACCTAGAAAACAGAAACATAATTTGCGGGAAATAATTAATGGGATTTTAGAAGTATTGCACACAGCGACACAGTGGAAAATCTAAATCCACTACTTTATCATGACAAACAATTTATTACTACTTTCGAAAGTAAAAAGAGAGAAAAAAGATAAAGTAAAAAGAAATACTTGGTTTATTATCTGTAGGTCGTCGATGCGATTGATAGTCAATATGTTAAATCTGCCCTATTTTGTTTGGAAGGGAAAGATATTAATGGCAAGGCCAAGTATATATAGGTAATAGTTTATAGTGCTAGTATTCATGATAGAGTAACAGCTCATCTATTAGTAGAACATTATTTAGAATATCTGGAGCGAATGTAAAACATATTAGTGGAATAGGCTTAGAAAAAGATATTTTACCAGTAGGTACAAGATAATATCCTTTGTAAAAAACGAGAGGCATTAATCCTCTCGCTTTTCTTTGCGGTTGGCATCGGCCATTCGTACTATTTTTGGCGTAAATTTAGCTAATACATCTACAAGTTCTGTCTGAGACGCAATAACGGTTTCTATGTTTTTATAAACCATTGGCGCCTCGTCTAAATCGCCACCTATCAGATGTACACCTTTTTCTTCGAGTACTTTCTTCATAGCGCTTTGGGTAATTGAGTTAAGCGCTTTTGTACGAGACATCAATCGCCCTGCTCCATGAGAAGCAGAATTTAATGAATCAGGCTCGCCTTTCCCTCGTACCACAAAACCCGGTTCGGTCATTGAGCCCGGAATAATCCCTAAGTCGTTACGGCCTGCCGGCGTAGCGCCTTTTCTGTGTACGATTACTTCTGTTCCGTCAGCCAATGCCTCTTTCCATGCAAAATTGTGGTGATTTTCAACTATTTTGATAGGATATTCACCTAAGACTTTAGCTATTTTCTGATGAATCTCGTGATGATTAGCTGAAGCATAGTCTCCAGCCAGATTCATGGCAATCCAATACTCTTGTCCTTCTTGGTTATTCATATCCAACCATGCCAGATGCGCTGCTTCTTTAGGAAGTTTTGTTCTTTGCATAGCCAGTTTAGAGTAATAATCGGCTACTGCCCCACCAAAGCCACGAGAGCCTGAATGTGATAATAAAGCCAGATATTCACCCTTTGGTATGCCTAGTAAATCATCGTCGGCCAATACTTCTACTATTCCCCACTCTACAAAGTGGTTACCCGTGCCCGAGCTACCTAATTGTCGGTAAGCCTTATCTTTCAAGTCACGGATTATCTTCGTGGCTGTCCATTCGGGTTTATCCATCACGCTTTCATCAAACTTACGAGCTGTTTCGCCGCCCATACCAAACTTAGTATTTTCACTCAAAGTTCGCTGCAAAAGATGTGGCTGACGCTTGAAGAAATCGCTTCTAATATCAAAAATAGACAAGCACATACGGCAGGCAATGTCTACGCCTACGGCATAAGGTATTACCGTGTTATTGGTAGTAGCCAATACGCCTCCAATTGGCAGGCCATAGCCTTGGTGGGCATCTGGCATTAATGCCCCCGCCACAGCAATAGGCAAGCTTAAAGCATTTTCCATTTGCTTTAAAGCGCCCGGCTCAATATGCTCAGCACCATAAATCTGATAAGGTAAAGGATTTTCCCTTAAGTTGAAAGCCACAGTTGCTTGCTTGGCCTTTTCGTCCATTACATATACAGGCAACTCAGGTGGTAAAAACGCTTTACCTGCTTCTGTGAGTTCTACTTTTTTGCCTTGTTTTCCTAGCTCAAAAATTTCTTTGGCAAGGTTGGTAACTTTATTTTTTGAATAGGCAAATTTCTTAGGATTATCGAGCATCTGCGCAAAAAGCGTTAGTATTCTTTCTTTCGGATACTCTGCTTTCTGATGCAAACCATTGGCTATTCTTAAGAGCTTACCATGTAAATGTTCTGGTATATCGCCCAGTGTTAATATTTCTTCTAACAAAACTGTTGTTTCCATTTATATTTAATGTTTGTTGGGGGCAGAAATTTCTGCCCCTAGTTTTTCACAAATATCTGCTTCAATTGGTCGAGAATCTGACCATTGCCTGAAACTGTAATGTTGTTGATTTTGTCGGCGATTTTCTCGACATACTCCATCTCTTTCAGTTTCCACAAGGTTTCGTTTTCTTCCATCAATTTAGCAGTATTCAGCAAGCTACGCATCGAAGCGGTTTCTTCTCTACGCATAATAATGTTGGCCTGTGCTTTTTTCTCAGCCATTAATACCTGATTCATAATATCTTTCATGTCGCCAGGTAAGATAATATCACGGATACCACAACCTTTGATTTCGATTCCTAAAACCGCTAATTTGTCAGCAGCGCTTTTCAGTACGAAATCTACAATACCCTCTTTTTTATCCAAGAGTTCATCAAGCGTTAATCCGCCAATGTACTCTCTTAAAGCCAACTGCAATAAAACATATACTTGTTTTTCGTAGTCTTTGTTTTCGTACATGGCTTTTACAATATCGGTGATTCGATACTGAATGAAGGCATTCAGACGTAAATTGGCTTTATCTTTAGTCAGAATCTCTTGTCCTGAGATCTCCAGTTGCAACTGACGCATATCAGCCTTAGCTACTTGTATGCTGATGCTGTTTTTCCACCAGTAATAAGTACCTCCGTCCAGAATGCGTACAAACTTTCCGTCAACAATCAGCACACCTTTTTCGTAAGATTCTACTGTGTAGCTTCTTACATAAGCTGTTAATTTAGTGCTGATTAACTGCATGCTGATAGGCTCAGTAATTTCTATTTTACTTAAATCAATTGAAGTATAAGTATAATTTCTGATACCTTTCAAGAAAGCATATTTACCCGGAACAAATACTGTTCTGAAACGATTATCTTCAAACTGAACCACAATTTCATTGTCTTTTACCTCTATTACTTCCAGAGCAGCTTGCATCTCAGGGTGTTGTAATAGGGTATTCAATTCAATAGGTGCAGCAAAGGCATTGCCTTTTTCATAAATGAAAATTTGTTCGTTTCCCCAGAACCAGTAAGAACCTTCGTCAAGCAATTGCTTGAAAGCTTTGTTTTTCAGAACCAACGCTACTTGGTTGGCATTTACTCTTATATTTCTCATGATTGTAATAATTACTTTGTTAAAAAATCAGTCTTACGCTGTCCGATTCATTGAAACGGAAATCAGATTAAGATAAACTTCAATCATCGGTTCGGTATCCTTGGCTTATGCTATAATTAAGGCTTTTGTCTCTCGTAACCACGAGACATCTACCTTATATTATATATAGGCTGTTGGTACCGAAGCAATCATCTCTATTTAGCGGTATCCTCCTTTTTGCTAGTCTGGACTGAACTGTGTTTTGCTTCTGCAAGAAAAACACCCGAATAGTTTCAGACTGATTAACTTGTTTGTCTAAATATGGAGTGGAAGTCCATTGCGTTTAACCAGTTTCGCCACAAGCCCTCACGAGCCCGGCAGGATTCGAACCTGCATTTTTTCTGTTATTCTAACCAACTGAACTATTTTAGTATTACCTAAAAGAGGGATTCGAACCCTCGGCCAACAGATAAAGTAATAGAAAACATCATTGACAGCATATTGGTAGCTACTGCTCCAACACTATGGGGCTATATGGAAACCCTCATCAAGGTTCAATGACAATCTCTATTGCGGAACATACGAGGATCGAACTCGTGCTACTACCGTGACAGGGTAGCGTGATAACCATTTCACTAATGTTCCGAATTTACTCTATACTTCTATCGCCGAACATACGAGAGTGGAGCGCCACCCCGGTCGAACTCGTGCTACTACCGTGACAGGGTAGCGTGATAACCATTTCACTATGTTCCGAAGTGAAACTTTCCGAGCCCGGATACCAAACCCGGAAAGTGATTATTACTCTAAATTTCAATTTTATTAATTTCTCTGATAGCGTTACTTCCTTCTTCAATAGCTGCCAGAATATCAAATATTTTATCTGACCATCCGGCAATCAGGAATACAGAACCATCACTTACCATATTGATTGGTGTGTTTCCATAACCAACCAAATCGAACAGATACAAACGAGCATCAGGTGCTATTTTTTTGTATTCGTTCCAAGCCTGGTCGATTGGATTTCCACCATGACTATTCCATAGCTGACAATCTGTAAAAATCATGATTTTATCGACTACTTTTTTACGGTTAATCAAATCCTGAATTACCAGATGTCCATTTGTTGAATACCCTACTTCACCAGCACGACGATAAAACTGTGCAACGTTTGCAAGAATGTTGTTTTTAGGCACATTGATTATTTTCCATGTGTCTCCAAACATACCTGTTACTACATCTTCACAACGGTTTTGCAGCAACATAGCCAATACTAAACCTATATCGAAGTTCATAACTGTACTATTCTTAGAGATTGGCCCCTGCATTGAACCTGATACATCGGCAGCTATTACTACTCTTGTATTGGCATCAAAACCACGGATATTGGCGGCTGAATGCTGAACAGCAGTTTCTAATGCACTTAAAATATTACTCACACGGCCGCTATGCATTTTTGATACTTCCCGGTAAGCCGACAAGAAACGGAACGGAAACTGTTTTGCATTAGCCACAGCACGGGCATTACCTAAAGTAGCACATACTTTCTCTATAGCTTCTTGTTTTACATTGGCTTCGATAATGTTACGCAGGTTACGTAACATAGCCATATAGCCTAGTTTTCCGTCAAGAATCAATTGCTCCCATGCCTCTGTTTTGGCATCTAGTTTATCTGTTTCTGAGTCAAAATCTCCTTTGCCAACGGCCGACAATGTGGTTTCCCATGTTTGTGCGGTAGCCAGTTCGTCTTTAGCAATTTTGTTAAAAATTACTTGTTGTGCTTCGTCTTTTGCTTTTGGGTGAACCAAAAACAAGGCATCACGCAATTTTACATCTGTACCGGCACGGTTATATTTGCTGAACTGGTATTCATCAAATTTATTGAAAGCCTCTGCCAAACCTTTCTGAATCTGTTTCGACAAACGGTTCAGTTTTTTGGTGTCTTTACGCTCATTAGCCATCTGGTAGCAAGCCAATAATTCTGTGATTTCGTCGGCACGTTGTACCACCCGATTTACAGTACGGCTTACCAGATTATCCCCCTTATGTTTTTTTGCTAACTCGGTAAGCAATATTAATGGCATTGAGCGCAAATACATTTTTTCACGGGCATACACAGCAAGTTTTGCTACAAATTGTGCATCATTCTTATGAATAAGTTGGTGAATACGTGTCAGACGTTCATAAGCTTTCTGATAAGTATTGTCTGATAGCGTGCTTGTTACAACAGTTGTGTATAGTTCCACAGCAGGGCTAAGTGTATATGCTTTTGCTCCCTGGTGGTTTACTGTTGTATTTTTTGCACGATTCAAAATGTTGAATTTCATAGTTTTAAAAATTTTGTTTGAATAACGCCATCTCAGACCCATTCTGAGAGGAAGTATTGATGCATCAAACTGTTACCCTGGTCAGACTCGAACTGACAGCCTCTACCTTAAAAGGGCAGTGCTCAAACCAATTAAGCTACAGAGTAATAAATAAATGGTAAAATAAAACCTCTTTGTAATCGGATAAGGACTTGAACCTTAATCGTCAGAGCCAAATTCTGACATCTTAAACCAATTAGACGATCCGATTGTATAATCACAGCATTGACGAAAAATATCTTTCGGTTTTATGAGTCTACCACCATCTTGTGGCAGACTCAATCTTTTAAAAATGAGGGCAATAAACGAAAAGAGCTCACAAAGTTTAAAAGTCGAAGTAACTCTTATCTACGGCACCTCATAGCTTGTCACAGCTTAAAATTTAGTCACAGCATTTTGTTAATCAGATAAATTCTGAAACTATTAAAAATAAGCAAGGTAAAAAGCGAAAAGAAAAAAGTGCTCTAACCATCTGAGCTAATAGACTTACGTCTATGCAGGACTCGAACCAGCGACCTCTGCGTTATCAATGCGAAGTAATTCTTTTCTACGACACTTGCTCGTACTCGGTACGGGGGTGGTCCGCCACCGCGGTCGAACCCGTAATCTCCACAGTGAAAGAGTAGCGACTTAACCAATTTGTCCAACCGAGCGAAATAATCAAGGCAAAAAATAAGAAATCTAATCTTTTATAGGCTCATCTTCCTTGAGCTTGGTTACGCTTTTATTAAGCTACTGCAAGATTTTGCAGATAGGACTTGTGCCATGCAGCACTCACCTATATATTAACCCCGGATACGAAGTATGACTTCTCTACGGCACTTGATTGTCTGGGTGGCTAGATTCGAACTAGCGAACCGGTGTATCCAAAACACCGTTGTATAACCATCTGCATAACACCCAGATTTAAAAGAAGGCGAAAAGCGATAAGAGACTGTTACGTTGCTCTACCTAACTGAGCTACTGCCCGAATGACACATCTTGTCGGGCAGGCCAGAATCGAACTGGCGACCCACGGATCCCTAAATCGAAGTAACTCTTATCTACGGCACTTCTTTATATTTTCATTTATCAAAGAACTTAATTATTAATTTGATGCTACAAAGTTTCGCACCTAATACGCAGTCTTTTTGCGTAGTAAAAAACATTTTTTTACAATTATTATAATTCACTTATAATCAGCCAATTAAAATCAAAAAAATGTTTTGAAAAATTATTCTATCTAATAAACTGCATCACTTTTCGTATAGTTATCCAGTTCTTTTAGCAAAGTCGGGAAGCGATACTCGCCTGCCATACGCTTTACCATTGCGGCTGCCTGAGCCAAATCTTCTCCTATGGCAGTTATATACAAAGGTTTCTGGCTTGTGCCTCTGTACACTTCTGCAACATATTTTTTATTATTGGCAAAAGATGTTTTGGCAACACCAATCACGGGTACTTTTGTTGTTAATGCTTCGTACAGATGTGCACCCAAACCTGGTTTAGCTTCATCGTCGAGATACACGTAGCCATCTACTACAATATACTTTAGTTGACTTAGGTCTAAATCTGCCAGAATATCCATAATACATGGCAACTCACGTTTATAGAATGCTCCCGGTTCATATTCGGCTATGTCATTTCTGTACTTTTCAATTTTCTGCGTATACTTTGCATCAGCCCACTCATTAAAAACCAAACCCACTATTTTGGCTTTCGTTTGCTCATAAAAAACATCTATTGCGAGTATCATTATTGCTAGTTTTAAATATCAAACTTGTCTAATTATTTTCACCGAATGAATTCGGTGTCTAAAATAACAAAGGAAATGTTTTAATTATTTAAAGCGTACTTAAGTCCGCTTATGTAAAAAAAATACCTTCGTTATATTAGGCGGCGAATTCATTCGCCGTCATTTATCGATTTCTTAAATTACATCTATTAAGTGTTTCAGACCCTTGGAGACGTATACAATACGTCTCTACTAAGACACCATCTATAAGAATTTTTTAGTGGGAAAAGCATGAATCGAATCGCGCGGGGCCCGCATGCAAGGCATAATGCAACGGTTTTACAGACCGCCCCGCTTCCACTTACGGACTATTTTCCCTTTTTTTAAGTAAGCATGATTGGATTCGAACCAACACTGGACTGTTTCTGAGACAGTTCTCTCTTCCCGTTGGAGTACATGCTTATTTCACTTTTATATTATCTGCACGGAGCAGGAGTATCAAGCAACTCCTGTTATCTCCAATGCATAATGTGTTGATTTAATAGAATTTCTAAATAAAGTGAGGTATAAAACCTCCTTGTGTACAACCCGGTACAGGTATCAGGTTATCTCCTTTTATATCGCAACCATCAATGCTACTTAGCGATTGGTGCCACGTTTTTGCGTATTGCTTATCAATTTTGGCTAACTCAATCAATAAATGAAAGCCTCCTCGGGTTCTTAATACTGTCAGGCAATCGTCATTGATATGCTTCCTGATTTCTGTTAAGGTTTCCGTAATATCTACCTTATCAAAATCGAGGTCGAAATATACCTTTCTGCTACACGATTTCTGTATCTCCGATAGCACCTCCTGATGCGGGTTATAGCCGTTATATTCTTTCGTAATCAATTCGGCAAAACGTATCAAAGCACTCTTGGCTGCCCGCTCCATATCACGTGGATTAGGGCTGATATATAGTGCCAATGCCTCTTGCGGAATAGCTATACCCTTATATTTATACGCACCTAGTTCACATTCCAGTTGTTTCACTTTATCGTAAAGAAAACTCTTGGTAGTCGTAAATCTTTTTACCTGTGCTTTGTCGCTTCCTACTGCCTGATGATACTTGTTGCGAGCCAATAATGACACATAATAGGTTTCATTTCTCTTAAGCTCCGGCAACCAATCAATAAAGCTGCGGAAAAGCGTTTCGTCTCTGATAATCTGATAGTTCATATAGGAGTATGTTTAAATTTTGTTATTCTGACCGAGAAGTAAAGATTTTTTAGCTAGACAAGGCGCCATTTTGCAGATGTAGCCGGCAGCTACATCGAAAAAATGCAACGAAGTATAGCTAAAAAAGATTACTTCGCAGGTCGAATCATAATTTTTAAACATACTCTAAAGATATGTTTAAATTAATTACTCGCCGTATTTCAACAAAAACTCCGGGTTAATGGCCTTGAATGAAATCCGTCCGTGGCCACCAATGTCTCTGAGAATGTGTTTGTCAAACTTCTCATTCAACAACCTGATTACAATGCCTTCAGCCCACACTTCTGCCTGGATTCTTGACTTAATTTTTGCCATTTCAACCAATTCGGTAATGCTATCCGGCAAGTTGAAATTATCGTTCAATACCGGCACAGTTTGCAAATCAAGTTGTTGCATAATGCTTACAAAATCGGCGTAAGAAACATACTCAAAAGTATCAATCTTAAAGAGGTTGAAAAAGAAAACAGTATTACCTTTCAATTTCATTTTATTGTACTGAACACCCTCTCCTACCAACTCGCCCTGCAAAGCATAATTGCCGCCCAGCGTTCTGAGTTTTTCTTCAATATTATGCGCTTTAGCCACTTTCCAGAAGGTATTTTCGTTGTCTTCTTCGATTTCAAGATTCCTTGAACAAACCCCGAACACACCATCTTTTATGTAATATGTAGCTGAGCTACCATCAAGTTTCTCGGTTACGAAACAAGCCTCTCCTTTGTATTTTGTCAATACATTCTGAAGAATCTGTACCCGTGTTTCGTCAGTTTTTGGGATAAAAGACGGAAATCTACCTTTTACGTTTCCTGCCAATCGTGCTGAGCCGGGGTCGAAAGGTGGTTCGTATTTGGTGATTTCGAGTGCATCTGTGCAATCGGCACCTTCTTCAATTACGAAACCTTCCGGTAGCATGCTCAAAGGGAAACAAATGCCCTGAGAGATTTGCCCCCTCAACCTGATAGTTCTGATTCTAAAGTTCTTTGACTTCAAAAATTCAAATTCGGGTTTGTTGGGGAGCACACTGTCAATTTCACAATAGATACAAAAATCTCCCACTGCGTATTCACCTTTTTTAATCACGAGCTCCCAACCCAGAACTTTAGCTTTCATGATATTATCGGCGCCTTCAATTGGCTCAAGTCCGATAATTTTCTGAATACTTGCTAACTTCCTCATTGTTTTATTTTACTTTGTTTTTATAAATATTTATCGATAGTAATTTGGTTTAATTCAGCCCACTGGCTCAGTAAACGCATTGTTTTAGTGTCTACTTCATAGTTAAAACGAGCCCTGGCCTGCACAATTTGCTTCGTACCAACTTCGATTTCTATGGTTGCCATACGCTCCAATTCATAGTCTGCCTGATACTTTCTGAGTGAAACAATTCTTGTGTTACCCTTTACACAATAGCCTGTATATGTACTCACACAATTATTCATTTTCATTCCTTCTGCTACAAGGTCTTTGTCGGTCAACAATTCAATTATCTTGTATTTCACCTCATTAACCCCCTCTTTTTCGAGTACCTCAAAAGGTTGAAAAAATGCTGATTTCCAGATAGCGTTTTCTTTCGTTTTCTGTGATAATTTTATGGCTTTATGCCATCTATTGCTTTGGCGCATCAATGAACCTAAAGTTCTTCTACTAAGTGAATAATTTTGGTTCTGGTCTAACTCGAAACGCACATAATCAATCAGTTCATGTATTGTATTTTGTTGTCTTACCTCTCCGGCAATCAGAATCCTGATAAACTTCTCCCAGAAAGGCTCATCTCGGTTTTCTTTTTTCCCAAGCCATGAATAGGCTACACGATATGCCAGCCATTCGTCGCCGCCAAGACCTATTACCTGAGCATATCTAAAAGCCTCAAAAACTCTAAACCCTACAAGGCTTCTGGAAAACTCCACTTTCATGCGCTGGCTTAGGGGTATTTCTGACTTAATTGACTTTAATGCTCCGCCCTTTGCTAAAAAGATAAAATCCTGGATGAAGAAAAAATCTTCTTTGTTGAAAAAAATATAGTTTAAAAACGATGGAAATTTATATTCGGCAAACAAATGAGCAATTAGTTCTTTAAATTTCTGATGCTCGCTTTTTAACTTAGGTTTCCAATCTTCAATTGGTCTTAGCCAACTTTCTCTGTACTTGGCAATTTCAATTAATGCCTCAAGGAAATAAATGTCTTTAAACCATTTCGGGCATTTTTTCTCAAGATTCTGAGTCATATAAACCAAATTCTGCATCCAAGCGCTAAAACGCTCTTTTGGTATTTTACTGGACTGAACTTCTACAAAGTCTCTAAAAAATTGTAATCTCTTGTTGCTCGAATACCTGAATTTGTTTTTTTTGCTAATCACCTGATTGATGATTGTTACAAAACTTTGGTTTAATTTATCGTTCTGCACTATAGCCTGCTGAATCAATAGCTCAATTTCTTGTTTTTTCAGTAATCTTTTTTGTCGTTCAAGTTTTGGTATGTGCTTGCCCATAATTGTTTCAATTTGAATTTGTTGAAATCAATCGGGCTAAAACAAAAAGCCCGACCTCGTTTGTGGCTGAGGTCGGGCTTTATGCTATTCTTGTTCCAAACAGAACAAATCTATGTGCATAAATACTTATACCTCAGCCTTTTCCCCTTCTCTGCTCCTCTTGTCCAATCCATAAACGACGCGCCGCCTAAATTTTCAATCGGGCATAGGAATGTCATCTCGAATCGTTTCGGATCCAGGGAAATACTTTGATGTTGATATGTATTTCTGATGTTCATTGAAAAATTTATCTCTTTTAAAATTTTTTGGTTCTGAAATTTATTAAAACTGAGCTTTGTAAATTAAAAAAGCCCGACTTTCTACGAATGCCGGGCTTTGTATATTTCGGTTATTATCTCTACCTAAATTTACTAAATACCCAACAAGAAACATTATCTAACGGAAGCACTCTCATGCCGTTTAGTTTCGCTATGTTTTGTTCAAATGAATACATATCTGTTCTTGTTTTTTGCACTGCAAAGATAGCGGATTTTATTTTTTATTTTCCAAATATTTTTTCACATTTTTTTAAAATATTTTTCAAAACACTGATAGTCAACATTTTATAATACGAAATTTCTTAAAATATTCTTAAAAATGAATTTACGCCGATTAATAATTATTTTTTAAGTTTAAAGGAGGTAAGCACTTGCTCTTTATAAAAAGTAAATTTTCAACCTAAGTTCTGATTGGCTTTTATAGAACAAAATGCCACTTATTTAAAAGCTAACAAATCTGTCGGAGAATACACATAATTGTACTTTTCTAATATTTCAAATTTTTAAAAACGCTAAACTAAGGGCATAAAAAAGAGACTTTTCCAAGCCTTTTATAGCCTGAAAAAGTCTCAATTTTATATAAGTTTTAATACTTATTTATCGCGGTGTAAAACCTCATCAATCAAGCCATATTCTTTGGCTTCTTCTGCTTTCATCCAGTAGTCACGGTCTGAGTCTGCCTCAATTTGCTCTACAGTTTTACCTGTATGGCTAGCCAGAATCTCATACAACTCTCTACGAAGTTTGATGATTTCTTTTACAGTGATTTCCATATCACGTGATTGCCCTTGTGCACCACCACTTGGTTGGTGAATCATGACACGGGCATGAGGTAAAGCCGAACGCTTACCAGCCGCACCACCTGCCAACAATACCGCTCCCATAGAAGCAGCCAACGAAGTACAGATAGTGGCTACATCTGGGCGTACATACTGCATGGTATCGTACATACCTAAGCCAGCATATACCGAGCCACCAGGGCTATTGATATACATTAATACATCTTTTTTGGCATCAACCGACTCAAGGAACAACAACTGTGCTACTACCACATTGGCCACATAATCATCTACAGCCGTACCCAGAAAAATAATTCTGTCCATAATCAGACGCGAAAACACATCGATAGCGGCAAAACGCATAGGGCGCTCTTCAATGATGTTAGGGGTCATGTTCTGAACATTATGTTTCATGTAATCATCAAGTGCTAAACCACTCATACCGAGATGATTTACAGCATACTTACGGAATTCGTCTCCAAAATGCATAGTTAAAAGCTCTATTTATTATCTGTTTATTTTATTGTTTAACAACAAAACTTAGTGTGAAGTTCGATATAAGAACTTTCTACATTTCCGTTTTGTTCGATACAAAGATGTCATTTCTTTCAGTAAATTGTAGTCAGAATTTCAGATATTTTATCGGAATTTCTGATTTCATTATTTAAAGGCTCTAAGCAAGGCATTTACCACAGATACTTTTACTTATATATAAAGGCCTGTATCTGAACAGATTAAGTGCAAAAAAACGTTACTTTAGCATAAGGCTATTGAAGTTGTTTAGGATTATTCCTTACATTTAAAAATGTGTTGTTTTGGCTCGCTCAAAACACCCCGATTTTTAAATTATAATTAAAATCCTAAACAACTTCATTTTATACTTTTTAAAGATACACCTATTAGTTTTTTTGATATTTTCAATTGAAATCTACAGCTATGAATATTGGAGAAAAAATTCGTCAGGCACGCCTGCAGAAAGGTTTTTCGCAGGAAAATATGGCCGATATGCTAGGCGTTTCAACCACTGCTTATGGCGATATTGAGCGCAATAAAACCGAATTGACCATTGCTAGAGCAAACGAAGTAGCCAATTTGCTTAAAATAAATGTACTAGAGTTGATGGGCGTAGACCTACAACCTGTAGATTTTGCTTTAGAGAAACTTCAGCTCGAAAACGAAAAATTAAAAGCCGATGCTGAAAAATGGCAATTGGCTGCTCATTACTGGCGTGAAAAATTTGAGCAACAACGCCTAGTTGGCGATGTGCTGCGCTTGGCTAACCAACAAGCGCAACCACAGGAAGAACGCAAGAAGATAGGATTCTAGGAAAATTCGTCACATTTATTGGCGGTTTCATAACATTATATCCTCAAGCAATAGTTTGAGGCATAGCTTTGTAAAAAAATTATGAAAAAGCTATGCAATCATTTCAAAAGTTCAGACGTTACGAGTTTTGGTTTATTCTTTCAGCATTTGCCATATACATTACTCGTCGTTTGTTTCAAATTGCCGTCCGGTTCGACATGGATGTCGAACTGGCCGAGCAGTCTACACAAAATGCCACTGCCGATATATTCCCAAGGTCTATACATGATATTTGGCAGAGCCTTGCTTCTTATAACCACATACTCAACACTATTTTTCCGACTATTGCCGGTGGGGTTTTGTTCTTTCTGGCCTGGGCTATTTTCCATTATATGGCTTTTCCGAGGTGGAAATCAAAAGACAAAGAACAAAGTTTGTTTTTCATCTACTTATTCCTCACATTTCTATTGAGTCTGGGAAGCACCTTTGTCTATGATTATTTTAAGCTATATTGGCGATTCAGATTAGATAGTTCGGGCCAAATCATTGATTTTAAGGTATATTCTTTATTTCGTAAAGCTTATTTACTAAGCAATACTGTTGCTTTCCTGATTATTATTGTTTTATACGAAGCAGCTGCACAGTTTTATTACTACATCAAAAGCAAACTGCACGAAGAAACCGAAAAAAATTTCCAATACCTTGATTATCTACTAACGGCTTTTCTTGCTATTGCTATACTATTATTCGCATTAGTAGGGCAAGTACCTATTCTTTTCTGGAATGGAGGTTTGCGCGATTTAGTATTTGCAACCATATTTTTAGGCACAATTTATATAGCGCAAGAGATTTTTGTAAGCAAAGTAATGCCGCACATCTCGCAACTACGTTCAAAAAAGTTTTCAGAAGGTTTAACCCTCTTTTTATCTGTTTGTGTTACCGGAAGCCTTGTTTACAATGTAGTTAGTTTAGTTTTCTGGGCTTCACGTGGGTTTTCTCATGTAAGATTCAATTTGTCCGAGTTTGTTATCGGTTTCTTTGTAATGGTATTTGCATCAGCAATTATTGCTTTTCTTCGCAATGTATTCTTTAAAGAAAAAATACAGTTAACAACTCTTTTTACCCAAAAAACAGCCGAATTATCATCGCTCCGGTCGCAGATAAATCCGCACTTTTTATTTAATGCCTTAAACACGCTCTATTCGGTATCGCTTAAAGAAAACGCAGATAAAACCGCCGATGGTATTCAGAAACTGGGCGATATGATGCGCTTTATGCTGAACGAAAACAACCAGGACCGTATTCCGCTCAACAAAGAAATAGAGTATTTGCAAAATTATATTGAGATACAGCAAATGCGCATTGCGGAATCAGACAATATTGAGATAAAGGTGAATATTCAGCCAACAAGTCGGGAGATTTTTATTGCCCCTATGCTACTAAATCCATTTATAGAAAATGCCTTCAAGCACGGCATCAGTTTCCGTAATCCTTCCTGGATTTACATTACACTCACTTCTGACGATACAAAGCTGTATTTCAAGGTTCATAACTCGTTCCATACAAAATCAGAAGCCGACCCTGAAAAAGACAACAATGGTATAGGGCTCGAAAATGTAAAAAAACGCCTCGACCTGATTTACAAAAATCGCTATTCGCTTGATATTCAACAAAGTGAGCAAGATTTCTTTGTTTCTCTTACAATCACCTACTGGTAATTTTTACATACTTTATTTACAATTATGAAAAAGCTATTTTTAACTACTATTATCTTTTACTGTGCCTTTACTACCCTAAAGGCACAAAATACCAAAAGCCAAAGAATAGATTCTCTGTTTACAACAATAAGCCAAAATGGTGATTTTAACGGTGGAATATTACTTGCCGAAAAAGGCAAAATTACGTACCAAAATGGCTTTGGCTATGCCAATTTTGCTAGTAAAACACCCAATACTGTTGATTCTCGGTTTAATCTGGCTTCTATCTCTAAAACTTTTACCTCAGTTGCGGTTCTGCAATTGAAAGAGAAAAAGAAGCTTAAACTAGAAGATACATTTATCAAGTATTTCCCCGAGTTTCCATTTCCTGCTATTACTATCAGGCATTTGCTTTCTCATACTTCGGGTTTACCCGATTTAGAGTTGTATGAGGCGGCAGTGCGTATCAAGCCAGATAGTATTATTCGTAATCAGGCTGTTATTACCATACTCAAAAGCTGGGACAAGGGTCTTTATTTTCAGCCAGGCGAAAAATGGCAGTATTGCAATACAAACTATGTTTTATTAGGCTTATTGGTCGAAAAAATAAGTAAAATGCCCTTTGAGACCTATTTAAAGAAAAACATTTTTGAGCCAGCCAATATGCCCAATACTCAGCTACAAGTTGACAGAAGTGATAATTCTACAAATCAGGTAGTGAGCCATAGAATGGTAACATGGTATGATAATACTTTCACTAATGTAGATTCAATCAAGTTCGGCGGCATCAGGTATTGTACTTACAATTGTGGTGGTACTTATGGTGATAGCAATATCATGACCACTATGGCTGATATGCTCAGCTACGACCAAGCCTTATATAACGGTAAATTATTGAGTCAAAGTAGTTTAGACGAAGCCTTTACCTCTACCCGTTTAAACAACGGCAGTGTTTACTACGACCCACTTGATGGTGAGATGTCACAATTAGGGAAAAGCTCTTATGGCCTAGGGTGGGAAATTTATGAAGATGCCGAACTGGGCAAAGCTGTTAGTCATGGTGGGCGTTTGTTTGGCTTAGCTACCTTTTTCTATAGAAACCTAAGTAAAAACCAAACCGTGATTATTTACCAGAATATTGAACTGGAGGCAATCGCATTCTACAATAAAGTAAAAGCCTCTTTGGAGATTCTCAACGGTAAAACACCTACTAAAGTACAATACAAAAAGTCGTTGGCTCGCAAATTTGGTGCTACACTTATGCAATCAGGAATAGATTTGGCAATTACTACTTTCAATAACCTGAAAACCGATAGCACTCATTACTATGTATCAGAAAAAGAAATGAATTGGCTAGGCTACGATTTGCTTTTCAAAGCCCAACAAAAGCAATATTCGCTCGAAACCTTTAAAATCAATACGCTGCTATTTCCGAATAGTTTTAATGTGTATGATAGCTACGCCGAGGCACTCAATGCCAATGGCAAACGTGAAGAAGCTATTATGATGTATCAAAAATCACTAACTATGAACCCCAAAAATGAGGGTGGTAAGAGAAATCTAAAACATATTTTAGACACTAAATAATAAGATTAATTCAAACAGTTTCTAAGATTATGAAAAAGCTATCAAAAATTTTACTGATTACGTTCTCAATACTCTTCGTGGTAATTATCATTGGCTCTTTTTCGGCTAATAAATACTATGAATCGAAATTTAATAAAGAGATACACATAGAAGAAGCGCTTGAAGTAAACGATTTGGGTCAGATACTAGATAAGTATAAAGGCTCTTTGGTGTATGTTGACCACTCATCAGTTAGTTGTGGCCCCTGTTTTATAGAATTGCGAGACTATGCACCACAATTACAGGCACGTTATAAAGACAAACCCATCAAGTTTGTTTACATCTGTTCCGAAAGTAATTATCCCTTAAAAACCGTAAGCAATAGTGTATTGTGGCGCCGTAAACTAGCTACCACAAATGCAAAAGGGCATCATTACCTGGTAAATAAAGAATTTAGCCTGAAAATTTTCAAGCAGACAGTATCAGAAGATAAAGGCGAAGTAGCCTATTACCCCTGGCAATTTATAGTTGACGAAAACGGTAAGATTATCAACAGCCATGCTGCTCGGCCTAGTGACTCAAATAAACTGTATCAACAGCTAGATAGTTTGTTGCTTATGAGAAAGTAGGCAATGTTCAAAAGAGAAAAGATTTTCGATATTAAAAATTAGGATATAAAATATTAGATTTGAACTTAAAAAAATAAGTCTGGAAGACTTTTACAGAAATCCGAGCTACAACTTTAATCCGATTTTGGAAGACTATAAAATTTCCGGCATACCAAGTTATTTTATTATCGGAAAAGATGGTAAATTTCATACCATAGAACCACCCTGACCAAGTATTAATGAGGGAAAAAGTTTGATAAAAGTACAGGAAAAACCCCTCGCAGCAAACACTAAAGAATGACCCATTTAACCGCCATTGCCATAGACGACGAGCCTCGTGCCCTGGAAGTAGTAGAAATACACGCCGCCAGAGTACCATTTCTTGACCTGAAAGCCACATTTACCGATGCTTTTGAGGCTATTCCCTATTTGCAACAAAACAAGATTGATTTATTGTTTCTCGACATAAAAATGCCCGATATTTCGGGCATTGAGTTTATCAATATTCTGCAAAAAGTACCAATGGTGGTTTTTACAACTGCTTACTCTGAATACGCCGTAAAAGGCTTTGAACTAGATGCTATCGATTATCTACTGAAACCTTTTTCGTTGGCTCGTTTTACAAAAGCCTGCAATAAGGCATTGGAAATAAGCCAATTGTCTAAAGAAAGTGCACCTGACTATATATTTTTGAAAACAGGCTACGAAGAAGAAAAAGTTTTTTTTGATGATATTCTGTATATAGAAGCCGAAGGGAATTATATGTCTTTTATACTGAAAAACAAAAAACTTTTGAGTCGCCAGAGTATCAGCGAAACGCTTAATATTTTACCTTCCAGCCAATTTGTTCGTATACATCGCTCTTATATTGTGGCTATCAATAAAATCCAGAAAATCACACGTCAGGCAGTCTGGATAGCAGGCAAGGAAATTTCAGTGGGGGCATCGTACGAAGAAAAACTTCTGGAAATAAGAGAGAAATTGAAGAATTAAAACAATAACGGTGAATAAATTCACCGGCTAATATAACAAAGGACTTTATCTTTATACTTGGACTTAAGTCCACTTGACATTACTAAAAAATTAGTTCGCAACGCCGCCTTTGTTGTGTCAGAATATAAAACCTAATTCATCAACAATTTTATAAGTAAAAAATTATCATACATTTGTAGAGACAAAAATACGTTTATACTAACCTTAAACCTCTACAAAATGAAAGAAGCCAACAGCGCCGGATTCGCCATTGTTCGCATCATTACGGGTCTTCTACTTGCTTATCATGGCTTAGAGATTTTCGAGCCTGCCAAGATACAAGAATATGCTTCGTGGGATTCTATCAAAACCATGCCTTTTCCTGCATTTTGGGCTTATTTAGGCAAAGCAGCCGAATTGCTTGGTGGAGTATTACTAACAATAGGCTTTCTGACCCGCCCTGCGGCCTTGGTCATTGCCCTTACAATGCTTTTTATCTGTTTCAAAATAGGTAATGGCAAATTCTGGTACGAAGACCAACACCCCTTTTTGTTTTTCTTGCTGGCTATGATTTATTTTTTTACAGGGGCAGGCAAATGGAGTGTCGAAAAACCGAAGGCTTAATTAAGTTTTTTAAGGCAGTTTTTTATTCCTTTTTCAATAACAGCATAGTTTTCTATCACCTTACCTACATAAATAAAAGAAATGTAGTAAGGTGTAACAAGTAGCTGTTTATTGAGCCTGTATGCCTCTTTCATACGGCGGCGAATCAGGTTTCTGTCAACAGCATGTTTGTACTGTCGCTTGGGTACCGAAAAAAGTACTTGTGTGATATTATCTTCTGATTTTTTACAAACAGCCCTGACCGGATAAGCAAAAGCACCCTCATTGTCAGTGTTCTTTCTGTCAAAGAGGTTGTTTATTACTTTTGTACTACAAAGTCGTTCGTATTTTCTGAAAGTTTTCTTCACAAGTCAATAAAACTATTTAGACGCTGTCAGAGTTATTCTTAAACCTGTTCTTTTACAACATAGGCTTTAATTACAAAGCTAAATAAAAAAGCCACCAGATGGTGGCTAAAATATCTTGACTATGTCGCATTTACAGATTGTAAACTTTGAACTATCAAACTGCTAAAAACGAGATTATTTGTGTTTTTTCTCGTCAGAAACAGTCAATTTCCATCTGCCACGTGCACGACGTGCAGCCAATACGCGTCTGCCATTAGCAGTTTCCATACGCTCACGGAATCCGTGTTTGTTACGACGCTTTCTGTTTGATGGTTGGAATGTACGTTTCATTATAATTATTTATTTTTGTTCCTTTAATGCAAATTATCCGTGCTTTTCATAACGGACTGCAAAAATACAGATTTATTTTTATATAGCCAACATAGCGGCAAAAAATTGTTTCATGCACTATAAAATTTATTCCAACGACCGACCCTCACATTTTATTAATGTTGAATGTTTTATTACTGATTTATCGACTGATACAGTTGAGTTACAATTACCTGCCTGGCGGCCCGGGCGCTACGAATTGCAGCATTTTGCTAAAAATATACAGCAATTTGAAGTTTTTGACGAAGACGGACAAAAACTGTCAGCCCGCAAAACAACTAAAGACCGATGGCTGGTACACACCAATGGGGCTTCTACGATTGTAGCCCGTTATAATTATTATGCCAATGTAATAAATGCCGGAAGCAGCTATGTTGATGAGCATACCTTTTATGTAAACCCCGTAAACCTGTGTATATATGCCGAGGGCAAAATAGATGAAGCCTGCACGGTAGAGTTACAGTTAAAAGCCAACGAAAAAATTGCGGGTATTACTTTCATCAATAAATTACCTGAAAAAGGTCTACATCAACTTCAGTTCGATGATTTCTATCATTTGGCGGATAGTCCTTTTATTGTGAGTGCTACGCTTAAGCATGATTTTTATCAGATAGGTAAAGTAAAGTTTCATTTATGGTTCGAGGGGAATTTTCAGCCTGATTTTAAACGTATCAAAGCCGATTTTAAGAAATTCACTAAAGAACAGATTAATCTTTTTGGAGAATTTCCAGAGAAAGAATATCATTTTCTGACCTGGATTTTACCTATCCCTTATTATCATGGCGTAGAGCACCGAAGCTCAACTATGCAGGTATTGGGGCCTGACAGCCAGAATTTTGAAGAATTATACATCGATTTATTAGGTTTGGCCTCGCACGAGCTTTTCCATACCTGGAATATCTGTAAGATTCGTCCGACTGAGCTATTGCCCTACGATTACACAAAAGAAAATTATTTTCCGACTTGCTTCGTGGCCGAGGGCGTAACAACTTACTATGGTGATTTAATGCTGAGCCGCTCAAAGTTTTTTGACGAAACCCAATACCTGAAAGAACTGGAGGCTTGTTTCAAACGCCATTTTGATAACGCAGACCGTGCGTCTCAATCGCTCGTTGAATCATCTTGGGACTTGTGGCTTGATGGCTATACACCCAGCATTCCTGATAGAAAAGTATCCGTGTACCACAAAGGTGCTATTGCAGCCCAGATACTCGACCTACATATACAGAAAGTTTCTATTCACACACGTTCATTAGACGATGTAATGAAACTCATGTGGCAGCAGTTCGGCAAGCCATTTAAGGGCTATACTACGGAAGATTACCAAGCTATATGCGAAGAAGTAGCCAACGAAAAGCTTGATTGGTATTTTGATGTGTGCATCAATGGCAACAGTTCTTTATTCGATTTGCTGAACCGATATTTACAACTGCTTAATCTGGAAGTAATAAGAAACGAAGAGGGAATCATAAGTCTCGTAAAAACAACAAATTAAACCGATTGTTTGATAAATCGAGGGGCATTTTTATACTTTGTGTAATTAAAAACCAATTTTATGACTCTTACTTCAAGACGCTTTTTTTATCGCACCCTAATCTGCTTAATTATAGGGCAAAGCTACGCATTTGCCCAAAAACCACAGGCCGACCTGATAGTGCACAATGCTGTTGTTTATACGGTAAATAAGCAATTCAGTACTGCCGAGGCCTTTGCTGTAAAAGATGGTAAATTTATTGACATTGGCAGCTCTAAAGACCTATTAGCAAAATACAATGCCAAGCAAAAAATAGATGCCAACAAAAAGCCTGTGTATCCGGGTTTTTATGACCCACACAGCCATTTTTTGGGTTTAGGCCAGATGCTCAACCAATGCGATTTGGTCGACACTAAATCTTTTGAGGAAATTGTAGAACGCTTGCAGAAATTTGCAGCCGAGCACCCCGACCATCAATGGATTATAGGCCGTGGCTGGGACCAGAACGACTGGGATATAAAAGTTTTTCCGACAAAAGAATTATTGGATAGAGCATTCCCTAATAAACCAGTTTTGCTTACACGCATAGATGGACACGCAGTTTTGGTTAACTCAAAAGCGATTCAACTGGCTAAAATATCTCCGGCAAGTAAAGTAAATGGTGGCGAAGTAGAAGTAATTGATGGTCAATTGACAGGTATTCTGGTTGACAATGCGATGGGATTAATAAAAAGAGTGATTCCGAGCACAACCGACAAAGAAAAACAGAATATGTTGTTGGCAGCTCAAAAAGAGTGTGTAAAATACGGACTTACTACCGTTTCGGATGCTGGCTTAAATCAAGATGATATTGAGCTGATTGATAAAATGCAAAAGGCCGGTACACTTAAAATACGTAATTATGTAATGGTTTCTTTGGGTATCCGTAACCTTGAGTATTTTATCAAAAAAGGTATTTATAAAACCGACCGCCTGAATGTGCGCTCATTTAAACTCTATGCCGATGGAGCTTTAGGCTCACGAGGCGCCTGTTTGTTGAAACCATATAGCGACGAACCTGCAAAAACCGGATTCTTATTATTAAGCCCCGCCGAGCTTGAAAGAAGTTTAACGGCCATTTATAACTCTGATTTCCAGGCCAATACACATTGCATTGGTGATTCGGCCAATCGCCTGATATTGAATATCTATGGCAAATTACTAAAAGGCAAAAATGCCCGCCGCTGGCGTATTGAGCACGCACAGGTGGTATCAACTGAAGACGTACCAAAATTTGGCCGATTTTCGGTTATACCTTCTATTCAGGCCACCCATGCTACATCTGATATGTATTGGGCTGGCGACCGTCTGGGCAATGAGCGTGTAAAAACAGCGTATGCATTTCAGGATTTATTAAAACAAAATGGTGTAATAGCCAACGGGAGCGACTTTCCGGTTGAGTTTGTCAATCCATTGTTTGGATTTCATTCGGTAGTGGCACGTCAGGATGCTCAGAATTACCCTAAGGGTGGTTTCCAAATGGAAAATGCGCTCACACGTGAGCAAGCACTAAAAGCCATGACAATCTGGAGTGCCTATGCCAATTTTGAAGAAAAAGAGCGTGGAAGCATTGAAACCGGAAAAATGGCTGACTTCGTTATTCTTGAAGCCGATATTATGAAAGAAGCCAAAGAAAAACTAAGAAACATTAAGGTAAGTAACACCTTTATAGGTGGCGAAAAAGTCTATTAAATATCAATTAAAATAGGCCGGCCTTGTTTTTGGAGTAAAACAAACCTTTAAATTTACGCCAATAAATTTACACAATCATAAATTACAACACTATGGTAAAAGTACTTTTTGTTTGCCTGGGCAATATATGTCGTTCGCCTGTTGCCGAAGGAGTTTTTAAAGACCTTGTACAAAAACATAACCTAGAAGACCAGATATCTTGCGATTCAGCAGGTACTAAAGGTTGGCACGCTGGTCAGTCGCCCGACCAAAGAGCTATCAAAAATGCCTTAGATAATGGCATTGTGCTCACCCACAAAGGCCGAGAAATTAAAACAACTGACTTTGATACTTTTGACCACATTGTGGTGATGGACGAAAGCAATTTTAAAGATGTGTATGAGCTTTATTATCAAACAAAGCATACTACACCCTCGGCCGAAAAGTTGTTTTTACTCCGTGATTATGACCCTAAGGTAAAAGGCGTAAAAGATGTGCCTGACCCTTATTACGGCTCGGCACTCGATTTTGAAGAGGTTTTTCATATTGTGCAAAGAAGTAATACAGCCTTACTAGAGCATTTAATCGAAAAACACGGTTTAGTTGTGAATCAAGAAGAAGAATAGTTAAATTTGAGAGCTATAATACAGCAAATAAAACTGAATTATAGCTCTTATTTTATAGCATCAAGCCCCTATGAAATGGCCAACTTACCGAAACTAGATATTGAAAGCGAGCTCGCCAAAGACTTTTCGAAAGCACAGGTAACAAAAATTGCCAACTATATTGGTGCTAATTCTGAAAGTTTTGCTTTGCTGATGAATATTTTTCTGCGAGGCCATTACATCAATACACAAAAAGCGGGCTGGGTGCTGAGCGAATGCGCAGCACATTATCCGCTACTGGTTATCCCATACTTCAGAAATTTTATTCAGAAACTACAAGACCCAATGGTGCCGGACTCCGTTAAAAGAAATATAGTGCGGGTTTGGCAATTTGTAGAGATACCCGAAGAATATACAGGTGAAATTTATGACATCTGTTTTGGCTTTATGCACAGCAACGAGGCCATTGCCATAAAAGCGTTCTCGATGACAGTATGCTATAATATTGTGAGACGCATACCGGAACTCAGAACAGAACTAAGGCTGAGTATAGAAGATTTATTGCTGAAAAATCAGGACGGTTCGGCCGCTATTCTAAGCAGAGGCAAGAAGATTTTAGCACAGATGAAGAAAAAATGAATAAATTTGTGCAACGAAAATAACAAAGAAATTTATGAAACTTTCATGCGATAATTATAATACCCCGACACATGAAAAGTTTCTAATAAACTACCTTAATTTGAGGTTACGGGGTAATACACTATGAATAAGAAAGTAATTTTGATAATCCTTGATGGTTGGGGCATTCCCAAACAAGGTGAAGAGTGGCGCTCAGCTATTGATGCTGCCAATGTACCTTATTTCAGAAAATTATTAAAAGAGTATCCTCACAGCACATTAGAAGCTTGCGGCCGTGCAGTTGGGCTACCTAATGGCCAGATGGGAAACTCAGAAGTAGGACACATGAACTTAGGTGCAGGCCGTGTGGTATATCAGGAATTAGAAAAAATAAGCATTGCTGTTGAAGAAGGCACACTAGCCAAAGAACCTGCTTTGGTTGAGGCTTTTGAATACGCAAAAAATAATAATCGTAAAGTACATTTTATAGGTTTAGCTTCTAATGGTGGTGTGCACTCGCACATTGAGCACCTGAAAGGGCTTTGCAGCGCAGCAGCAAACTATGGTCTATCTGATGTATTTGTTCATGCGTTTACTGACGGGCGTGATTGCGACCCTAAAAGTGGCAAAGGTTTCTTAGCCGATTTACAGAATCATTTGAGTGTTTCAACAGGTAAAATTGCTTCTGTAGTAGGCCGTTATTATGCCATGGACCGTGACAAACGTTGGGAACGTGTAAAACTAGCCTACGATGCTATGGTGAAAGGTGTTGGTGACAGCGCCATTACAATTGACCAATTGCAAGATTCAATTCAGCATTCATACGACCAGAATGTAACCGACGAGTTTTTGAAACCAATTGTGATTACAGAAAACGGTGCACCTGTAGGCACAATTGAAGAAGGAGACGTTGTGATGTGTTTCAACTTCCGTACTGACCGTGGTAGAGAGATAACAGAGGTGCTGACACAGCAGGATTTCCCTGATTATGACATGAAGGCACTTAATCTATATTATGTTACGATGACAAACTACGATGAGTCGTTTCATAATGTACATGTAATATACGAAAAAGATAACCTTACTAACACCCTTGGTGAAGTATTAGAAAGAGCAGGTAAAAAACAGATTCGTATTGCCGAAACTGAAAAATACCCGCACGTAACTTTCTTCTTCTCGGGTGGTCGTGAAGAACCATTTGCAGGTGAAAGCCGTTTGTTGTGTCCATCGCCAAAAGATGTACCTACTTACGACCTTAAACCACAAATGGCCGCTTTTGATATTGACAATACCATATTACCTGAACTACAAAAACACGAAGTTGATTTTGTGTGTCTGAACTTTGCCAACCCTGACATGGTAGGCCACACAGGTGTATTTGAGGCTGTAGTACAAGCAGTAGAAGCAGTAGATAAATGCTTGGAACAAGTAGTTAACACAGCGCTTGAAAACGGTTATACATCAATCGTAATTGCTGACCATGGCAATGCTGATTATATGATAAACGACGACAAATCGCCAAATACGCAACACTCGCTTAACCTTGTGCCATGTATCGTGGTTGATAAAGCTGATAGATTTACAGTACAAGATGGTAAACTAGGCGACATTGCTCCTACTATCCTGACATTGATGGGCGTAGATATACCAGCCGAAATGACCGGAAACGTGTTGATTTCGTAAAATTCTTATTTTGTGCGAAGTCCATTTGTGGCTTCGCACAAATTTTATTCTTTTATAATTTTATAGGCAAAATGCTGTTCTTTGCTGCTTAGTATAAGTATATAAATACCTTGTGGAAGACCCTTCATCGATGCCTCAAATTTGTCGGCATACTCTGTTATCTCAAAAGGCTTATCTTTTCCGTCAATACCTAGTAGTCTGAAAGCTTCAATTACAGCATTATTTTTTTCGATAATCAATTTATTAGAAACCGGATTGGGATAGTATTTTATCCTTTGTTTTTGTGTTTCTGTTGCTAAGGGAATTAAAGCTTCTAGAACGATTTCTCTCTCTAACGCTTCATATTTTTCATTGCTTTCGGTTATAAGTTTAAGTTTTATCCTTCTGTCTTTCTGAGGGTCTACAATTACACTCCCGATATGCTCTGCGCCGCCATCTACAATAATCTTTACCGGCATACCCGATGATGATTGTACTTTAAATTCAAACGGCCCCTGAGCAGTAGCAAACTGAGTTTCATCATAAATCAGAACCGGATAAATTCTGGTAAGCTCTATTACCTGTTTTGCCAGTATTCTATTTGTATTATCTGAAACAGTTATTCTTACAAGGCCCGCATTTTTATCAAAATACACATACCCATCTTGTAACTGTCCGCTGCCGGATACTGCCAGTTTTATATCTTTAATATTAGAGTTTATAACTATTTTAGTTGGTATGGCTATATCCCAGGCTATTTTCTCCGGTAATGGCTTGTAGTAAAAGTGTTCATCTTGTTTTAATGGCTGTCTTATAAACTTTTGTAAAGTTTCTTGTCCTACTGCATAGAGCGTGTTATCATCAAAAAAAGTAAACCCATAAACCGTATCTGTACCCAATAAAGTAAAAGTAGTATCTATTTTACCCGACGAGTTCAGTTTCAAAAAATTATACACTGTTTCTCTATCGCTTTCATGAATATAATTAGCCGTATTCATAAATATAGTGCCATCTGGCTGGTATTGTTTAAAATACCCACCTCTATATAAATTGCTCTGGTAATTTTCAACCGGATTTCCGTTATTATCATATTTCAAAAAGCGCTGTTTTACAATATTGGCAGTTTCGCCAATGGTTATCTGATTGATAATAAACCCATCATTGATACTTTCAACAGTTCTGGGTACTTCTCCCGAAAACCTGGAAAAGCTATCATCTGTTATAATGGTTTTAAAAGAGTCATCGGGCTTGCCATTAGCGGTGTACATATCCAGATAGAAAAAACGCTGTGCACCATTATTCCAGGTTTCTACCATAATCCGCCCATCGTTCATAAGTATAAAATTGCTTATGTTGCCTTTTGCAATTACAAAATCTTTATCAAGCCCCTGCCCTATTTTAAATCTGATGATGCTATCCATTTTTATCTTCCGGTAAACAAAATTGTTCTGCCAGTCTATTACATCATTCGCCTGCAGCGTATCTTTCGATACGGTCATTTTGTTAGCTCCATCAATAACATGAAACTTACCATCGCCCCTTACTACCAATGTGCTTTTAGTTTTGTAGGTATTCCAGATAGTTTTGCCATCAAAAAAATCATATAGTAGTTTATGTTTGTTATCATAAACCTGAACAGCATTAGGATAAGGAGCGTAACGAATGCTATACGGCGAATTGCCGTAGTTATAATTATAAAAATCAAGCAGATAGGTATTGTTAGGCAATTTCTGAATCTGATTAGGCCACATTTGCTTTTGTGCTTCAACCACAAGCTTAAAGTTTTTATCGATACTCCCATCGGCAGACATTTTTTCAATAATGCCGCTTTTATTTTGTGCAACCCAATAAGTGCCATCTTTAAAAGCGTGTAGAAAAGCAGTGTTTTTATGAAGCTGTCTATCATAAAACGTAGTGTCTATCACTCCATTGGCTTTAATTTTCAGGTGTTTATTGTCAAAATAAATTAAATCAATACTGCCATTGGTCTGTTCAAAGAAACTCAAGGCAGTTTCATGTATACTTAGTCTATCAAAGCTTACTGTCCATATACGGCTGCCTTTACTATCAAACTTTTCAACTTTATGTTTCGTACCTTCATTACTCGACTGATACACTAGAAAACCATCAGTAATTTTTTCTAATCTATGCGTATAGGCTTCAACACCATTAAATTTTATGGTAGCAAAATTCTTATCAATTTCAAAATCGGTATTTGTTTTAATTATTTCTGCATTCTTTTTATTATCAATCAATAGTAAAAAATATTCGTTCTGTTCGTTAGATACTACATCTGTCAGTTGAGCATTGGTAGCACTTGTGTATTTGGCAGGGTCTAGCACTTTGATGAATTTGCCTGTTTTATCAAAAACTTCACAGCCTAATGTCCTATCCTCTTTTAAAAAGAGCACTACAATGTTTTCATTTTTCAGCAATATTATTTTCAGAATATATACTTTAAATGAGTTAAATTTAAACGAACTATCAATTATACCTTGCGGAGATATTTTTATGATTGCGTAAGATGAGGCAGCAACAAGCTGAGGTATTAACAGCTTGTTATCGGGAGTAACTGCATAATTTTCGAATCGGGAGTCAAAATCAGTCAGCGGTTCGTCTCCAACAGTTCGTATAAGTTTGCCCTCTGTATTCAACAGCACATTACCTGTTTCTGTTGTTTGTCCGTTAAATACATTGGCATTTGATTTCAGATACATAGTGCCGTCAGGAAATTGGCTAAGCAATAAATCCTGAGCAGGAAAAGGCTTAATAAGCGGCTTGGTGCTGAAAGTAGTATCAAGATAAAAAACCTGAGAGAAACCATTAAAAGCAATTAATAAAAGAAGTAATATTTTTTTCATAGCTAGGCGTATTTTTAGTACAGACTATTATTAGCCAAATTTAGTTGGAATACCGCAAAAAAAATACCTGACTAGCCACAAAAAAATCCCCGCAGCCAGGCTACGGGGATTTTCTATATCTATTAATCACAAAAGATTAAGCGTAAACTTCTTCTGCAATTTTATTGAATTCATCAACTTTGATAGTTTTCTTTTCAACTGTAAGGTTTGCTTTCAAGAACTCACGTACTTTCTTGCCAAAAGCACGGTCTGTGTAACGACGCACGGCGTTATCTTTATTTTCTTTAAGCGTTTTACGAGCCATGTTGTCGATAATGTCTTCCAATCCTTCATAAGAGTAAGCACCGAAATAGTTACGCATTTCAGCTTTTACTTCTTCTACTATATCGTTATACTCCAACTTGATTTCGTTGTTAGTTGCTACTTCGTTGCGAATCAAATCCATACGTAAACCACGAGCAAAAGCATCATAATCTTTTTCGATGTCTTCTTCTGTAAATTTACCTTCGTTGATAGTCAACAACCATTTTTTAAGGAATGTATCCGGCAACTCGATAGGGATATTATTTAAGATTGTTTTTTCAACTTCAAAATCTAACAAATAATCGCTCTCACGCTCGTAGTTTTCTTTAACAATCTTCTTGATTTCTTCTCTGAACTCTTCTTCAGTTGTAACTTTACCTGCGCCAATTGCTTTATCAAAAAACTCTTGGTCAATATCAGCAGGGGCTACTCTTGTGATTTTCTCTACTGTAAACTCAAACTCACCAGCCAATTCTGCTGCTTTTTCTTCGCTCTCACCAGTAGCAAAACCTAAATCTTTTGTGCTTTCAAAAATTGATTGAATATCAAATTTTACACTGCTTCCTTTTTCTAAACCTTTAAAGATATGGAAAGCGTCTTCACGTACACGGCCTGTTGAAATAGTAGCATCTTTAAATTCAGTTTCTGTTGACTCTTGTTTCAAAGTACCAAATACTAAATCTTCTTTCTCTACCTCTTCTGCCTCTGAATCTTTTCCGAAACGACGACGGATATCTTCAATTGCTTCGTTTATTCTCTCTTCTGTAGGCTCGATTTCATAATTTGTAATAGCCGGAATCGCTTTCAAATCAACTGTAAAGTCAGAAGCTAAACCTAAGTCATATTCAAATGTAAATTCTTTACTAGTTTCCCAATCTACTTTCGACGAAAGTTCGTTATCTGGCATTGGGTCGCCTACTACACGTAATTTATTATTTGTGATATACTCGTTAGTAGTTTTAGAAACCAAGTTAATCACTTCGTCAACTAAAATACTTTTACCGTATAATTTCTGGATATATTCTTTTGGAACCATGCCCGGGCGAAAACCTTTCACCTGTGCAGTTTTAGTATATTGCTTAATTTTTTTATCTACTTCTGGCTTGTAGTCTGCCTCAGTAACACTTACTTTAAGTCTGCCGGTTGTTGCAGATGTCTTGTCGAATATTGTTTCCATTATGTAGGAATATGAGTTTTATTTTAGATAAAATGCCGCATTCGGTATTAAGAACCGACTGTCAGTAAAGTTTTATAGGACTAAAACCGGTATTATTAAAAAACCCCCTGACCAGGCAAGGTTCAGGGGGTTTTGTGTACGGGCGGAGGGACTCGAACCCCCATGCCTTGCGACACCAGATCCTAAGTCTGGCACGTCTACCAATTTCGCCACGCCCGCATCGCTTATTTTTTTGTTCAGTATTAACTGAATCGGGCTGCAAAGGTAATTACTTTTTTTACTCTTGTCAAATATTTTCTGAAAAATTTTTAAACTTTTTTTTCAACCTTTTTTCAAGTCTTCAAAAAGTGTCCCTTTTGCGATTGCAATATTACGACAAAAGTTTGAAACCAAAACAAAGTTTTTAAAAAAATAATATTTATTCGAACTGTTTATATAGATTGCTTCGAAATTACTTGCGGTTGAGCCAATGATTGTTTAAATTGGTATGAAGGAATACAATAAAACAAATAGAATGTTAGGAGAAATTGAAGAAAAAGTGGAAACCAGTCGTCAGTCTGAACCAATGATAGACCTTGAGAAAGAAAGAGCTGAGATATTAGCTAAGTATCGTCGATTACTTCGGGCGGCTAAACCCACCTTGAAGGGAGATGATGCCAAGCAAATAAAAAAAGCATTTACGATTTCGATGGAAGCCCATAAAGATATGCGGCGCAAATCGGGAGAACCTTACATTTACCACCCGCTTGAAGTAGCCCAAATCTGTGTAGAAGAAATCGGGCTAGGTGCTACCTCTATTATATGTGCCCTACTGCACGATGTAGTAGAAGACACAGATATGACCCTGAAACAAATTGAAAAAGAATTTGGCGAGAAAGTAGCACGCATCATTGATGGCCTTACCAAAATATCAGGCAACTTTGAGCAGGGCACTTCGGCACAGGCCGAAAACTTTCGTAAGATGCTTATTACGCTTTCAGAAGATGTGCGTGTGATTCTGATAAAACTAGCCGACCGCCTGCATAATATGCGTACACTTGGTAGTATGGCACGTAATTCGCAATTAAAAATTGCTCATGAAACCATTTTTATCTATGCTCCCCTAGCCCACCGCTTGGGTTTGTATAAAATAAAATCAGAGCTCGAAGACCTTTATCTGAAATACACCGAACCGGAGGTATTTAAAGAACTAGCCCACAAACTCAAAAGCACTAAAGCAACCCGTGACAGATTCATTGATAACTTTATTAAGCCCCTTAAGAAAAAACTTCAGGACGCAGGGCTTGAGTTTATTATAAAAGGGCGGCCAAAGCATATCTATTCTATCTGGAACAAGATAAAAAAACAGAATACGCCTTTTGAAGAAATATTTGATTTGTTTGCCATCAGAATTATTCTGACCAATGTAACGCATGAAAAAGAGAAATCGGCGTGCTGGCAGGTTTATTCAATTGTAACAGACCAATATAAACCTAATCCCGACCGATTGAAAGACTGGATTTCGATTCCGAAAGCCAATGGTTATGAGTCTTTGCATACAACCGTAATGAGCCAGACAGGCCAATGGGTAGAAGTACAGATTCGTACCGAACGTATGGACGAAATATCGGAAAGAGGTTATGCTGCCCACTTTAAATATAAAGGCAATGACACCTCAATGAATGCCCCGCTCGACCGCTGGATTAATCAGGTAAGAGAAACCCTGCAATCAGGCGATAAGTCGGCTATTGAGTTCTTGGAAGATTTCAGAGGTAATTTCTATAACGAAGAGGTTTTTGTATTTACACCAAAAGGCGACCTGAAAGTACTAAGAAAAGGTGCAACCGTGCTCGACTTTGCCTTTGAGATACATACCGAAATCGGCAAAAAATGTACGGCCGGAAAAGTAAATAATCAACTCGTACCTATTAGTTATACCCTACAAAACGGCGACCAGGTAGAGATTCTGACAACCAAAAGCCAGAAACCATCGGAAGACTGGTTGCGCTTTGTAACAACTACCAAGGCTAAAGCACGCATAAAAGACCTCCTTAAAGAAGAAAATAAGGTTTATTATAGCGATGGTAAAGAAATTATTACTAAACGTTTCAAGCTTCTGGGGCTCGAAAACAACCTTGAAACGCTTAACCAATTAAGAGCTTATTTCAATAAGAAAGACTATAACGACCTGTATTATGCTTTTGGTAAGGCATATATTCAGCCCGACGAAATCAAGAAGTTTAAAGCCGAAAGAGATGCACGCCTGAACAAACAAGCTAAAATTGAAATTGATAACAAGGCCTATACTGACGCCAAAAGCTTTGAGAAAGAGATAAAGAAAGTAAAAGGCGACGATACGCTTTTTATTGGTGATGATTTACAAGAAATTGATTTCACGCTGGCGCGTTGTTGTAACCCAATACCCGGCGACGATGTTTTTGGCTTCTTGACAGTAAACGAAGGAATCAAAATACACCGTAACTCTTGCCCTAATGCGCAGCAATTATTATCGCAATATGGCAATAGGGTTATCAAGGCCCGTTGGTCGTCGCAGGTAGCTAAAGCCTTTGTTGCTACAATCCATTTAGATGGTATTGACCGCATGGGTATGATACAAGACATATCAAAAGTTATATCGAGCGAGTTACATATTAACATGCGTTCTTTGGCAGTTGATACAAATGATGGTATATTTACGGGTGATATTAAGCTGTACGTGCAAGACACCCGACATTTAGAAACTTTAATGAAACAATTAGGCGAGATAGAGGGTGTGCATCAGGTAACACGTGTTGACGTAGAAAGTTGAAATAAACCATCACTATTCCATTATACCCTTCAATGAAACCATTTGCTATTTTATTACTGCTTGTAGTTATTAGTTCATCAGTTTTTGCTCAATCAAGCGATACGCTTACGACCAAAAGAGTATTTATAACTACAAAAATATATAGGAATGGTTTCAAGCTTTCGCATAAAAAGATAACAGAGCTATATCAGGAAACCTGGCAGCCTAAAGTGAAATACAAATGGGGGTTCTATATGAATCCGGCAGCACCGGTAGTAACTATTGCGGGTGTAGGTTTAGCAGTAATAGGGCTAAAAGGTGAAGATGCTACCGCTGTTGTAAGAGGGCGTGAAGTAAACTATAAAGTGCGTAGCTTGCCTAAACTACTGGTAGGTATAGGTATTATAGCAGGGGGCCTATGTATGATGGAGGCCTCAAACGAATTAATACAACACTCGGTTGATATTTATAATGCTAAACTAAAAAACCAGAAACCGCTGGCTTCGTTTATTCAAAAAGTAAATGTTGGAATTACAGAGAGTAATGGCGTAGGGCTAACTCTAAGATTCTGATAAATAAAACAGGGTACTATCTTTTCAGATAATACCCTCTTGAAAACTCACATTTTATATTTCAGTCAAAAATTGGTCTGCTTTATATTTTAGACTTCTCGTCTAAAATCTTATTGGTCTTAATATAATTTGCCAATGCACCGGCAAATATAACACATCCTTTGTCACTTAGGTGACAAATATCGCAAAAATAATCAACTTCCTGTGGCACTACCTTTCGCATATCAAGGTAATAGGTCTTGTGTTCGGTAGCCAGTTTGGTCAGAATATCGTTATGTACTTCAATACCTTTCTGTGTATTTTTGGTATCGCCCCATACCGTAACAATAGCAGCCATTTTACAATTTTTAGCAAAATATTGCGCATCCGATGGGTCGCCCAGTAGATTTACATCAGGAAAAAACGAAGTATAACCCATTAAAAGCAACTTCGCATCTTTGTCAGCTGCCTGATTGATAATCTTTTCAAGGTTTCTTTTATAAGGCCCGGCTGTTTTTATTTCGCTTCCGTACTGGCGGTGTTCTTTACGCACATTATCGTTATCAAGAAAAGGCGTATTGGTTACCTTCTGAATAATAGCCGCAACCGACTTATGTATCAGATAGGGTAAGGTAGTAATATTCATCTCTGGGTGCTTACGCAATAACCCAATATGATGATACCACTCTCTGTCTGAATAATCTTCTTTAAATAATTCTTTTGGTGTATTATTTTCTCGGTTTTCGTTAATGGCTTCGTAATATACCACCAGGTCAAACGCTTTATCTTTTAGTAAATCATACTTAATTGAATTATCAAGCGAGCTATGCCCCGGCACTGCCACATTAAAAACCCTAACGTCTTTCCGAGCCAGCAAGCTATCAAGACGGGTGTCCATCTGGCTCCAGAGTGGGCTTATAACCGAGCCACCCAGTATCAGAATATCTTTATACCCATCATCTTTTGTGATTTCTGTTTCTAAAGGTTTCTTTAACTCTTTATAGTAGTTATCAACGATAAAACTCTTGGGATGAAAAAACGAATAACCTAAAAAAGATAGCGCTATACGAGAGAAAAGTTCAAGAATAATATAAAATAATAGGAAAGAAACGAGCCCCAGAACAAAATTTTTTGACTTCACCGTAATTCAGTATTAATCATTAATGAAAGTTATAAAAGTAGGTAAAAATCTCTATTCAATAAAATTTTCCGATATTTAATAATAATTAATATCAGAAAGTTACTAAAATACCTATATTTGTAGCCGAATAAACACAGGCTAGTTTAAAACCTAATTGTATAGGACTAAAAATACATTCATGATTATTTTAGGAATTTCTGCATTCTATCACGACTCCGCAGCAGCTCTCATTAAAAATGGCGAAATACTCGCAGCAGCCCAAGAAGAAAGATTTACAAGAATAAAACACGACCCGGCATTCCCTACTAATGCAGTAAAGTTTTGTTTAGATTACAGCGGAGTAACCCTCGACAAGGTTGATGCCATTGTTTTCTACGATAAGCCATTATTGAAATTTGAGCGTTTGCTAGAAACCTATTACGGATTCTCGCCAAGAGGCCTGAGATCTTTCCTTACCTCTATTCCGGTATGGTTAAAAGAGAAAATGTTCTTAAAAAGAATGCTTCACGAAGAGTTGGAGAAAATTGGAAATTACGATAAAAGAAAAGCAAAATTATTATTCCCTGAGCACCACCTTTCGCATGGTGCCAGTGCGTATTATCCATCACCTTTTGAAGACGCCGCAGTTTTAACCATTGATGGCGTAGGCGAATGGGCAACTGCCTCTATTTGCCACGGAAAAGGCAATCAGATGACCATTCTGAAAGAGTTACGTTTCCCGCATTCATTAGGTTTGTTGTATTCGGCTGTTACTTATTATTGCGGTTTTAAAGTAAACTCGGGCGAGTACAAACTTATGGGGCTGGCACCTTATGGTAACCACGGCTCGGCACAAGTAGCTAAGTTTGTAGAATTAATCAGAACCGAGTTGGTAGAAATTAAAGCCGATGGCTCAATATGGCTTAATCAGGATTATTTTAATTACGCTACAGGTCTAAGAATGGTATTTGACGACAAATGGGAGAAACTTCTGGGTTTCAAACGCCGTGAGTCTGAGAGCCTTCTTGAGCAAATACATTGCGACTTTGCCCTTGCTATTCAGGAGGTAACCGAAGAGGTAGTTATAAAAATGGCCGAAGAAGCCAAACGCCTTACAGGCTCGAAAAACCTGTGTATGGCAGGTGGTGTAGCCCTTAACTGCGTAGCTAACGGTAAATTACAGAAAACAAACATTTTTGAGAATGTTTATATTCAACCGGCTGCGGGTGATGCAGGTGGCGCACTTGGTGCTGCTTTGGCTGCCAATTATATCTATTTTAATCAGGAGCGCAAACTTACACCGAATACACTTGACGAAATGCATGGCTCATACCTAGGCCCTGAGTACTCAGACCTAGAAGTGAAGCAAATGGCTAAAAAATACGATGCTCATGCACAGTATTATGACAATTTCACTGAACTAGCGGCCAGAACAGCCGAACTATTAGCAGAAGGTAATGTAATAGGCTGGTTTCAGGGACGTATGGAGTTTGGCCCACGTGCATTAGGAGGAAGAAGTATCTTAGGTGATGCACGAAACCCTGAAATGCAGAAAAAACTGAATTTGAAAATCAAATATAGAGAAGGTTTCCGCCCTTTTGCACCATCTGTATTGGCAGAAGATGTAGAAGAGTATTTTGAGTGCGAAACTCCTTCACCTTATATGCTATTAGTACATGGCGTAAATAAAAAGAGACGAACTGTTTTCCCGGCAGAATATGAAAGCCTGCCGATGATGGAGAAACTGTACTTCTTACGCTCAGATTTACCGTCAATTACTCATATCGATTACTCTGCTCGTATCCAGACTGTTCATCAGGAGACTAATCCTCGTTATTGGACACTCATTAACGAATTCAAGAAACAGACAGGGTATGGCGTTGTAGTAAACACCAGTTTTAACGTACGGGGAGAACCTATAGTTTGTACCCCCGAAGATGCCTACAAGTGCCTCATGCGTACTGAAATGGACTATTTAGTGGTTGGTAATTTTATCTTCGATAAGAAAACCCAACCTGAATGGACTGAGTCAGAATCATGGAAAGACGAATATAAATTAGACTAGTTTTGTGTCCCTCAAAACTATAAACTTTAAACTAATCCCTGTGGGACAGGGAACGAAACCATGGATTTTATACAAGACCTCTGGAATTTCTTAAAAGAACGAAAAAAATGGTGGCTTATGCCCATGATTGTGGTATTGTTATTAATTGGAGTACTAATTGTAATCGGTGGTGGTTCGGCAATTGCTCCATTTATTTACACATTATTCTAAGCAATGAAACAACAAAATAATAAAGAGATTGTCCTGACGATTGTTGTAGGGCTATTAGTATTTTTTTACTTTTTTGAGCTAAAATGGCTGTTAATTGCGGCACTCATTATTGGCTTATTAGGCGTATTTTCTAGTTTTGTTGCCGATAAAATTGCCTGGGTTTGGCTTAAATTCGCCGAAATATTAGGTCGAATTAACTCTACTATCTTGTTAAGTGTGATTTTCTTTATTTTCTTAACTCCAATAGCGTTTTTAATGAGAATTTTCAAAAAAGACGATGCATTGAAGCTAAAAAAACCGGGTGCTAGCGCATACGACGAAAGAAATCATACTTATGTAAAAAAAGATTTAGAAAATACCTGGTAAAACTTATTTAATGAAATTAATCTGGCTATACAAGCATTGAAATTTACTCAGTGCTTGTATATTTATTTTAAGAAAGCCATAAACCACCCAAACCAAATTTAGTGTTCTAAAATAGTTTTTTTTGCAAAAATAGGGTTCGTTTTGTACAAAACAGTAGTGATTCTGGTGGTTTGTTAATCTTTCATTAAGACATTTATCAGTTGTTATCTATTTTCTTTGTAACTTCACACCAAAATAACAGTCAAACATAGCGAACATTATGGTTCCGAATCCAACAAATTTTGATTCAGCCAAACGCATTTTTACTGCTTATCTGGAGACAAAGCAGCTTCGGAAAACACCGGAAAGATATGCGATATTGGAAGAAATATACTCTCGTGATGACCACTTTGAGGTAGAAGACCTGTATATTTCGATGAAAAACAAAAAGTATCAGGTAAGTAGAGCAACGGTATACAACACACTTGACTTATTGGTAGAGTGCGACCTGGTAACCAAACACCAGTTTGGTAAAAACCTGGCACAATACGAAAAAGCCTATGGTTATAAACAACATGACCACCTGATATGTGTAGACTGCCATAAAGTGATGGAATTCTGCGACCCTCGCGTACAGAATATACAAAGCATGGTAGGCGATATGCTCCAATTTAAAGTAATGCACCACTCACTGATTTTTTATGGCAACTGCCAGCGTGAGAAATGCGAAAACAAAGCTTAACTTTTTCTAAAATTTTAATAGACATAGTCTTTTTAACCAATAATGATTGATATACTTTTAGGTTTACAATGGGGAGATGAAGGCAAAGGAAAAATTGTTGATGTACTTGCCCCAGAATATCAGGTTGTTGCACGTTTTCAAGGTGGCCCAAATGCGGGGCATACCCTTGAGTTTGATGGTATCAAACACGTTTTGCACCAAATTCCATCAGGTATTTTCCGCTCTGATTGCCTTAATGTTATAGGCAACGGTGTTGTGCTTGATCCAATCGTTTTCCGCCGAGAAATTGAAGGTTTAGCTAAATACAACCTTGATTTACGCAAGAATCTGATTATTTCGAAAAAAACCGCTATCATTATTCCTACCCATAGGCTAGTAGACGCCGCTCAGGAAAAAGCCAAAGGTGATTCAAAAATTGGCTCTACCCTACGTGGTATCGGCCCGGCTTATACTGACAAAGTGTCGCGTCAGGGATTAAGATTAGGAGATATTCTATCGCCTAATTTCGAACAAAAATACAATCGTCTTGTAGAGACGCATAAGCAGATGTTGAGTTTCCTTGATTTCAGCTTCGACCTCTCAGAATCAGAAAGAGAGTTTTTCTCTGCTATTGAATTCCTGAAAGAATTTACCATTGTTGATACCGAATACATTGTAAACGATTCACTTAAAAAAGGACAAAGAATATTAGCCGAAGGTGCACAAGGCTCATTACTTGATATTGACTTTGGCTCGTACCCATTCGTAACAAGTTCTAATACAACAGCCGCTGGTGTTTGCTCAGGGCTAGGTGTAGCGCCACGCCAGGTTGGTGAGGTATATGGTATTTTTAAAGCTTATTGTACAAGAGTAGGTAGCGGCCCGTTCCCTACCGAGTTGCATGATGATTTAGGCGAAGCGATTCGTCAGGAAGGAAGAGAGTTTGGTGCAACCACTGGTCGCCCACGCCGTACTGGTTGGTTAGATTTACCAGCTTTAAAATATAGCATCATGCTTAACGGTGTTACTCAATTGATTATGATGAAAGTTGACGTACTGAATTTCTTAGACGAAATTAATGTATGTACCCATTATAAATTGCCTGATGGTACCGTGACAGAGCAAATGCCGTTTGATTTGAATGATATTCAGGTTGAGCCAATCTATAAGTCTTTCAAAGGCTGGAAATGCTCGCTTGAGAATTTCCGTACTTACGAAGATGTTCCGGCGGAGTTAGCAGCATATATCAATTATTTAGAGACTGAGCTCGAAATCCCAATCAGTTTTATCTCTACCGGCCCCGACCGTGAGGCTGTTATTTTAAGAGAAGCCGCAATAGCTTAATATATTAGATAAGTCTCATAGACCCTGGCGTCTGTGAGACTTCTTTCTGCTCATGAACAATATTCTTGCCCAATATCTTTTCAATAAAGAAGTCATCTACAAAAATCCACAAGTAGAGGTAGCTCCTGCAAAAGAAACAATAGCTGAAGTAAAAAAAGAGGCAAAAGAGGCTACACCTGTAGTTAAGCCTACTCCGGTGCTTGAAACACCCAAAGTTGAGCCGCCAAAGCCGGTTATTCCTGCTACGCCTGTTGTTCCTGTAGCTGTTCCGCTGAAACTCACACAAAAGGTCGTGGTAATTACTGAGCTGATTTCGAACGATGAAAAGACTTTGCTGAGCAAAATCTTAGGTGCGGTTGGTTTATCTTTGGCTCAAATAGATTTGATAGAAATAGAAAAACCACAACATATAGACTATCAGGCTTTTGTTGCCCAGAAAACCACAAACAAATTTATCAGTTTTGGTGTAGGGCTAGGTAAACTCAACTGGGACCTCATGCTTGTGCCGTATCAGATAAAAACCGAATCGGGTATTGATTTTCTGTTGGCCAACAATTTAGGTGCTATTGCAACCGATACTACACTAAAGAAAAATCTTTGGGCGGCCTTACAACAAATGTTTAGTAAATAATCTTCCTTACTGCTTCCTTTCTCTAAAAGCCTTTTAGGTGCCGTGTCATGGTATTTAACAATTTTGTCAGTTAATACTGAAAATTTGTCAGAAAAACGTACCTTTGCGGCTTGTTGGCAGAAATCTTGTTCACTTGTCAACAACCTCATTATCAGACACAGATGTCTGGTTTTAACATGTATAATTAATAAAACCATAAAAAATCAAAAATAACTATGTCAGTAAACGTTAAGCCACTAGCAGACAGAGTATTAATTGAAGCTGCTCCGGCGGAGGAAAAAACGGCATTCGGTATTATCATTCCCGACACTGCTAAAGAAAAACCACAAAAAGGTATTGTAGTAGCAGTAGGACCAGGCAAAAAAGACGAGCCTCTATTGGTTAAAGTAGGCGATAGTGTACTTTATGGCAAATATGCCGGAACTGAGATTACCGTTGAAGGCAAGGAGTACCTTATCATGCGTGAATCAGACATCTACGCAATCGTTTAATTTCAACGGACACACATAGGTTCGCCATTATAGCTGTAGAGGCAGAAATATTTCTTTTTCTACATTTATTTTCCATTCCTATTCAATCATTCACTCATTTATTCACTAATTATTAATTAGTAAAAACAACATGGCAAAGCAAATCATTTTTGATACAGAAGCAAGAGAAAAGTTGAAGCGTGGCGTTGATACACTTGCTAACGCTGTAAAAGTAACTTTAGGACCAAAAGGTCGTAACGTAATTATTGATAAAAAATTCGGTTCACCTGCTATCACTAAAGACGGTGTAACTGTAGCAAAAGAAATCGAATTGAAAGATTCGATCGAAAACATGGGAGCGCAACTTGTGAAAGAAGTAGCTTCTAAAACTGCTGACCAAGCTGGTGACGGTACAACTACTGCTACTGTATTGGCGCAGGCAATCTACACAATCGGTGCTAAAAACGTAGCTGCTGGTGCAAACCCAATGGACTTGAAACGTGGTATCGATAAAGCCGTTTCTAAAGTAGTTGATGCTTTGAAAGGCCAATCAAAAGCTATCTCTACATCAAAAGAAATCGAGCAAGTAGCTACTATCTCTGCTAACAACGACTACGAAATCGGCCAGATGATTGCTCACGCAATGGAGAAAGTTGGTAAAGAGGGTGTTATTACAGTAGAAGAAGCACGTGGTACAGAAACTGAAGTTAAAACTGTAGAAGGTATGCAGTTTGACCGTGGTTACTTATCGGCTTACTTCGTAACTAACCCAGAGAAAATGGAAGTTGAATTAGAAAAACCTTTCATCTTGATCTCTGAGAAAAAAATCTCTTCAATGAAAGAGTTACTTCCAGTATTGGAAGGTGTAGCACAAACTGGCCGTCCGTTGTTGATCATCTCTGAAGATGTTGACGGAGAAGCACTTGCTACATTGGTAGTAAACAAAATCCGTGGTGCATTGAAAATATGTGCTGTAAAAGCTCCAGGTTTTGGCGACCGTCGTAAAGCTATGTTGGAAGACATCGCTATCTTGACTGGTGGTACTGTAATTGCTGAAGAGCGTGGATTCAAATTAGAAAATGCTGACCTTTCTTACCTAGGTCATTGCGATAAAATCATCATTGATAAAGATAACACAACCATCGTAAATGGTGCAGGTGACCAAGAGCAAATCACTGGCCGTGTTAACCAAATCAAAGCACAAATCGAATCAACTACATCTGACTACGACCGTGAGAAATTACAAGAGCGTTTGGCTAAATTGTCAGGTGGTGTAGCTATCATCTACATTGGTGCTGCTACAGAAGTAGAAATGAAAGAGAAAAAAGACCGTGTTGATGATGCATTACACGCAACACGTGCCGCTGTTGAAGAAGGTATCGTGTCTGGTGGTGGTGTAGCTTTAATCCGTGCGCAAGCATCTCTTGAAGGCTTGAAAGGTGATAATGGCGACGAAACAACTGGTATCGCTATCATCAGATCTGCAATTGAAGCTCCATTGCGTACTATTGTTGCTAACGCAGGTGGCGAAGGTTCAGTAATTGTACAAGCGGTAAAAGCTGGCGAAGGTTCGTTCGGTTACAATGCTCGTGAAGACAAATACGAAGATATGCTAGGTGCGGGTATCATTGACCCTACTAAAGTAACTCGTTTGGCACTTGAAAACGCCGCTTCTATTGCAGGTTTATTATTAACTACAGAAGCTGTAGTTTCTGATATTCCGGAAGAAAAAGCACCAGACATGGGCGGACATGGCCATGGTGGTGGAATGGGCGGCATGATGTAATCAGTTGCTTAAAACTATATATAAAAGCCCTCGGAGCAATTCGAGGGCTTTATTTATAGCCTTTATCTAATCTATTAAAAGAAACACCTATGTTTGCCAAGGCTTACCAGATTGCAAGTAATTATACTCAACCTGTGCTTATTTCAACTTTGCGCTTCGATGGCACAGTTGAATGTAGTATAGGTACCTTTGTAATTGTAAATGCTGAAGGCTGGATTGTTACGGCCGCTCATATTTTTGAAATTATGACAGCGCACCAACGAGATATTGCAGAAATAAATCAGTATAATCAGGCAGTAAGCGAGATAGAAAACAACACGTATTTATCTTTTAATGACAAAAAGAAAAGGTTGGCAAAAATAAGTTTCAACCCGAAATGGATACGAACGTATTCTTATTGGTGGGGAGCCGATTATCATGGCATTGATAACATACATTTATTGAATGAAAATGATTTAGCTATCGGTAAACTCACAAACTACAATCCTCAATTCTGTGCTGAGTATCCTACATTTAAAAGGCCAGAAAACCTCTTATTGGGCACCAGTCTTTGCAAATTGGGTTATCCTTTTCATGAAGTAAATGCTTCTTTCAACGAAGCCACCAATGCTTTTCAGATTGCACCAAATGCATTGCCGATTCCTCGTTTTCCGATTGATGGCATATTTACCAGAGAGGTGTTAATGGCTACAACAGAAAACAGTCCGTATGAAATAAAATTCATCGAAACCTCTACGCCTGGTTTCAGAGGACAAAGCGGCGGTCCTATTTTCGATACCGCCGGAAATATATGGGCAATACAGAGCCGCACAGCCCATTTATCGCTTGGTTTCTCGCCAAAAATCGTGGTTAATCAAAAAGAAGTAATCGAGCATCAATTTATCAATGTAGGTATGGGTGTACACATTGAAACAATTCTGAAAATGCTAGATGCAAACAGTGTTCGGTACAAACTGAGCGAAGCCTAGGTGTTAACAACGAAGCATCTCTCCTACTTTCAGGGCTTTTAGTTCGCCATTAATTGCGCCTTGTTCTTCAAGGCTTTTTAATACTCGCAAGGGGTCGCCCAATGGTTCATCAGCCAAATCAAATGTGCCATAGTGCATTGGTATCATGGTTTTTGCGTGTGTATCATGAAAAGCCTTTACGGCATCAGTTGGCGAAACGTGGCTTTGCCCCATAAAAAATTCAGGTTTATAAGCCCCTACCCCAATAATACAATAATCAATATTAGGGAACGCCTTTCCGATAGCCTCAAAGTGCCCTCCATAGCCAGAGTCTCCGCTGAAATAAATAGTTTTACCTGCGCCTTCAATCACATATCCGCCCCACAACCTTAGGTTTGTATCTGTCAGAAAACGTCTGCCCCAGTGTCTTGACGGTATATAAGTAACTTTTACTGCTACATCTGTTTTATATTGCTGATACCATCCGGCTGCCTGAATATTTTTGCTATGTGTAAAAGCTTTAATAACAGAATCGACATTTAAACCTGTAAGATAGGTAGCATCAGGATTGTTTTTAGCCAATAATTTCAGGCTTCGTTCATCACAATGGTCCCGGTGGTCGTGCGAAACCAGAATATAGTCTATATTACGTAATTCGTCTGCTGCAAGAGGTAATGCCGACTGGCGTTTAAGCAAAGAAATATTGAATAAAACAGGGTCTATCAAGAAATTAATTCCAGCAAGCCGTATAAAGAACGAAGCATGCCCTAGCCAAACAATACAATCATCTTTTGAATCAATAAAGCCCTGGTTAAACATTACTTCGGGTCTCCAAGTGTCTGTTTTTTTCTCCAGCTTCTGTGGATTTTTGCTCATCTGCCACTTTAAAACATCTCTTAGCGAATCAACAAACGGAAATTCATAATTAACAAATCTTCCTTTGGCATCAAGAGGTGTCCCGCTCCATTCAAAAGGTAATTGTATGGTATTTAAATCAGGATTGGCAGTATATGGCATGTTATACAATTAATTTCTCTTTACAATCCAAAGCACTTGATAAAAGTTCCATTGATAGATTGCTATAGTTAATCTAAGTAAAAAATATGCTAATACCTCTATTATTACTTAGTTGGAAGGCTTTTACTTTTTTGGGCTGCAAAAAAGTAAACAAAAAAGCAGCCCATCATTCAAACTCACACAATTAAAAATCTGAATGTTCTCTTCTCATTGCAAATCACTATCTCGATTTTTAATTGTGCTCAAACAGGAATGACGTAATATGGTTACAATTTTAGTATTAATACTAATTTTATACAAAGTGATAAAACCACTCTTTACAAAAATCTGCTCTGCTATTCTTAAAGCCTTGTAACTTTAATATATTACTTTGCTCTTCACAAAAAACTTTTTCACATATTTGCTAAAACAATATTGAATATTATGCCAGTTTTTCAAGCCTTTTATGTGAGCGAAAATGAAGATAAAACATTTTCAAATCAGATTATTGAACGTTCTACCGACGATTTACCTGCCGGAGACGTATTAATCAGAGTAAAATACTCATCACTTAATTATAAAGATGCGCTTTCTTCTATTGGTAATAGGGGCGTTACCCGTAATTATCCGCATACACCGGGTATCGATGCCGCAGGTATAGTAGAAGCCTCAGATTCTGAAGCCTTTACTGTGGGGGAACAGGTAATTGTGACAGGCTTTGACCTCGGAATGAATACTTCGGGAGGGTTCGGCGAATATATAAGAGTGCCTGCTAAATGGGTGGTAAAACTACCAAGAGGCCTACGTCTGAAAGAAAGTATGATTTTGGGCACAGCCGGACTAACAGCCGCTTTGTGTATTGATAAGCTTATAAAAAACGGATTGACGCCCGATAAAGGCAAAGTGATTGTTACCGGTGCAACCGGAGGTGTTGGGACAATGGCAGTAATGATATTAGTCAAACTTGGTTTTGATGTTGTAGGCGTAACAGGTAAAGCCGAAGGAGAAGTATTTTTGCTAGGCTTAGGCGCAAAAGAAGTAGTTAGTCGTGAGGCTGTAAACGACCAGTCGGGCAGACCGATGCTTAAAGGTATATATGCCGGTTGTGTTGATACAGTTGGTGGCAATATGCTGGCTACTATTCTGAAATCAATGCAATACAACGGTGTTGTGAGTATCTGCGGGTTGGTACAATCGCCGGAATTACCTACCAGTGTTTTTCCGTTTATTTTGCGTGGAGTATCGATGTTTGGTATCGATTCGTCGGAATGTGATATTGAGTGGAGAAAACAAATGTGGAAGAATCTGGCCCGTAAATGGAAACCTGAGGGTATGCAGACAATCACGAAAACTGTTAGCCTAAAAGGATTGCCCAAAGAAATTAAAAAGATTCTGAAAGGTGGACAAATGGGAAGAGTTGTGGTAAGGCTTTAAAAGAGACATGAGTCATCCCGAATTTTGCAAGAATGCATAATTCATAAAATTATTCAAGCAATTGGAGA